>JBPCQY010000127.1:0-3380 GCA_050997635.1 Nocardioides sp.
CGAGATCACGTGAGCAATCGGACCCTCGGCGACCTTCTCACTCTCGTTGCAGCATTTGCACCAGTTGCATGCGTTGCGGGGGTACGCAGGGGGTGCGAGGTCCGGGAGACAGCAAACCGGGTCCAAACTGCGTTTCCGCAGGTCAGACCCGGTATTGAAGAGTGGAGCTGAGGGGATTCGAACCCCTGACCTTCTCATTGCGAACGAGACGCGCTACCAACTGCGCCACAGCCCCCCATGCGTCGTACGACGCGAAGGGAGAGGCTAGCACCCGGCTCGGCGGTGTCGGGAATCGGAGGAGGTCAGCCGGCGAGGACCTGTTCGAGCTCCTCGAGCGCCTGCCGGGCGTAGCCCTTCCAGAACCGGCCGAAGACGGGCAGCAGGAACTCGCCGACCTGGTTGGGCGGGTGGATCGTCCAGGTCCAGGTGACCCGGGTGCCGGTGCCGGTCGGCTCGAAGCTCCACTCTCCCTCCACCTTCGCGGCGATCGGCTTCATCGGCCCGGTCACCTCGTCGATGAGGTAGCCGAAGGCGCGCGGCCGGTCGACCTTGGTCAGCGTCTCGCGCATGGTGCCGCCGCCGCTGAGCACGATCAGGCGGGACTGCCCGACGCCGTCCCAGGTGGCCGGCTGATCGCGGACCTCCTTGATGGGAGGCAGCGGCCCGAAGCGCCGACGAAACAGCCGTGGCAGCGGCTGGGACATCGTCACCTCGAAGGTGCGCTCGAGCTCGGCCGGGACGGCACGGGAGGAACTGACGGTGAGGGGTCCGCTCATGGAGCGAGGCTACGCCCGATCGTCAGGAGCCGGTGGCGCGGTCGCCCTCGCCGCCCTGCTTGCGCTCGGTCGAACGTCGTACGCGCTCGGCGTTCTCGGCCTCGCGGGCCAGGGCGCTGTCGACCTCGGAGCGGCCGGAGGTCCACACGCCGCTGGAGTCGAGGTCGATCGTGCGGACCGTACGACGGGCCGCGGGCATGTTGACGTAGGTCGGGAGGGTCACCGGCACCGGGTCCCACCTCGCGGGGTCGGACGGTTCGGCCTCGGCGGCCTCGGCGACCTCGGCGATCTCACCGGTCACATCGGGGTCGGCCTCGGCGGCGTCGGTGTCGGCCGCGTCCGACTCGGAGGCGGGCGCGACGTCGGGCGCCGTACGCGGCACGAGGAGCGACGGCGTCCAGGCCCGCTCCTTCTTCACCATCAGCCGGCAGGCGACCAGCCAGGCGACGAGCAGGCCGGCCGGGATCGCGACGTACCACCAGAAGATGACCGGGGCGGCGGCCAGCGAGGCCACGACCGCGTTGGCGAACAGGATCAGGGCGAGCACGTGGCGGCGGCGGCGGGTCGCGCGACGCGTCGACTCGCGCTGGACGGCGCGCTGCTCGGCCTCGGGCACGGGCGGCGGCAAGGCCGGCGACGGCTTGGCGCTCGACGGCTTGATGGTCACGACGGGCGAGGAGGCAGCGCGCGAGGGCGTCACGACCAGGCGGGCGTCCTTGCGGCTGACCGCGTCACGTCGGGCGAGCACCCGCATGGTGCTGGAGAAGCGGTCGATGGAGCGGCTGCTCACGGCGTCGTCGTGGTGTCGCAGCGCCTTGGGGATGAGGTAGACGGCCCAGGCGATCGCGAGGGCAACGAAGATCAGTCCACTCAGTCCGTCCACGAGTCGAACACTAGGTTCGCCAGCGCAACCTGAGGCGGATGTCTGCAGGTGTGTCGCAGAATCACTCGTGTGGCTGATGGGTCAGACGACGGAGCAGACCCTCCGGGCACTCCTCGACCGTGATCGCGAAGATCCGGTGATCGCGCCACTGCCCGTCGATGTGCAGGAAGTTCGGCGCGAAGCCGATCTCGCGGATCCCGAGCTTCTCGACCACCCGCAGCGAGTTGGAGTTCTCGGGGCGGATGCACACCTCGATCCGGTGCAGGCCGACCTCGTCGAAGCAGTGGTCGATCACCATCGCCACGGCTACGGGCATCGCCCCCCGGCCCGCGAACTCCGACCCGAGCCAGTAGCCGATGGAGGCGAACCGGGCCGAACCGCGCACGATGTTGTTGACCGTGACCTGGCCGGCGAAGCGGCCGTCGATCTCGACCGCGAAGGGCAGCCCGAGACCCGCGCGGGCATTGCTGTTGAGCCGGGCCACCATCCTGCGGAACGACGTCGCCCGCTCCTCACCACCCGGCGGGATCGTCGCATCCCACGGCCGCAGCCACGCCGGGTTGCGGCGGCGTACGTCGCGCCACGCCCGGGCGTCTCGACGTTGCAGCGGTCGCACCGTCACCGGCTCGTGCTGCAGGGTCGCCGGCCAGCCCCTCAATGGTCGCTCCCGAGCACCTGCTCGGCCGCGTGCCGCAGGATCGGCCGCAGGGTCGCGATCGCGTCCTTCACCCCGCCGCGCGAGCCCGGCAGGTTGACCACCAGGCACTGGCCCGCGATGCCGGCCAGCCCCCGGGAGAGTACGGCGGTCGGCACGCCGGTTGCGACGCCCGCGGCCCGGATCGCCTCGGCGATGCCCGGCACCTCGGCGTCCAGCAGCGGCCGGGTCACCTCGGGGGTGCGGTCGGTGGGGGTCAGCCCGGTGCCGCCGGTGGTGAGCACCACCCGGGCGCCGTCGGCGACGGCCACGGCGATCGCCTCCCCCGCCGCCTCACCGTCCGGTACGACGACGGGGTCACCGCAGGCGAACCCCTCCTCGCCGAGGAAGGCGACGAGCAGCGGGCCGGTCTCGTCGGCGTACACCCCGGTCGCGGCGCGGTTGGAGGCCACCACCACGACCGCACGAGGGTCGCTCATCGCACCCAGTCCCCCGACTTCCCACCGGTCTTGGTCAGCACCCGCACGTCGGTGATGACGGCGGCCTTGTCGACCGCCTTGACCATGTCGATCACGGTCAGCCCGGCGACGGCGACAGCGGTGAGCGCCTCCATCTCGACGCCCGTGCGGTCGGTGGTGCGCACCATCGCCTCGATCTCGACGGCGTCGTCGGCGACGGTGAGGTCGACGGTGACGGCGGAGAGCGCGAGGGGATGGCACAGCGGGATCAGCGACGGGGTCTGCTTGGCGCCCATGATCCCGGCCAGGCGGGCCACGGCCAGGGTGTCGCCCTTGGGGACGCCCGTGCCGCGGAGCAGCGCCACCACCTCGGGCGAAACGAGCACCCGCCCGGCGGCCGTCGCCTGCCGGGCCGTGACGTCCTTGCCGGACACGTCGACCATCCGGGCGGCGCCGGACTCGTCGACGTGGGTCAGCCGCTCCATCAGAACTCCTCGTCGAGCGCGAGCACCCGCACCGTCTCACGGGCGGACAGCGACGTCTCGTCCTCGGGTACGACGATCAGCGCGTCCGACGATGCCAGATCGCCGATCAGGTGCGAACCCTGA
>JBPCQY010000132.1:0-3570 GCA_050997635.1 Nocardioides sp.
CTAGCCAAAGTGCCCCTGGCGGGGCGCCCGTTCCGGGCTGAAAATGGGTGCGTGGCTGTCCGCGCCTACGACCACTGACGACCCCTTGGAATTTGCCATCTAGGTCGGCGTTCTCCCGCGTGGACGACACCTCCTCGGCTGCAGTTGTCGGTCGACGGTTCCCATGCGACGGTTCCCATGCGACGGTTCCCATGCGCGCTCCGCCGAGGCTCGAGCGCCCTACTTCTCCCGCACATCACTGCGGGTCGCGGCGACGGCTGCCGTGGGTTGCAGGGTCAGGCCGTGGCCGCCACCGAACTCTCGGGTCACGTGGTCGTCGGCGGTCCGCGCTGACCTCGCTTGGTCACGAGCTGGTACCCCCAACCGCGGTGGGTGCGGATCCGGTCGTGACCGACCTTGCGGCGCAGGTAGCGCACGTACACGTCGACGACGTTCGACTGGGTGTCGTGGCTGAAGCCCCAGACGTCGTTGAGCAGCTGCTCGCGGCTGAGCACCATATCGGGGTGTCGCATCAGCGTCTGCAGCAACCCGAACTCCCGGGGTGAAAGCGCAACCGTACGGTCCCCCACGGACGCTTGGTGGGTCCTCAGGTCGAGACGGAGATCCCCTTGGGTGAGGACGAGGACGTCCTCGAGGGACACGTCGCGCAGGCGCAGCCGGATCCTCGCGAGCAGCTCAGCTAGACGGAAGGGCTTGCTCATGTAGTCGTCCGCGCCCCCCTCGAGCCCGGCCACCACGTCGTCCGGAGCGTCCCGGGCGGTCAGCACGATCACCGGCATCGAAACCTGGCGGCGACGGAGCTCAACGAGGACGGTGAAGCCGTCCATGCCTGGCAGTCCGAGGTCGAGGAGCATTAGGTCGAACCGTCCGTGGGAGGCGAGGTCCAGGGCGGCCGATCCATCGGCCACCGCGTGGGTCGAGTAGCCCTCGGCCCGGAGGCCCTTCTCCAGGAACCGCGTGATCTGGGGGACGTCCTCCGCGACGAGGATGCTGGTCATGCTGTGCGGTCCGTCGCGCCGGCGCTGGGGGCAGGCCCCCGGGGCACCCGCAGGATGAACGTCGCCCCCCCGCCCGGGGTCTGGCTCACCGCGACGTCGCCGCCGTGGCCCGACGCGATGGCGGCGACGATCGACAGACCCAGCCCGCTGCCCGGGGAGAGGCGCGAGGCGCCCTCGCCGCGGACGAACCGGCCGAAGACCCGTTCGGCGAACTCGACCGGGACCCCGGGACCGTGGTCGACAACGCAGACGACGAGCATCTGCCCCTCCTCCGACAGCCGGAGAGACAGGTCGGTCCCGGGCTGGGTGTAGGTGAGGGCGTTCGAGCAGAGCTCGACGACCGCCTGGGTGACGCGGTCAACGTCGAGCAGTCCGCTGCCCGACCAGGTGGACCGGTTGCGCCACGACCGGTCGCCCAGCGCCTCGACCTTCGCGGCCAGGCTCACGCCCAGCGCCCCGAGGTCGGCGGTCCGCAGCCGGACGAAGTCCGCCTGGTGGCTCGACGCGAGCACGAGGAGGTCGTTGACCATGCGGGTCATGCGGTCGAGCTCGGTCGAGACGAGCGCGAGCGTCTCGGTATCGTCCGGGTTGCTCACGCTCAGGGTGTCGAGGTTCCCTTGGACGATCGTGATCGGTGTACGGAGCTCGTGCCCCGCGTCGGCCAGGAACCGCCGTTGGGTCTCAAGGGTGTCCTCCAGGCGGTCGAGCATGTCGTTGAAGGAGTCCGCCATGTGGTCGAACTCGTCGTGGCCGCGGACCGGCAGCCGACCTCCCAGCGCGGTGGCGTTGATGCGGCGGGCCAGCTCGGTCGTCTCCCTCACGGGACGGAGCGTGCGCCCGGCCGCGACCCACGCCAGCCCGTAGGCGACCACGAGGCAGATCAGGCCGACTTCGATCCGCACGCGGGTGTCGCTCCACACCTGCGCGTAGGCCGGTTCGGTCAGGGTCGCGATCACGAAGGCCCCTCTGACTGGGTCGCCGGCGACGTGGATGGGCACCACCACGAAGCGTGCGGCCCCCTGGTGCAGCGTGGTGGTCCCGCTGGCTGGGAGCGGCAGGCGTACCAGGCTCCGCAGGATGGGAAGGTCGGCCCGCCGTTCGGTGGGATCCACGTTGCGGCTCACCGTGACCAGGCGACCGTCCGCGAGCCCGAACTTGATCACGTCGCTGCTGGGAAGCACCCGGGCGGTCGCCATCGTCATGTGCCGGATCACCGGAGAACGCGCCGACGGCGGCGGCCTGATCGAGTTGAACTCGTCGACCTCGTGCCGCAGCTCCGCAGTGATCTCCGTCGCGGTGCGTTGCATCAGCAGGACGTGCGACACCACGACCGTGGTGAACGTGGCACCGGTCAGCAATAGGATCGACCACCCCGCGATGCGGGTCCGCAGCGAGGTCGAGCGAAGTCCGGGAAAATGTCTGCGTGTGGTGAGGCTGGGGCGAGGCGTGCGACCGGGCGCCGGCGCCACCGGTGCGGCAGTGCGGTTCGCGGCGCTCACGTCGGCCATCCTCCCCCACGGCCGGCTCTTCCGGTCAAGACGTCGCCACGACCCTGCCGTCGCGACGCGACCGTTCTCAGAGCTCGCGCCTGAAAAAACGGTCTGGCTCGAGCTCGCTCAGGGAGTCGAGCTCCTCCACGGGGTCGACCCAGTCGGCCACCCAGGAGCCGGGGACGCGGCGCCACACCCCGAGCAGGGGCCCGCGGGACAGCAAGAGAAAGGTCCGGACGGTGGTGAACTCTCGGAAGTCTGCCAGCTGCCGCTCGGTCACGGTCGCGCGACAGTGCCCGACGATGAACCAGCCGGTCGCGTGCGGCCCGGCCTCGACGTACCCGTCGGGTTCGGCACCGGGGATCAGGTCCCGTCGCAGCTCGACCGTCGCCGCAACGCTCCAGCAGGGGTCCATTTCGTTCCGGTCACGGGCCCTCCGGCTGCTGCTGGGCCCCCAGAAGTGAGATCTGAACATGACCCTATGCTGTGGGCTCCGCCCGAGACGAGCGTGAGTCCCACGTGAGAGTTCTGTCATGTGGTCGCGCCTGTCCCGGTCGTGCGGCGCTGGTCAGGGATCCCTCTGTGGCTACCCAGGTTGGTCTGGCCGCCAACGCGTTTGCTCAGGTCAGCCGCGCAATGCCAACTATGACAATCAACTGCCGCTGAGCGTGCCGCGCTTCCCCTGGTCCTACTGACTCCGGTCGAGGCGGCACAACAACCTCGGGTCGACCCGTGGGGTGGCCGTCGCCGAGCAAGATCGGCCAGTCGACGGCAGGCCCTTCACAGTCAACGGCGACCATCCCGAGCCAACGCCTGGACGGTGCTTGCCCTAGGACTTGTCGGCGGATCGGCGCATGATGAGGCATGGCCAGCGTCACCAAGCGCACCTCCACGCGCGTCGTCGTTGATGAGAAGACCGGCAAAGAGAAGACGGTCACCATCGAGCGTTATCGCGCAGGGCCCCGGCAAAGTCAGCGGATAGCCCGCTGACCTGCAGGTTTGTCGTTGTGTGACCGGTGTGGCGTGTGAGACGGGTGTGGTTCTGAGGATTGGATGGAAGTTTCTACGCTCACCGTCTAACC
>JBPCQY010000013.1:0-14196 GCA_050997635.1 Nocardioides sp.
GATGAACTCGCGTCCACCGGACCGGGCGATCTGTCGAACCAAGCGGACTGCGTACCGTGCGCTGGCTCTGCCTCGGCGTCCGTCAACTTCAGCAACTTGCGTAGGCGCGCGTTCTCGCGCCTCAGGCTCTCAAGTTCGTCGTTGACATCCGGCATGGCTCCCATAGTGTCCAATCAGGACGAGCACCCGCGCTCAGCGGTCTGCATCGACCGTCTTCGCGCTCGCCGACGTCAAGCCGGGCGCCGTCGGACACCTCCCATAGGCTCCTTGGGAAAGGCGAAACCCCGGCGATATGGCCACCCGTGACTACCACGCGCCGAGCCAGATGCTCACCGCCGAACGGCTCGCACCGACGAGTGTCGAGCAACCTGCTCGCGCAGCCCGGTGGCGGCCCCACGGGTCAGACGTGAGTCTCGTGTTCGTGGTCAGCGTGAGACCCAGCCTCGAACTGGATGGTCGAATGCTCGACGTCGAAGTCGACGTCGAGGCACCGCTGCAGCTCGTCGAGCATCGGTCCGAGATGCCCGTCGTGAAAGCAGGAGTCATCGACGACGACGTGTGCGGTCAGCACCGGCAGCCCGGTGGCGACCTGGCTGGCGTGCAGGTCATGTACGTCGTGCACGTGCGGCAGCGACATGATGCGGCTACGCACGTCGGCCAGTTTGAGACCCTTGGGAGTGGACTCCAGCAGCACATCCACGGTCTCACGCAGCAGCTTCAGCGTCCTGGGAATGATGAGCACCCCGATCACCAGCGAAGCGACGGCGTCCGCACGCAGCCAACCGGTGGCCGCGATGATGGCCGCCGCAGCAAGCACCGCCACCGAGCCGAGCGCATCGTTGACGACCTCAAGGAACGCCGCACGCATGTTCAGGTTCGCGCCCCGGCCGCCGGACAGAACGACCAGGCCGATGATGTTCCCGACCAGCCCGACGACACCGAAGATGACCATGGCGCTCGAGGTGACCTCCGGCGGTTCGAAGAGCCGCCTGATGCCCTCGATGAGGATGAAGACCCCGACTGCGAGAAGGACCGCGGCCTGTCCGGCTGCGGCGAGGACCTCGGCGCGTCTGTACCCCCAGGTGCGCGCGTCGTTGGCGGGTCGTCGCGCCAGCGCGGAGGCGATGACCGCCAACGTCAGGCCGGCGACGTCGGTGAGCATGTGCCCGGCGTCCGCAAGCAGTGCGAGGCTGCCGGAGATGATCGCGCCGACGACCTCGACCGCCAGAACGGCCACCGTGATCGCGAGGACGACCAAAAGCCGACCTCGGTGGTCGCCCATCTCAGCAGCACCGTGACTGTGGTCGGCGCCCATCAGCGGTGACCTTGCCGGAGAGCCGGGTCCAGAGTCAAGACCGGGATTGTCGGAACAGTCGCCTGGCAGTCCTGCTCGGACTCCTCGACGTTGGTGGCGGGAGAGCAACATCCATCGCCAGACCCATCGCGACACTCGCCCACCTCCTGCGTCCCGTGACCGCCGGGACGCGGACCGACCGGGGCGCAGCAGTTCTGGCCTCGCCACGCCTCGAGCCCTTCACGGACGGCGACGGCGGCGATGACCAGACCGGCGGCCGGATCCGCCCAGGACCAGCCGAGCGTCGCGTTCAGAAGCAGGCCGACCAACAGGACCGCGGACAGGTAGGTACACAACAACGTCTGGTTGGAGTCCGCGACAACACTGCCGGATCCGAGCTCGCGGCCGGTGCGGCGTTGCGCCCAAGACAGGAACGGCATGACGGCCAGGGAGGCGACCGCGATACCGATGCCGAGCGGAGACGCGTCCGGCTCACGGCTGCCGAGCAGGGTGCGGGCCGACTCGACGGTGACGTAGGCGGCGAGCGCGAAGAAGGAGGCCGCGATCAGCCGCAGCGCCCGCCTCTCCCTGGTCTCGGGCAGCGGATGCCAGAACTGCCAAACGATCACCAGACCAGAGCCGACCTCGACCACGGAATCCAGGCCGAACCCGACCAGGGCGACCGAGGAGGCGACCAAGCCCGCGGTGACCGCGACGACCGCCTCGAGCACGTTGTAGGTGACCGAAGCTCCGGCGAGCAGCTGTGCACGACGGCCCAGAATCCGACGCCGCTGCTCGGTCAGGCCGGTGGTCGACGCAGACGCCGTGGCGCGGGCGTCGTGATGGGTGGTCACGGGGTGACTCCCTCGCCGTATCGGGGGCACAACACCACGGCGTCGCCGGTGAGCCCGAGGAGCCTTTCCGCGGCCGCGAGCAGTTCGAGAGTCGCGGCAGGATGGCCAAGGGCGTAGATCGAGGCGCGACCCTGGGCGCGGACGGTGACGATGCCACAGTCGAGCAGGCAGGCAAGATGTTTGCTGACCGTGGACTGGGCAAGGCCGAGGTGGCGGGTGAGATCGACGACTCGGTGTTCACCGAGCGCGAGGTGCTGAACGATCGAAAGCCGCGACCGGTCGCCGAACCCGCTGAACAAGCAGGCAGCCGCGGTCAAGGCCCCGACCTCGCTTAGTCCGCTCGAATCGACCGAGGCGTGTGTTATCGCCATAAGGCGATGTTAGGCGAGCCTGTCGGACCTCGGCAAGCGCCCGGGGTCGCACTCGGCTGGCCACTCGCTGACCCGTTGATCGGGCTCCTGATCACGGTCCTGAATCTGGTCGTGCTGAAGGGGGCTGGTCGCGACGTGTTCACCCGGCTGATGGACGGAGTGGACCCGGAACTGGTTGAGCGAGGCGAGTCGGCGCTCGCGGGGACTGACGGTGTGCTCGGTGTGTGCGGACTGCGGGTGCGATGGTCCGGTCACCAGCTGCACGCGGATGCGGTGCTCGATGTCGACCCCGCACTGTCGGCGCTCGAGGCGCACCGGGCGGCGCACCGGGCGGAGGCGAACTGACCCGCGCGGTTCCCAAGGTGGCCTCCGTGGTCATCCACACGCATCCGGCGAAGCCGACGCAGTAGATCCGACGTGTCCACCGAGTGCCCAACTCCTGGTGGCACGTCGCCGACCACCCACGCAATCCGGTTCGAGTCTCTGATCCACACGAGCCGCCGGACGCCGCAGCGATCGAAACCTGAGCCTGGGCTGCCTTGCGCCACTCGATGATCTGCGGGGAGCACAAGCCCTCGCGGCGCAGGATCTCGTCTCGGTCACCACTCTCGGAAGCGTCGTACCCGGCGAGCAGCTGTGCCTGTACTTGGCGGTGAAGCGGCGACGCTTCGGTCGAACGGCTCGCGTCGAGGGCGCTACGGTGAAGCCGGAGGTGCCATGCGAGCATGGATGGACCAGGCCGTACGACGGTCGCGGGAGGAGCCCAACAGCTTCGCCCAGAATCTCTTCGACGGGCTGCCGCGACGGTACGACGCCCTCGAGGAGCTGTTGTCCTTCGGGCAGAACCATCGCTGGCGCAGTGCGATGGTGGGCGCGGTCGCGGAGGGCCAGCCCCGCCGGGTGCTCGACGTGGCAACCGGGACCGCCGGCGTCGCCCTGATGCTGGCCGATCGCACGGGCGCGGAGGTGACCGGAATCGACCTCACCGAGCAGATGCTGCGCCGCGGACAGGCCCGAGTCGCCGCCGCGGGAGAGCCGCGGGTCAGCCTGACAGTCGGCCGAGCCGAGCAGCTGCCCTTCGACGACGGCACGTTCGACGCGCTGACCTTCACCTACCTGCTGCGCTACGTCGCGGACCCCCAGGCCACCCTGCGCGAGCTCGCGCGCGTCGTACGCCCCGGCGGGACGGTGGCCAGCCTGGAGTTCGCGGTGCCACCGCGCCCGGTGTGGCTGCCGGCCTGGCGGCTCTACACGCGCGTCGGCCTGCCCGTCGCGGGCTTCCTGACCGGTGGCCGCGAGTGGGCCCACGTGGGCCGATTCCTGGGGCCCTCGATCGAGGACCACTACCGCCGCTACCCGGTCGAACGGCACGTCGAGATGTGGCGGGCCGCGGGCTTCGACGACGTCCGGACGCGCACGATGAGCCTCGGCGGCGGCCTCGTGATGCGCGGGCGGCGCACCGGTGACTGAGGCTCCGGCGTACTACGCCCGCCAGGGCGGCGCGCTCGCCGACTGGTGGACGCTGCTGCACCCGCCGTACACCGTGTGGCACCTCAGCTACGTCGTGCTCGGCGCCGCCCTGGCGCCCGACCTCGACTGGACGGCGCTCGTGCTCGCGGTGCTCGCGTTCTTCCTCGCCGTCGGGGTCTCGGCCCACGCCCTCGACGAACGCACCGGCCACCCCCTCGGTACGGCGTTCGGCGACGGCGCGCTGGCCGCGCTGGCGGCGGTCGCGCTGCTCGGTGCAGTCGGGCTCGGCGCCTACGGCGCGTTCTGGTACGCCGAGCCGAACTGGCCGGTTGCTCTCGCCGTGCCGGTCGGTGCGGTGCTCGTGGTCGGTTACAACCTCGAGCTGTTCGGCGGACGCCTGCACAACGACTCGACGTTCGCGTTGGGCTGGGGCGGCTTCCCGGTCGTCGTGGGCTATCTCGCGCAGGCACCGGACCTGCACCCGGCCGGACTGGCCGGACTCGTCGTCGCGACCGCCGCCGCTGTCGCGACCACGCTCGCCCAGCGGTTCCTGAGCACCCCGGCCCGGAGCCTGCGTCGTCGCACCCGAGAGGTCGCCGGCACCGTGATCACCGTCGACGGCGAGGCGCTACCCCTCGACCGCACCAGCCTGCTGGCGCCGCTCGAGCGGACGCTCAGGGCGTTGTCGTGGGGGGTGCCCCTGGTAGCCCTGGCGGTTCTGCTCACCCACGCCTGATCAGCGCGAGCGAGCAGGACCGCGGCGAGGGCTAGCATCAGCCGCAGTGGCGTCGGGGTGGGGGGCAGGGTGAGCAACCAACGGGCACCGGCCCCGTGGTCGTCGCCGGCTTCGCCGCCTCCACCGTCCCCGGGGTCCGCTCGTACCCGGGTGCGACTGTGGCTGGCCGGCGCAGGCCCGGGGCGAGCGGGACTCCGCCGCATTCGTCGGGTAGACTGGCGTCGAGCCAGGTGGCAGGTGTCGCCCGGCTCCGGCCCCCCGGGGCCGTCGATGCCCACCGCAGACAGGCCGTCCGGCCCGAGCGGGGATCTCTCGCAGATCCGTGGGACATCGAGTCGCGTCGCGGAGCACACCAGGCCGGGCGCGTGCTCGTCCGGCCCCCGCGGGACGAGGTGACCGGGTCCCGGCGCAACGGGTGCGGCGGGCAGGTGGAGGAGGAGCTCTTGGCTCGAGGAGGCCAGCGCCAGTCCGGTGCGCGCCGCAACGGCCAGCAGGGTCGGCAGCGGCAGCGTGCACGCGACAACGAGGGCATCATCCCGGTGCTCGCTCGCGCCGTCCGCGAGGTGGAGACGGCCGTCGAGCGCGGCGCGATCACCGGATCGACCCGCACCAAGTTCCAGGTCATCGGCCTCCTGGTCCGGGAGGAGCGGGCCGTGACGAAGGCCGACACGGAGCGCAGCGAGTCGGCCCGCGCCGAGCAGCTCAAGCGACTCGACGGCGTCGCGACCATCCTGGCCAAGACCGCCGCCCGCGACACCTCCCTGCTGGCGTTGCTCGCCGAGGAGGCGAGCGTCTCGGACTCCGCGAAGACCCTGCGCGCCGACATGTTGCGCGCCGCCGGCCTGGAGGCGCCCGTGGAGGAGGAGCCCGAGCCCGATCCGGAGCTGGTGCAGGCCGCGCCCGCCACCCGCCGCGTCGTACCCCAGTCGGTCACGCAGCGGCAGCTCGCCAACCCGTTCCTGGTCCCTGACTTCTCCGCCGCCCAGCAGACGGCCTCGCGCGCCCGCCGGCTCGCGGGCTGGGACCTGCTCGGCCCGCTGTTCCGGTCCTTTGAGTACGCCGGCGCGGGCGCCACCTCGTGCATGGCGCTGCCCGGGCCCAGCTCGCTCGCGGCGCCCGGTGATCTCGAGCTGATGCCCCACCAGGCCCAGGTCGTCGCCGCGGCCGCCGCCGGCCATCGCACCTTCCTCCTCGCCGACGAGCCCGGGCTCGGCAAGACCGCCCAGGCGCTGCTCGCGGCGCAGGCGGCCCACTCCTACCCGCTGCTCGTCGTGGTGCCCAACGTGGTCAAGACCAACTGGGCCCACGAGGTCGGCCTCTGGACCCCGCAGCGCACCGCGACCGTCATCCACGGCGACGGCGAGACGATCGACGGCTTCGCCGACATCGTGGTGGTCAACTACGAGGTGCTCGACCGCCACGTCGGCTGGATCGGTGACCACGGCTTCCGCGGCATGGTCGTCGACGAGGCGCACTTCATCAAGAACAAGAGCTCGCAGCGCTCCCAGAACGTGCTCGCCCTCTCCGACCGGATCCGCTCGCGCATCGGCAAGCCGCTGCTGATGGCGTTGACCGGCACGCCCCTGATCAACGACATCGAGGACTTCCGGGCGATCTGGCAGTTCCTCGGCTGGATCGATGACAAGCGACCGCTCGGCACCCTGATGGACTCGCTCGAGGAGACCGGCCTGACGCCGGCCGACCCGGCGTTCTATCCCGCCGCGCGCAGCTCGGTCATCGACCTCGGCATCGTGCGCCGGCGCAAGATCGACGTCGCCGCCGACATCCCCGCCCGTCGCATCGCCGACCTGCCGGTCGAGCTCGACGACGCCGCCGGCCGCTCGATCCGCCAGGCCGAGCAGGACCTCGCCCGTCGCCTGGTCGCGCGCTACGAGGCCGCCCTCGAGACGCGTACGTCGGGCCGCACCGTCGACGGCATCGACCACGACCTGGTCCGCCGGGTCGCGACGTGGGAGCGGGAGGACACCGACACGTCCACCGGCGAGAACGTCTTCAGCATGATGCGCCGCATCGGCCAGGCCAAGGCCGGCCTTGCGGCCGACTACGCCGCCCAGCTGGCGCGCAACGTCGGCAAGGTGGTGCTCTTCGCCAAGCACATCGACGTGATGGACGTGGCCGAGGAGACCTTCGAGAAGCGCGGCCTGCGCTACTCCTCGATCCGCGGAGACCAGACGCCCAAGGCGCGGCAGAGGAACATCGAGGCGTTCCTTACCGACCCCGACGTGCCGCTGATCGTCTGCTCGCTGACCGCGGCCGGCGTGGGCATCAACCTCCAGGTCGCGTCCAACGTCGTGCTCGCCGAGCTGTCGTGGACCGATGCCGAGCAGACCCAGGCGATCGACCGGGTGCACCGGATCGGTCAGGACCAGCCGGTCACGGCCTGGCGGATCATCGCGGCGCAGACGATCGACGCCCGGATCGCCGAGCTCATCGACAGCAAGGCCGGTCTCGCGGCACGTGCGCTCGACGGCGCCGGCGAGGAGGCTGGCCCTTCGGCCGACGTCCAGCTCGAGGCGCTGGTCACCCTGCTCACCGACGCCCTGACGGCGAGCGCCTGACCCGGCGGACGTCGTACGACGGTCCCCGGGCGGGCGTCGTAGACAATGACCGCCATGACGCACTCCGCCGCACCGCCGTCCCGGACCCCGTCCGACACCCTGTCCTGGCCCAGAGCGGCCGCCTGGCTGGTCGGGCTGCTGCTCGTGGTGATCGCGGTGGTGCTCGGCGTCGGCTGGCTGCTCACCCATCCGTTGGCCGACTCGCTGGGCGGTCAGGAGAACGACTTCTCGCGGTGGGTCGCGCGGCACCGCACCTCGACCCTCAACTCGGTCTCCGACGCCGGCACGTTCCTCGGCCAGACTCTCATCGGTCTCGTGGTCCTCGGGGTGGCGGGCCTCGTGGTTGCCGTCTGGCAGCGCAGCTTCCGGCCGCTGGTCTTCGTGGCCGTGGGGTACGGCGCCCTCGGCGTCATCTACTTCCTCGGCACCACCCTCGACCCGCGCAGGCGCCCGCCGGTCAAGATCCTGCAGACCGGCCTCGACCCCAACGCCAGCTTCCCGTCGGGCCACACCGCGACGGCGACGGCCATCGCGCTCGGCGTGATCCTGCTCGCTCGCGCGTACGCCGGTGCGCACTGGCGCTGGTCGCTGGTGCTGCTCGTCCTGCCGGTGCTCACCCTGCTCTCGCGCCTGTACGCCGGCGCCCACCACGTGACCGACGTGCTCACCGCCATGGTGTACGCCGGCTTCTGGCTGGTCGCCAGCGCCCGGCTGCTGCTGCCCCGCGTCTCGGACACCCGCTGACGCGGAGCGCCAGGTGCAGCGGCCCCGGTCGGCTCTCGCAAGCCGACCGGGGTCGTGGGGTGCTGGGTGAGTCAGAGACTCACTTGCGGAAGGCGACCGCCTTGACCTTGAAGCCGGTCCGCGGTGCGTTCGGCACGCCCTGGCACGAGTAGACCGTGCCGCTGCCGCACCGGTGGAACCTCGTCGACGTGTTGGCCATCGTCACCGTCAGGTACTTCACCTGGCGGTGGCTGAACTCGAAGGCGACCTTGCCGTTGCCGTGCCGCGACAGGTGCACCAGCTTGCGGGCCAGCGGCTTGTGGCGACGGTGGACGACCACGTAGACGGCCGGCGACTTGGCCCGACCGGGTCCGTTGATGGTGATCCGCACGTGCCAGGCCTTGGCACGCAGTGCCTTGGCCGGACGGTAGCGGGCGTTGAGCGACGCCAGGTGCTGCACGCTGAACCTGTGCACGCCGCTGCTCTTGTGGGCCTTGCCGAGCTTGCGGCTCACTGCGTACGGCGCCGAGCGGTAGTGCTTGCCCTCGGAGTAGGTGCGCGCCGGCATGGTGTTGCCAGCGGCGTACTTGGCGAAGACCTTGCGGAAGCCGTGGTGGTGCGAGAGCACCGACGCGATGGCGTGCGTGGAGAACGGGTTGTGCCGCCGGCTCCTGGCCGCCGCCTTGGTCCAGATCTTGTGCACGACCCCGTTGCCGTAGTGCTCGCTGAGGTACTCGAAGTACAACCAGTTGGCGTACTGGCTGAAGCCGTTGGGGTTGTAGTAGTCCAGCGGCAGGTTCGGGAAGCGCAGCTGACCAGAGCCGAGGTACTGCCTGTTGTCGTTGCTCTTGTCGTTGAACCGCTCCTCCATCCAGGTGGCCGTCGACTCCATCATCCAGCGGTCCTCGCCGGTGTCGTAGGCGAACTGGATGGCGTGGAAGAACTCGTGGGCGGCGGTGACCGACGCGCTCGCCATCGGCGGCGCGCCATACT
Organism: Nocardioides sp.; assembly: GCA_050997635.1. Taxonomy (GTDB): domain Bacteria; phylum Actinomycetota; class Actinomycetes; order Propionibacteriales; family Nocardioidaceae; genus Nocardioides. The sequence continues at coordinate 9,021 of JBPCQY010000013.1, forward strand.
CGCGGCGGGCGAAGTTGTTGTCGAGCACGCAGTAGCCGGAGTAGAGGTAGCCGTTGTACGACGTCGGGCGCTCGGGGGCGCAGTAGCCGTAGTAGCCCTTGGGGTAGAGGTTCTTGAGGTAGACGTCGAACTTACCGTTGCCGCCGCGGTGACCGTCGGAGATGGGCTTGCGGTAGTTCAGCTTGCCGACCTCCTTCTTGTACACGCGCGTCATCAGGTGCAGCATCCGCAGCACCCAACGATGGCTCGGCGGCGCATCGGCGGTCCGGCTCACCCAGTGGATGCAGAACCGGGCGTTGCACTTGCGCTTGGCCGGGACGCTGTAGCTGTCGCCGTAGCGGTCGTGCGACGAGGTCGGACGCGCGAGCAGGTCGTTGGCGGCGCGCCGGTCGGCGGCGCCCAGCGACGGCAGAGCCAGGCGCAGGTCGCGCAGCGCGAGCGTCGGGTCCGCTTTCGAGACGGACGTGGAGTGCTTGTCGGCGAGGACGGCCTTGGCCACCTCGAGTGCCCGGTGTGCCTCGACGGCGCCGACGGGCGCGATCGAGGAACCACCGTCCGAGCCGCCGGCGGCGGTGGAGGTGGAGGGCAACATCGAGATGGCGAGTGCCGCGCTCAAGGCCACCACGACGGTGGCGATGGAACGACGCATGGAATTTCTCCCCTATGGATGACAGGTGGAGCGCGGTCAGGCGCTCGTGCATGGACTCCCCGAGCCTGCCCCGGAGAACGGCCAGCCTAAACCGGATCGCGGAGATCTGTTCCCATCCGCCACAAACGGGTCAGTCTGGGGAGGAGATCTTCTCGATCAGCGCCGTGGTGGAGATCGCCGGCGTCCGGGTCAGGTAGACGACCTTGCACAGGTCCTCGAACTCGTCGAACTTGCCGGCCCAGTCGTCGCCCATGACCAGCACGTCGGCGGCGTACTGCTCGATGTAGTGGCGCTTGAGCTCGAGGCTCTCCTCGACGAACACCTCGTCGACCATCCGCAGGGCCGCCACGATCTCGAGCCGCTCGGACTGGGAGAAGACGGGCTCGCGGCCCTTCTTGCGCAGGTTGAGCGCATCGGCGGAGACGCCGACCACGAGACGCTCGCCCAGCGCGGCCGCGCGCTCGATCACCCGGAGGTGGCCGACGTGGAAGACGTCGAACGTGCCAAAGGTGATCACCGTGCGCGACATGCCCGGCATTGTGGCACCCAGCCGGGTGTGCGGGACAATCGACTCGATGAGCACTCCGATCGCTATGGTCACCCCCGACCCGGCCGCCGACGCGGCGCGGCGCCGCGGGCTGCGCCGGATGCGTACCCTCGCGGTCAGCCTGCTCGCCTTCGCCGCGCTGGTGTACGTCGTGACGATCGGCCGTGACGGGTTCTGGGGCTTCGTCAACGCGGGCGCCGAGGCGTCGATGGTCGGTGCCATCGCCGACTGGTTCGCGGTGACGGCGCTGTTCAAGCACCCGCTGGGGCTGCCGATCCCGCACACCGCGCTGGTGCCGCGGCGCAAGGACGACCTCGGCCGCGGGCTCGAGGAGTTCGTGGGGGAGAACTTCCTGCAGGAGGAGATCATCCGCGACCGGGTCGAGGCGGCGACGATCTCGCTGCGGGTCGGGCAGTGGCTGCGCCTGCCCGACAACGCGCGCCGGGCCGCCGACGAGGTCGCCGAGGTCGCCTCGATCGCCCTCGCCACGGTGCGCGACGAGCACATCGCGAGCCTGGTCGGGGAGGCGCTGGTGCCGCGGTTCCGCGAGGAGCCGATCTCGCCGCTGGCCGGCGGCCTGCTGGCGGAGGTGCTGCGCGACGACCTGCACCACGGCGTGGTCGACCTCGCCGTCGAGGAGGCGCTGCGCTGGCTCGCCGACAACCCGGACACCTTCGCGATGGTGCTGGGCGAGCGCGCTCCCTGGTGGACCCCCGAGCGGCTCAACGACGTGGTCACCCGGCGGATGCACCTCGAGCTGATGCGCTGGCTCTCTGACATCCGCAACGACCCCCGGCACCACGCGCGCGAGGCGCTCGACTCGATGCTGGGACGGCTCGCCCGCGACCTGCTCTACGACCCCGAGACCCAGGCCCGCACCGAGGCGCTCAAGAACCGGCTCCTCGACCATCCGCAGGTCGTCGAGTCGGGCGTGGCCCTGTGGAACTCCCTGCGCCGGGCTCTCCAGGCCTCGCTCGTCGATCCCGAGGGCGCCGTACGCCAGCGGTTGCGCAGCGAGCTCGCGGCCTTCGGCGAGCGACTCGTCGACGACGAGGAGCTGCGCAAGCGGCTCGACCTGACCGCCGCCGACGTCGCGGTCTTCGCCGTCTCCCGGTACGGCGCGGAGCTGACCGCCGTGATCACCCACACCATCGAGCGCTGGGACGGCAAGGAGGCCGCCCGGCGCATCGAGCTGCATGTCGGGCGCGACCTCCAGTTCATCCGGATCAACGGCACCATCGTCGGCGGGCTCGTCGGCGTGGTGATCCACACGGTGAGCGTGCTGATTCACTAGACCCGTGAGCGAGCCCCTGGACGTGCCGATCCGCGACGAGTCGATCCGGCTCGGTCAGTTCCTCAAGCTCGCCAACCTCGTCGAGTCCGGCGCCGAGGCCAAGACGATGGTCGGCGAGGGCGTTGTCGGCGTCAACGGGGAGGTCGAGACCCGCCGTGGTCGTCGGCTGGTCGTGGGCGACGTGGTGGCCCTGGGTGGGCAGTCGGCGCGGGTCGCCGATCAGGCGGGCGGCGACAACCTGCCCTGGTGAGCCGGTGCCCAGAGCAGGGCTCAGCGCACCTCGAGCAGGTCGACCACGAAGATCAGGGTCTCGCCTGGCTTGATGACGCCGCCGGCGCCGCGGTCGCCGTACCCCAGGTGGGGCGGGATCACGAGCTCACGGCGCCCGCCGACCTTCATGCCCTGCACCCCGGTGTCCCAGCCCGAGATCACCTGGCCGACGCCGACGCGGAACTGGAGCGGCTCGCCGCGGTGGTAGGACGCGTCGAACTCCTCGCCGCTCGAGTGCGCGACCCCGACGTAGTGGACCTTGACCGTGGAGCCCGAGGTGGCCTCGGCGCCGTCGCCCTCGGTCAGGTCGGTGACCCGCAGCTCGCTGGGCGGGTCGTAGTCGGGGAAGTCGATCTCGAGCTTGTCCACGAGGGCCTCTCGGTCCGGTCGGGTCGGGCAGGTCAGGTCTGGTGCACGTAGCTGTCGAGCTGGTCGCGCTCGAACTCCAGCTGGCCGATCGCCGCCTTGACGACGTCGCCGATGCTGATGATGCCCGTCAGCTTGCCGTCGGTAACCACCGGGACGTGTCGGATGCGCTTGTCGGTCATCAACGACCGCAGCTTCTCCAGGTGCATCCCGGGCTCGACGGTCGAGACCGAGCTGGTCATGATCGCACTCACGGCGCCGTCGAGGACCGCGTCGTCCTCGTGCAGCCGGCGTACGACGTCGCGCTCGCTGACGATCCCGTCGACGGCCTCGCCGTCACCGCTGACCACGAGGGCGCCGACGTTGTGCTCGGCGAGCAGCGCGAGCAGGTCGCGGACCGTCGCGTCGGGCGAGATGGTGACCACGTCTGTGCTCGGTTTGGTGCCGAGGACGTCGCTGACGTGCATGGCTGCTCCTGACGGTCGGCGTGGCAGTGGATGTTTCGAGGCTAGTCCGTCTCGCGGTCGCGGCGCGAGCGCAGCTCATGGACCGAGCCGGGTCCGCGCGGTCGGGCGTCGGGGTCGTTGTCGTCATCGGGGAGCCCGCCGAGGAACGCGAGGGCGGCCTCGTGCAGGTGAGCGTTGGTGGCGAGCGCGTTGCCGCCGAACGGCCCGTCGGTGCCGTCGAGCGAGGTGAAGCGCCCGCCCGCCTCGCGCACGATCACGTCGAGCGCGGCCATGTCGTAGACCTCGAGCGCGGGCTCGGCCGCGATGTCGACCGCGCCCTCGGCGACCAGCATGTAGGACCAGAAGTCGCCGTACGCCCTGCTGCGCCAGCAGCGCCGCAGCAGGGACAGGAAGTCGTCGAGGCGGCCGCGGTCCTCCCAGCCGCGCAGGGAGGAGTAGGACAGCGAGGCGTCCTCGAGTCGTCGTACGTCGGAGACCTGCAGCCGGGTCGCCTTGAGCAACGACCGGCCGGTGTAGGCACCGTTGTCCTTCGAGGCCCACCAGCGCCGCTGCAGCTTGGGCGCCGACACCACCGAGAGCACGACCTCGTCGTCGACTACCAGGGCGATCAGGGTGGCCCAGACCGGCACTCCACGGACGAAGTTCTTGGTGCCGTCGATCGGGTCGATCACCCACCGGCGCTGGCTGTGGCCGGAGCTGCCCTGCTCCTCGCCGGTGATGGCGTCGCGCGAGCGCGCCCGCGACAGGGTCCGCCGGATCGAGTCCTCGACCGCCTGGTCGGCATCGGTCACCGGGGTGAGGTCGGGCTTGCTCATCACGTGGAGGTCGAGGGCCAAGAAGCGGTCCTGGCTCAGTGAGTCGGCGTCGTCGGCCAGGACATGCGCCAGCCTGAGGTCGTCGGTGTAGTCGGTCGGCACCGGGTCAGGCTATTCCTCAATGCCGATTATCTTTCAAGCATGGAGCTCAACGGCCTGCCGCTGCATCCGCTCATCGTCCACCTCGTCGTCGTGGTCGCCCCGCTCGCGGCCCTCACGGGCATCGCGTACGCCGCTCGGCCCGGCTCGCGGTGGCTGCTGCGGTGGCCGCTGGTGGTCATGGCTCTGGTCGCCGCCGGCGCCGGGCTGCTCGCTGCGCAGTCGGGCCAGTCCCTCGAGCACGCCCGGCACCTCGAGCAGCTGGTCCACACGCACCGGGCGCGAGGCAACCAGCTCAAGCTGATCCTGCTGCTCTTCTTGGCTCCGGTCGGGCTCGGCGCGTGGTTCCTGGGCGGGCCGTCCGGACTGACCTCCGGAGCCGGAACCCGGGAGGGTCGCTCCGGCGCCCTCGCGATCGGCCTCCAGGTGCTGCTCGTCGTGGGTGCCGTCGCGGTGCTCGTCTGGTCGTTCCTGACCGGAGACTCGGGCGCGCGGGCCGTGTGGGGCCAGTGAGTCAATAGGCCGGCGCGCTGCGCGCCTCCAGCAGGCGCCGGAACGAGTCGACCCGCTCCGGGTCGGCCTCGCCGCGCGCCAGCGCCTCGTCGAGACCGCACTCAGGCTCGTCGGCGCCGTGGGTGCAGCCGCGCGGGCAGTCGGCGGTGAGTGCCT
>JBPCQY010000164.1:0-2834 GCA_050997635.1 Nocardioides sp.
CCGGGTCGTCGACAGCGCCGGCGACGTACTCCTCGAGCATGCGGTGAGCGCCGGGGACATCTGGCGCGCCTGCCAGACCAAGGACGTGCCGATCCGCGACTGGGTCAAGCTCGCCGTCGGCCGGGCCCGTGCCTCCGGCACCCCGGCGAACTTCTGGCTCGACGCCGACCGCGCCCACGACGCCAAGCTCATCGCCAAGGTGGAGGCCTACCTCCCCGAGCACGACACCGACGGGCTGGACCTCCAGATCCTCAAGCCGGTCGACGCGATCGCGGTCTCGCTCGAGCGGATCCGTCGCGGCGAGGACACCATCTCGGTCACCGGCAACGTGCTGCGCGACTACCTGACCGACCTGTTCCCGATCCTCGAGCTCGGCACGAGCGCGAAGATGCTCTCGATCGTGCCGCTCATCAACGGCGGCGGGCTCTTCGAGACCGGTGCCGGCGGCTCGGCGCCCAAGCACGTGCAGCAGCTGGTCAAGGAGGACTACCTGCGGTGGGACAGCCTGGGTGAGTTCCTCGCGCTGGCGGCGTCGTTCGCCAAGTACGCCGAGGCCAACGACAACGCCCGGGCCCGGATCCTGGGCGAGACCCTCGACCGGGCCACCGGCACGTTCCTCGACGAGAACAAGTCGCCCGCGCGCAAGGTCGGCTCGATCGACAACCGTGGCTCGCACTTCTACCTCGCGCTCTACTGGGCCCGCGAGCTCGCGGCCCAGGACGAGGACGCCGAGCTGGCCGCGTCGTTCGCCTCGTTCGCGGAGTCGCTCGGGCAGCGGGAGCAGGCCATCACCGAGGAGCTGATCGCCGTCCAGGGCGAGCCCGTCGAGCTCGGCGGCTACTACCGTCCCGACGCCGAGAAGGTCGCGGCCGTGATGCGTCCGTCCGCGACGTTCAACCAGACGCTCGCGACCCTCGGCTCCTGAGGCGTCGCGCGCGTCCGGTGCGGTGCTGTGGTCACTGGTGCGGTGCTGTGCACCAAGTAACGCGGCGATAACCCCGCGTTACATGAGCGGCGAGGAATTCGCGGTGGGGGAGCACGCCTGCACACTGGTGTGAGCATGGCGACCAGCACCGATGAGACGACCCGCACGCGCACGCCCGGTTCCACCCTGGCGCTGCTGGCGCTCGCGACGGGCGGCTTCGCGATCGGCACCACCGAGTTCGTGATGATGGGCCTGCTGCCGCAGGTCGCCGACGGGGTGCGGGTCTCGATCCCCACGGCGGGTCACCTGATCTCGGCGTACGCCGTCGGGGTCGTCGTCGGCGCGCCCGTGCTGGCACTCTTCGGCGCCAAGCTGCCGCGACGCGGGCTGCTGATCGCCCTGATGGTGGCGTACGCCGCGGCGAACGCGCTCAGCGCCCTCGCGGGCAGCTACGGCTTCCTGCTCGTGGCCCGGTTCGTCGACGGGCTGCCGCACGGTGCCTACTTCGGCGTCGCGTCCCTGGTCGCCGCGAGCCTTGCGCCGCGGGGACGGCAGGGCCGTGCCGTCGCGATGGTGATGATCGGCCTGTCGGTGGCCAACGTGGTTGGCGTACCCGCTGCCACCTGGCTTGGGCAGCACCTCGGCTGGCGCTCGGCCTTCTGGGTCGCCGCGGGCCTGTCGCTGCTGACGGTGGCCATGGTGATGGCGTTCGTGCCGTCGTGCCCGGGCAACGGCGACGCGACGGGCCGCCGCGAGCTGCGGATGTTCGCCGAGCCACAGGCCTGGCTGACCCTGCTGGCCGGCGCGATCGGCTTCGGCGGCATGTTCGCTCTCTACTCCTACATCTCGCCGGTCGTGACGCGGGTGGGCGACCTGCCGCAGGGCGCCGTACCCGTGTTCCTGCTGGCCTTCGGGCTCGGCATGGTCGCCGGCACCTGGGTGGCGGGCGGGCTGGCCGACTGGTCGGTGTTCCGCTCGCTGCTCGGCTCCTCGTTGGCGATGGCGGTGCTGCTGCTCGGCTTCGCTGCGGTGGCTCCCTTCGGGTGGCCCGCCCTGCCGCTGGCCTTTTTGGTCGCGGTGGCCTCGTCGGTGCTGGTCGTCAACCTCCAGCTGCGCCTGATGGACGTCGCGGGCGACGCGCAGACCCTCGGCGCGGCGATGAACCACGCCTCGCTCAACATCGGCAACGCCCTGGGTGCCTGGCTCGGCGGCCTCGTGATCGCCGCCGGCGCGGGCTATCGAGCGCCGTCGCTCGTGGGCGCCGGGCTCGCGGTGGCGGGACTCGGCGTACTACTGCTCTCGGCGACCGCCCACCGGCGTACGGCGCGCGCCGCCGGGTAACCCAAGGTCAGTGCGGCGTCGGGCAGACGCCGCCCGGCCGGGCGACGCCGGGGATGGCGTCGAAGTCGGCGCCGAGCACGTAGGTTCCCGGCTGGGAGGCCCGGAGCGTGGTCCACTGACCGCGCCGAGCCAGGCAGCCCTGGGCGGGAACGCCCGGCACCAGCGGCCGCGTGCCGTCGAGCACCGAGAGGTGATTCGACCAGCGCACCTGCAGCGGCACCCGTCCGGCGTGGGATACCACGAGCGTGATCCGGCCGCCGCCGACCGAGGTCACCGTGGCCCGGCGAGCGAGCGGGGTGGAGTCCTGGACGCGGTAGAGCTTCCAGGTCTTCGACTGCCACTCGAGGTGGAGGTAGGGCAGTCCCGAGGCGATCAGGTCGGCCTCGTCGACCGACCCGAAGTCCAGCTTGTCGGCGGGTACGGCGACCCAGCGGACCGCGAGCTGGTGCAGCCAACGGTGGTAGCTGGCGGGGGTGAGCGCGCCGTCGTTGTAGAAGAGCGGGTTGTCGCCCACGTCGGTCTGCCGCTCCCAGCCGCGCGCCAGCGGCACCGCGAGCGCGACGTACCG
>JBPCQY010000189.1:0-13111 GCA_050997635.1 Nocardioides sp.
GCACATCGAGCACGCTCGCCGACGCCCAGGCGCCGATCGGCACGGCGACGAGCGCCGGATGCAACGGATGCCCGATCGGGACGCCGCTCAGCGCGTCCTCGATCGGTCCCGGGCGGATCACCTTGCGTACCAGGCCGGCCAGCGCGCCAGCCGGCCGGTCGAGCGCTTCGGCATGCTCGATGCGCTGGGCGAGTTGTTCGAGAAGTCCTACGGTCCGCACGGTCGGTTCCTTTCGTCATCGAACGCCTACCCGGAAACGGCCTGCGTCGATCGCACGTCGTCGCGTTCCTCGGCCACCTTGTGCGGAACCCGCAGGATCCGGATCGCGGTCACCAGGACTACGCCCCCGACCAGGTTGCCGAGCGCCGACCAGCCGAGGGCTGACAACCAGTCTAGGTAGCCGAAGTGCGCCCCGCTGATCAGCGCGGCGAACATGTAGAGCGAGTCCAGGACGCAGTGGAACAGCTGTCCGCCGGCGAGCAGGGCCCCGAGCAGGACGGACGCGACCAGCTGCACGCCGAGGCTCTCGGTGCTGTGCTGCATCCGGGTCATGAGGGTGATCACCATGCCGGCTAGCACGGCACGGGCGAACGACCGTGCCGAGATCCCGAGTTCGGCGTAGTGGCTGCCGGTCTCGGTGGCCGTCGTCTTCAGCTCGGGCAGCCCGGTGACGATCAACCAGGCGATCAACCAGCCGCCGAGCAGGTTGGTCAGCAGGGTCACACCCCACAGGCGCCCGAGCGCGAACGGCCCCGCTTTGCCCGCGACCACGCTGATGACCGGCACGAGGAAGTTCTAGGTGAACAGCTCACCGCGCGCGAGCAGCAACGCGACAAAGCCGACCGAGAACGCGAGTCCGGCCAGCAATGCGTTGCCGGTCGCCTCCTTCACCAGGAAGAACGCGAGCACCCCCGTCCCGACGTCGATGCCGCCGAGCAGGCCGGTGGACACGAGCGCCAGGAAGGGTCGGTCCAAGCGGGTTCGGCCCTCGTCGACGAGCCGATCGAAGGCGTCCTCTACCTCAGGCTCACGCTTACCGGGAGTGTCCGGACGATCGGTGCGAGACGTCATCGTGACTGCGTACCCGTGCGGCGCCCGGCGATACCCGCCGCCCGACGTCCGAGCCTGGTGACAGTTACTCGTTGTCCGATCGGTAGCCCAGGTTCGGCGAGAGCCACTTCTCGGCCTCGGCAACGGTCCAGCCCTTGCGCTTGGCGTAATTCTCGACCTGATCGCGTTCGGGCCGTCCGACGACGAAGTACTGCGACTGCGGGGGGGAGAAATACCACCCGCTCACCGACGCGCCCGGCCACATGGCCATGCTCTCGGTCAGCTCCATGCCGGTGTTCTCCTGGACGTCCAGCAGCTGCCACAGGGTTTGCTTCTCGGTGTGCGCGGGGCAGGCCGGGTAGTCCGGTGCGGGGCGGATGCCGACGTACTTCTCCTTGATCAGCTGCTCGCGATCGAGCACCTCGTCGGGCATGTAACCCCAGAACTCGTGGCGCACGCGCAGGTGCAGCCGCTCGGCGAACGCCTCGGCCAGCCGGTCGGCCAGCGACTCGAGCAGGATCGCGGAGTAGTCGTCGAGCTCGGCGCGGAACGCCTCGACCCGCTCCTTGCTCCCGAGGCCGGCGGTGACGGCGAAGGCACCGACGTAGTCCTTGAGCCCGGTGTCCTTGGGCGCGACGTAGTCGGCCAGCGAACGGTTGGGCACGCCCTCGCGGTGGGCCCCCTGCTGCCGCAGCTGGTGGAGTACGGCGTGGACCTCGGCGCGGTCCTCGCCGAGGTAGACCTCGATGTCGTCGCCGGTGCTGTTGGCCGGGAAGAGTCCGATCACGCCGTGGGCGGTCAGCCACTTCTCCTCGACGATCCGGTCGAGCATGACGCGGGCGTCGTCGTACAGCTTGCGGGCCGGCTCGCCGGAGTCGGGGTGGTCGAGCACGTCGGGGAACGAGCCCTTGATCTCCCAGGCGTTGAAGAACGGCTGCCAGTCGATGTAGCGCCGGAGCTCGTCGAGGTCGTAGTTCCTGAAGACCCGCACGTGCTGGCTGGCGCCCGGCAGTCCGATCAGGTTCGAGACGTGGTGGTCCTGGCTGAGCAGCAGCCGCGGGCGCGGCGGACGGTAGCCCTCCCACGCGATCGGCGTACGACGCTGGCGGGCGTCGGCGAGCGACGCCAGGGGCCGCTCGCTCTTGGCGGCGTGGCGCTTGCGCAACGAGTCAAAGTCGGCCTGCACGTCGGCGAGCAGCTGGGGCCGGCGCTCGTCACTGAGCAGCGACGCAGTCACCGGCACGGAGCGGGAGGCGTCCTTGACCCAGACGACCGGACCGTCGTACTTCGGGTCGACCTTGACGGCCGTGTGCGCCCGGCTCGTCGTCGCCCCCCCGATGAGCAGCGGCAGGTCGAGGCCCTGACGCTGCATCTCGCTGGCGACATTGACCATCTCGTCCAGGCTCGGGGTGATCAGACCGGACAGGCCGATCGCGTCGGCGCCGACCTCGCGGGCGGTGTCGATGATCTTCTGCGCCGGCACCATCACACCGAGGTCGATGACCTCGAAGTTGTTGCACTGCAGCACGACCCCGACGATGTTCTTGCCGATGTCGTGCACGTCGCCCTTGACGGTGGCCATCACGATCGTGCCGTTGGTCCTACGGCGACGCCTGGGCTCGTACCCGGCACTTATGGTTGCGGCATCATCGGCCGCTTGCTCCCGTTCGATGAACGGGATGAGGTAGGCGACCGCCTTCTTCATCACGCGGGCGCTCTTGACCACCTGCGGCAGAAACATCTTCCCGGAGCCGAACAGGTCGCCGACGACGTTCATCCCGTCCATCAGCGGTCCCTCGATGACCTCGATCGGGCGGCCGCCACGGTCGGCGATCTCTGCACGCAGCTCCTCGGTGTCGGCCTCGACGTGCGCATCGAGGCCCTTCACGAGCGCGTGGGTGATGCGTTCGGCCACCGGCAGCTCGCGCCACTCCTCGACCCCTGCCTCTTCGGCGTCGGCCTCCTTGTTGTGCCTTTCGGCGATCTCGAGCAGTCGCTCGGCCGCGTCGGGGCGCCGGTTGAGCACGACGTCCTCGATCCGCTCGCGCAGCTCGGGGTCGACCTGGTCGTAGACCACCAGCGCGCCCGCGTTGACGATGCCCATGTCGAGCCCCGCCTCGATCGCGTGGAAGAGGAAGACCGCGTGGATGGCCTCCCGCACGGGGTTGTTGCCGCGGAAGGAGAAGCTGACATTGGAGATGCCGCCGCTGACCAGCGCACCGGGGAGGTTCTGCTTGATCCAGCGGGTGGCCTCGATGAAGTCCAGGCCGTACGCCGCATGCTCCTCGATGCCGGTCGCCACCGCGAAGGCATTGGGGTCGAAGATGATGTCGGTCGGGTCGAAACCGACCTGGTCGACCAGGATCCGGTAGGCCCGCTCGCAGACCTGGGTACGCCGTTCGAGGTTGTCGGCCTGGCCGTCCTCGTCGAAGGCCATCACGACCGCCGCGGCGCCGTACCTCCTGCAGAGGGTGGCCTGCTCGACGAACTTCTCCTCGCCCTCCTTGAGTGAGATGGAGTTGACGATCGCCTTGCCCTGCACGCATTTGAGGCCGGCCTCGATGACCTCCCACTTGGACGAGTCGACCATCACCGGCACCCGGCTGATGTCGGGCTCGCCGGCGACCAGCTTGAGGAAGCGGTCCATGGCGGCGACGCCGTCGATCATGCCCTCGTCCATGTTGACGTCGATGACCTGCGCGCCGTTCTCGACCTGCTGCGCCGCGACGGACAGGGCGGCGTCGTAGTCGCCGTTCTTGATCAGGTTGCGGAAGCGGGCCGAGCCGGTGATGTTGGTGCGCTCCCCCACGTTGAGGAACAGGCTCTCGTCGGTGACGGTGACCGGCTCGAGGCCGGAGAGCCGCAACGCCGGCGCGAGCTCGGGTACGTCGCGGGGCGCGACCCCCTTCGCGGCATCGGTGATCGCGGCGATGTGGCTCTCGGTCGTGCCGCAGCAGCCGCCGACGATGTTGACCAGGCCGGCGCCCGCGAACTCACCCAGCACCTCGGCCATCTGCTCGGGCGTCTCGTCGTACTCACCGAAGGCGTTGGGCAGACCGGCGTTGGGGTGGCTGGACACGAAGCAGTCGGCGACCCGCGACAGCTCGGCGACGTAGGGGCGCAGCTCCTTGGCGCCGAGGGCGCAGTTGAGGCCGACGACGAGCGGGCGCACGTGGCGCACGGAGTTCCAGAAGGCCTCGGTGACCTGGCCCGACAGCGTGCGGCCGCTGGCGTCGGTGATGGTGCCGGAGATCATCACCGGCCAGCGGCGGCCGCGCTCGGCGAAGAGCGTCTCGACCGCGTGGATCGCGGCCTTGGCGTTGAGAGTGTCGAAGATCGTCTCGACCAGCAGCAGGTCGGCGCCACCGTCGACCAGGCCTCGGGCGGCCTCGAGGTACGCCGCGGCGAGCTCGTCGAAGGTGACGTTGCGGGCGCCAGGGTCGTTGACGTCGGGCGAGATCGACGCGGTGCGGGTGGTGGGGCCGAGGGAGCCCGCGACGTAGCGCGGCCGGTCGTCGGTCGAGGCGGCGTCGGCGGCCTCGCGAGCCAGGGTCGCGGAGGCGCGGTTCAACTCCTCGCAGGCTTCCTCGAGGCCGTAGTCGGCCTGGGAGACCCGCGTGCCGTTGAAGGTGTTGGTGCAGATGATGTCGGCGCCGGCGTCGAGGTAGGCCCGGTGGATGTCGCGGATCAGCTCGGGCCGGGTCAGCGAGAGCAGGTCGTTGTTGCCCTGCAGGTCGTGTTGGTGCTCGGCGAAACGCTCGCCGCGATACTCGTCCGCGGCCAGCTTGTGCCCCTGGATCATCGTGCCCATCGCGCCGTCGAGCACCAGGATCCGCTCGCCCAGGGCCTCGGTGAGCTCCTGGGTGGCGTCGGGCTGCTCGTGCGTGGTCACGGTCCTCCAGTTGTCGGTCTCCCGGTGGTGCCCGACCAGCCTAGGAAGGTGGTCCACGGACCGGACGGCGTGCCCAGATCGTGACACCGGCACGCCGTACCGGCGAAATCGCGGGAGCCACCGCTCCCCTGCCCCGATGCGTAGGGTTGCGGGTGTGATCGAGATCGAGGACGTCGACAACCTGGTGGACCCGGTGGTGATCGCGGCGTTCGAGGGGTGGAACGACGCGGCCGACGCGGCGTCGGGCGTCGTGGACCACCTGCTGAGGGTCTGGCATGCGCGGATCGTGGGCGCGATCGACCCGGAGGAGTTCTACGACTTCCAGGTCAACCGGCCGATCGTCGGGAGCGACGAGTTCGGCCATCGGCGGATCACCTGGCCGACGACCCAGATCGCGGTGGCCCGGCCACCCGACCTCGACCGCGACGTCGTGCTGCTGCGGGGCATCGAGCCCAACATGCGGTGGCGGCAGTTCTGTGCCGAGCTGCTGGCCGCGTGCGACGAGCTCGGGGGCCGCCTCGTGGTCACCCTGGGTGCGCTGCTGACCGACACCCCGCACACGCGTCCCGTGCCCGTCACGGGTACGGCGACCGAGCCCGAGCTGGTCGACCGGCTCAAGCTGGAGCAGTCGACCTATGAGGGGCCGACCGGCATCGTCGGGGTCTTCCAGGACGCCTGCGTTCGGCTCGACGTACCGTCGGTGTCCTACTGGGCCGCCGTACCCCATTACGTGGCGCAGCCGCCGTGCCCGAAGGCCACGCTGGCCCTGATCGGCCAGCTCGAGGACCTCCTCGAGGTCTCCATCCCACTCGGCGACCTGCCCGAGGACGCCAAGGCCTGGGAGCGCGGTGTCGACGAGCTCGCCGAGGAGGACGAGGACGTCGCCGACTATGTCCGTGCCCTCGAGGAGGCCCGTGACACCACCGACCTGCCCGAGGCGTCGGGCGAGGCGATCGCGCGGGAGTTCGAGCGCTACCTCAAGCGCCGCGGGGACGACGACTGAGGCTTCTCGTGGAGCGGGCCGGCGGTGGCTCAGGCACCTTCTGACATCCGAACGGTGCCGCACCCACCGCCGGTGCCGGCGCGGGCGGGCCGGCGGTGGCTCAGGTACCTTCTGGCACAACCGAACGGTGCCGCACCCATCGCCGGTGCCGGCGCCAGCCGGACCGGCTGAGCTAGAGCGCCAGGCCGAGCGCGGCGTCGAGCACGGTGGCGACCCGGCCGGCCGCGTCGTCGTCGGAGCGCTCGGCCAGTCCGGCGGTGCCCAGGGTCGCGTCCACCCAGGCCTGTACGGCGGCGACGGCGGTCGGTGCGTCGAGGTCGTCGGCCAGCGCGTTGAGGACGGCGGAGACCACCGGCCCCGAGGCAGCGCCGGCACCGAGCGCCAGCGCCTTGCGCCAAACGGCGAGCGTGTCGACGGCGTCCCAGAGCTCCTCGTCGGTCCACTCCCAGTCGCTGCGGTAGTGGTGTCGCAGCAGGACCAGCCGGATCGCCATCGGGTCGACCTCGCTGTTGCGCAGAGCCGAGACGAAGACCAGGTTGCCCCGTGACTTCGACATCTTCTCGCCGTCGTAGGCAACCATCCCGGCGTGCAGATAGGCCCGTGCGAACGGCTGCCCAGTGAGCACGTGCGCCTGCGACGCGCACATCTCGTGGTGGGGGAACACCAGGTCGGAGCCGCCGCCCTGGACGTCGAACGACTGCCCCAGCAGGTCGAGGGCCATCGCGGTGCACTCGATGTGCCAGCCGGGACGACCCGGCCCGAACGGGCTGTCCCAGGCGGGCTCGCCGGGTCTCTCGGCGCGCCACACGAGGCAGTCGAGGGGGTCCTTCTTGCCCACGCGCTCGGGGTCCCCACCGCGCTCGAGGAAGATCGCCAGCATGGTCTCGCGGTCGAAGCCCGACTCGTCGCCGAACGCGGCGTCGGATGCCACCGAGAAGTAGAGGTCGTCGTCGACCTGGTAGACCGCACCCGCCTCCCGCAGCCGCTCGATCAGCGCGATGACGAGCGGGATCGACTCGACGGCCCCCGGGAAGTGGTCGGGCGGCAGCACCCGCAGCGCCGTCATGTCCTCGCGGAACAGCTCGGTCTGGCGCTCGGCCAGCTCACGCCAGTCGACGCCCACCTTGGTGGCCCGCGCGAGGAGCGGGTCGTCGATGTCGGTCACGTTCTGCACGTAGGTGACGTCGTGCCCCGCGGCTCGCCAGGCCCGGTTGAGCAGGTCGAAGCCGACGTAGGTCGCGGCGTGGCCCAGGTGGGTCGCGTCGTACGGCGTGATGCCGCAGACGTAGAGCCGCGCAGCGCCCTCGGGAGACGGCTCCACCAGACCATCCGTGGCGGTGTCCCACAGCCGTACGACGGGGCCGCCCTCGGGCAGTGTCGGGAGCTCGGGGGCTGTCCAGGCGCGCATGCCGGCGAGGATATCGGTCAGAACGGCGGCCACGGGATCGCGGGCCACCCGCCCTGGGGATGTGGGAGCGTCCCGGTGCGCAGCAGCCGCGTCGTCCGCCCCAGCGTCGCGGAGACCTCGTGTGGTGTGAGCAGGTCGAGCAACCGATCACCGAGGTCGGCGCGCAGGTCATGGGCCAGTGCCTCGAGCACCGCGAGCTCCTCGTCGGGAACGTCCTCGCCGGCCCAGCCCCACAGCACGGTGCGCAGCTTGGGCTCGGAATGGAACGTGACCCCGTGGTCGACGCCGTACCGATGGCCGTCGCTCATCGCCAGCACGTGCCCGCCCTTCCGGTCGGCGTTGTTGACCACCACGTCGAAGATCGTCATCCGCCGCAGGGCGTCGGACGACTCGTGCACGAGCGAGACCACCTGGTCGCGTTCGTCGAGGCCGTCGAAGACGTGCCGCCAGCCGTCGGGGGTACCACCGCCGGGGACGATGGCCACGGCCTCGTCGTCCGGGTCGGGCTCGCACCACACCTGCACCATGCCGAAGCCGTGCGGGCCGTCGCGCCGCATCGTGGGAGGTACGACGTTCCAGCCCAGCGCCTGGGACACGACGTACGCCGCCGCCTCGCGCGCCGCGAGAGTGCCGTCGGGGAAGTCCCACAGCGGCCGTTCCCCCCTGACCGGCTTGTAGACCACGCGCACCCCGTGGATCTCACCGACGAACGTCGCGTTGGACGCCGGCATGACCCGGCCGTGCAGCAACAGCTCACCGTCGGCGATGCCGTCGAGGGTCTCTGTCCCCGGTGCCGTCATGGCTCAGGGGTCGCGGCGGCGGAAGCCGTTGGCCCGTGGGCACAGGTGGCCCTCGGGGTCGAGCGGACCCCCGCAGAACGGACAGTCGGGTCGTCCGGCGCCGACCACCTGCTCGGCGCGCTGCACGAACGCGCGCGCATGGCCGGCCTCGATGCGGACCCGGAAGACCTCCTCGGCCTCGGGCTCGACGAGATCCTCGGGGACGACGTCCTCACTCTCGGGGACGGCGATCTCGGCGTACGGGAAGACCTCGATGACCACCCGGCCGGGCTGGGGGTCCCACGAGAGGGTCATCGTGCCCGCCCGGAACTCCTCGGTGATCGGCTGCTCCAGCGGCTCCGCGTCCGCCAGGGCCACCGGAGCGACGGCCGGGATCAGGGTGCTCTGCTCGGTGCTGGCCATAATCTCGTCGAGGAGCTCGTCGAGACGCTCGGCCAGCACCGCCACCTGCTGCTTCTCGAGGGAGATCGTCACCACGCGCACTCCCGTGCGCGCCTGCAGGAAGAACGCCCGCGCACCAGGCTCGCCGACGGTGCCGGCGACGAACCGCTCGGGCGGGTCGAACTCGTGGATGACGGGCATGGGCCCAACCCTAGGACCCCGGTCCAGCCGGCTGTTCAGGCCGGTCCGGCGCCGCCGCCGACGGCCGCGTCGGTGGCCTTCGTCGTACGCCGACCCTTGCTGCGGGCCGGCGGTTTCAGCCAGGACAGGTCACCGGCGTGGGTGTTGGTGGCCAGCACGTAGGGCCGGCTGGCGGTGTAGCGGACGATCGAGATGGAGGCCGGATCGGCGTTGATGCGCTGGAAGAGATCCAGGTGCATCCCGAGGGCGTCGGCGAGGATCGCCTTGACCAGGTCGCCGTGGGTGACGGCCACCCACACTGCCCCGACACCGTGCTCGGCCTCCAGCGCCGCGTCGCGCCGGCGTACGGCGCTCACGGCGCGCGCCTGCATCGCCGGCATCGATTCGCCGCTGGGGAACCTGGCCGCCGAGGGCTGCGTCTGCACGGTCTTCCACAGCGCCTCCTTGGCCAGCTCCTTGAGCGGCCGGCCCTGCCAGGTGCCGTAGTCACACTCGCTCAGACCCTTGTCGGTGGTGACCCGGTGGGCGCCGGTCTCGGGCTGAGCCCTGGTCACGGCGCGCGCGGTCTGCCGGCAGCGCTCCAGGGGGCTCGAGACGACGCCAGTGAGGGGCACGGCCGCGAGGCGCTCGGCGGCGCGGCCCGCCTGCTCGAGGCCGACCTCGTCCAGCGCGACACCGGGGAGCCGACCGGCCAGCACGCCGGCGGCGTTGGCGGAGGTGCGGCCGTGTCGCAGCAGGATCACGGTTGCCATGGTGGGCAGCGTAGTGGGGCTAGCCTCGCAGGGTGATCGTCGACAGCGCTGTCTACCGCGCCGGGGTGCGCGTGCCCGTGACGTGTGAGGCGCGCGACCTGATCGCCCTGCGCGAGCAGGCCAGCGGCCCCGACGACTTCGTCTGGGTCGGGCTGTACCAGCCGAGCGAGCTCGAGCTCAACGAGGTGGCCAAGGCGTTCGACCTGCATCCGCTCGCCGTCGAGGACGCCGTCCACGCCCACCAGCGCCCCAAGCTGGAGCGCTACGGCGACAGCCTCTTCCTGACCGTCAAGTCGCTGTGGTACATCGACGCGAACGACGCGGTCGAGACCGGCGAGATCAACCTGTTCGTCGGCCAGGACTTCATCGTCACGGTGCGCCACGGCAAGGGCTCCGAGCTGCACTCGGCCCGCCTGGGTCTCGAGGAGAAGGCAACGGTGCTGACCCACGGCCCCTCGGCCGTCGTGTACGCCGTGTGCGACACGATCGTCGACGGCTACGGCGCCGTGGTCGACTCGCTCCAGGAGGACGTCGACGAGGTCGAGGAGTCGGTCTTCTCCGAGCAGCGCACCAACGACTCGGCCCGCATCTACACGCTCAAGCGCGAGATCGCCGAGGTACGCCGCGCCGTGATGCCCCTGCGCGACCCGATGGGGCGGTTCGCGATGGGCAACGTGCCGGGCGTGACCGAGGAGTCCGCGCCGTTCTTCCGCGATGTGGCCGACCACCTCAGCAAGGCCGCCGAGACCGTGGACAACCTCGACCAGCTGTTGAGCACGGCGTTCGACGCCCATCTGGCGAGCATCAGCATCCAGCAGAACAACGATATGCGGAAGATCTCCGCCGGCGCCGCGCTGGTCGTCGTACCCACCCTGATCGCGGGGGTCTACGGCATGAACTTCCACCACATGCCCGAGCTCTACTGGAGCTACGGCTACCCGATGGCGGTCGGTCTGATGATCGGCTCATCGGGCCTTCTGTGGTGGTTCTTCAAGCGCTCCGGCTGGCTATGACGGCTCAGGTGGCCGACATGACGTTGGTCGCCAGCAGCACGAGCAGTACGACGCCGAGCACGACGCGGTAGGGCACGAACCACGTGATCGGATGGTGGGCCACGAACCTCAGCAGCCACGCCACCGTGCCATAGGCCACGACGAACGCGACGACCGTGCCGACCAGGGTCTCCCCCGCGCTGATCGAGCCGCCCAGCGCGTCCTTGAGCTCGAACAGCCCGGCCGCGAGCAGCGCCGGGATCGAGAGGAAGAAGCTCAGCCGCGTCGCCGCCACCCGGTCGAGGCCGCGGAACAGGCCGGCCGAGATCGTCGCGCCCGACCGGGAGACGCCGGGGACGAGCGCGACGCACTGCACGAGCCCGACGACGATCGAGTCCTTGAGCGTCAGCTGCCGCTCCTCGCGGGCCTGGGTCGCCATCCGCTCGGCGACGACCATGACCGCGCTCCAGGCGATCAGCGCGATCGCGACCACCCACAGCGAGCGCAGGTCGTTCTTGATGACGTCCTTGAACACCAGTCCGACGATTCCGACCGGGATGGTGCCGACGATGACGTACCAGCCCATCCGGTGGTCCTTGTGGCCGCGCCACTCCGGCTTGACCAGGCCGAGCACCCAGGCGCGCGCGATGTTCCAGATGTCCTTGGCGAAGTAGAGGATCACCGCGGCGATGGCGCCCATCTGGATGACGGCGGTGAAGCCGGTGACCGCCGGGTCGTCGACCTGCAGGCCCAGCAGCTTCTCCACGATGGTCAGGTGGCCGGTGCTGGAGACCGGGAGGAACTCGGTGAGCCCCTCCACGATCCCGAGGATGATCGCGTCGAAGTAGTTCATGGCTGCTTTCTGAGACGTCTGTGCGGGCCGCGGGACAGCGTACGCAGGTGACCTACGGCGAGCCGCAACGCCACCGTTTCCGCGTGGCGACTAGTTTGTGCCCCATGCAAACGCGGTCCGTCGGTGCCACCGGGCTCAAGGTCTCCCACCTCGGGCTCGGCACCATGACCTGGGGCCGCGACACCGACGAGCACGAGGCGCGTGACCAGCTGATCGCGTTCGCGGAGGCCGGCGGCACGCTGGTCGACACCGCCGCCGGGTATGGCGACGGCGCGTCCGAGGAGCTGATCGGGTCCCTCATCGGCGACGTCGTGGCCCGCGACGAGGTCGTGCTCGCCACCAAGGCCGGCATCTCCCGTCGCAGCGGCCGCCGCGAGGTCTATGCCTCCCGCGGCCGGCTGCTCAGCGAGCTCGATGCCTCGCTCAAACGCCTGCGCGTCGACCACGTCGACCTGTGGCAGGTGCACACCTGGGTCGACGACGCGCCGCTCGAGGAGACGCTCTCGGCCCTCGACCTCGCCGTCAGCACCGGCCGCGCGTCGTACGTCGGGGTCTCGAACTACACCGGCTGGCAGACGGCGCAGGCCGCCACCTGGCAGCGCGCCGTACCCGGGCGGGCGCCGCTCGCGTCGACCCAGATGGAGTACTCCCTGCTCAACCGGCGCGTCGAGACCGAGGTGCTGCCCGCCGCCCACGCCCTGGGGCTCGGCGTGCTGCCCTGGTCACCGCTCGGGCGCGGGGTGCTCACCGGGAAGTACCGCAACGGCATCCCCAGCGACTCGCGAGCGGCGTCCCCGGTCTTCGCCAACTTCGTCGACCACTACCTCGACGACCGGTCGGCCCGCATCGTGGAGGCCGTGGCCAAGGCGGCCGACGGTCTCGACTGGTCGATGCTGCACGTCGCCCTGGTCTGGGTGCGCGACCGCGCCGGAGTCACCGCGCCGATCGTGGGCGCACGAACGGCGAAGCAGCTGCGCGGGGCGCTGGGGGCCGATGACCTCACGCTGCCACCGGAGATCGCCGAGGCGCTGGACGACGTGTCGTCCCCGGAGCTGGGGGCCTGAGTGCCGGCCGCGCTCCGACGTCCCCCCGCACGCGGGGTGGAGTGGGAGTTCGAGCGGCTGACGATCGCGCGCGACTTCTCGCGCAACGTGGTCACCCGGATGCTTGTCGATCGAGCCGAGCACGGCGGCTGGGAGCTCGACCGGGTGCGGATCTCGCCCGACGGCACCCGCCGGGTGATCCTGCGCCGCAAGATCATCCGCGCCCGCCTCACCCTCTAGCTCACACCTCGTCGAGGAAGCGGTCGAAGACCCGGGCGCCGAACTCGAGCGCGTCGGTCGGTACCCGTTCGTCGACGCCGTGGAACAGCGCCGTGAAGTCGAGGTCTGCCGGCAGCCGCAGTGGCGTGAAGCCGTAGCTGCGCATGCCGAGCTTGGTGAAGTGCTTGGCGTCGGTGCCGCCGCTCATGAGGTAGGGCGCGACCAGGCCGTCGGGGTCCTCGGCGAGGATCGACCTGGTCATCGCATCGACCAGCGCGCCGTCGTACGGCGTCTCCCACGTGGGCTGCCTCGAGACATAGTCGAGGCTGACGTTCTCGCCGCACAGCTCGGCCACGGTCGCGAAGAACTCGTCCTCGTAGCCGGGCAGGAATCGGCCGTCCACGTGAGCCGTCGCATCCGTCGGGATGACGTTGACCTTGTACCCCGCGGTGAGCATGGTCGGGTTGGTGGTGTGGCGGATCACCGCGCCCAGCATCCGCGCCGCCCCCCCGAACTC
>JBPCQY010000069.1:0-12322 GCA_050997635.1 Nocardioides sp.
GGGCGACGACCCCGTGCACGAGCCGACCGTCGTCCGGCCCCCGGCGGACGACCCGGCCGGAGTGCAGCAGGTCGCGGCGTTCGCGGTAGAGCCGCACCCATGCTGCGAGCTCGGCGCGCTCGTCGGCGCTGGCCGAGGCAAGGTCCCACTCGATGCCGAAGTGCCCGAACAGGGCCGTGCCGGCACGGAACGACAGGTCGAGCACGCGGCCGGTCTGGTGGTTGGCCGGCGCGCTCACGTGGGCACCGACCAGCTCGGGCGGGACCAGGAGCTGGGTCCAGCGCTGCACCTGCTGGCGTTCGTGGGCGTCGGTGCAGTCGCTGGGCCACACCCGCTCGGTGCGCTCGAGGATGCCGAGGTCGACCCGGCCGCCGCCCGACGCACAGCTCTCGAACTCCACTCCGGGGTGCCGCGCACGGAGCTGGTCGAGCAGGTCGTAGGCCGCCACCGTCTGGGCGTGCACCGCCGGCACCCCTGCGGAGTGGGCGTCGACGAGGTCGCGGTTGTGGTCCCACTTGACGAAGGCGATGTCGTGCTCGGTGAGCAGGACGTCGAGCCGGGTCAGGACGTGCTCGAAGGCGTCGGCGCTGGTCAGGTCGAGCGGCCACTCGTGCCGCCACGACGAGGGACGCCGTTCGGGCAGGGTCAGCAGCCAGTCCGGGTGGGCCCGGGCCAGGTCGGAGTCGAGGTTGACCATCTCGGGCTCGACCCAGAGGCCGAAGTCGAGGCCGAGGCTGTGGACGCGTTCGATGAAGGCGGCGAGGCCCTCGGGCCAGGCGTCCGCCGAGACCTCCCAGTCGCCGAGCCCGGCAGTCTCATCACGTCGTGCGCCGAACCACCCGTCGTCGACCACGAGCCGCTCGACGCCGACCTCCGCGGCCAGCTCGGCCACCCGGTCGAGCCGGGCGCGGTCGTGGTCGAAGTAGACCGCCTCCCAGGTGTTGACCACGACCTTGCGCGGGCTCGTGGGATGGCCGGGCCGGGCTCGCAGGTAGCGGTGCAGACGGTCAGAGAGGCCGTCCAAACCCTCGGCGCTGTGCACCGCGACCAGCCACGGTGTCTCGTACGTCGCGGCCGGCTCGAGCGTGACCTCGCCCGGCTCGAGCAGCTCGCCCGCGCCCAGCAGACACGGCCCTTCGGGTAGCCGCTCCAGCCCGTGAACCGCGTTGCCGCTCCACGCGAGATGGACACCCCACACCTCGCCGTGGCCCCAGTCGAAACCGGGGGGGCCGGCCACCAGCAGCAGCGGGCTGTCGTGACCCGGCCTGCCGTGGCGACCCTCGTGCACCCAGGCGCCGCGCCCGACCCCGATGCGTTGCGGCGTCCGTTCCCGCGACCACCGGCCGGTCAGGTCGAGCACCTCGCCGGCCGACTGCGGCACCGGAAGGGCCAGCGGCAGCGCCAGCACGTCGTACGGCGTGCGGCCGGTATTGGTGAGCCGGTGCCGCATCCGCAGCACCCCGTAGGCGTCGAGCCGCACCTCGGTGCGTGTGTCGAGCTCGGCGAGCGGGTCGACAGCATGGATGTCGACACCGCCCGACACGTCATCGACGCGCTCGGCGGTCAGGGCGATCGCCGCGCGCCGCTCGGGCGCCGTACCGGAGACGATCCAGCGGCCTGGGTAGTCGTGGGCGGCCTGGGGCACCAGCTCCACGAGCAGCGGCACGTCCGGTGAGCTCGGAGGCATCGGCGGCACCGTCGCGCGGGCGAGCTCCTCGCGATCGTGCTCCGTCAGATCACCGAGGTCGGCGCCCCAGTAAGTGACGACCGGCAGCCGGCCGGGTTCGTGGGTCGTGAGCACCACGGAGGTTCCCCCGCCGCGGAGGTGGATGGTCGGCACAGACCCGGTCAGCCCTTGGTGGCGCCAAGAGCGAGCCCGGCGACGAACTGGCGCTGCAGGACGAAGAAGACCACCAGCGTCGGGACCGCGATGATGACCGATGCGGCGGCGACCAGGTTGTTGTTGGTGAAGAAGGCGCCGCGCAGGTTGTTCAACGAGCTGGTGATGGGGTACTTCGTCGGGTCCTGCAACAGCACGGTCGCCCAGAAGAACTCGTTGTAGATCCAGGTCACCTCGAGCACCGCCAAGGCCGCCAACGGGGGCCGGCACAGTGGCATCGTGATCTGCCACCACTGGCGGAAGACGCTCGCCCCGTCGACCTCGGCGGCCTCGTAGAGCTCCTTGGGCAGGGTCTTCATGTAGTTGCTGAGGACGAAGGTGCAAAAGCCGGTCTGGAAGGCGACGTTGACCAGGATCAGGCCGACGAAGCTGTTGAGCAGCGTCCCGCTGTCGCTGACCCAGAACGGCACGTGGATCGCGCGGAACATCCGGAAGACCGGCACCAGCAGCGACTGCTGCGGCAGCAGGTTGGCCGCGGTGAAGAGTCCGAGCAGTGTGAGGTTCCACCGGAACGAGAACCGCGCCAGCACGAACCCCACCATCGAGGCCAGGAACAGGCTGAGCACGACCGCGGGCAGCGTGATCACCACGGAGTTGACGAAGTAGTGCCCGAAGTCTCCCCGGACCCAGGCGTCGTGGTAGTTCGCGATGGTCCAGCCGCCGAACGACGCATAGCCGTGCTGGGCCGTGTAGGCGTAGTCACGGAAGGAGTTGAGCAATGCCCACGCCACCGGGAACAGCCAGCCCAGGGCCATCACGGCCAGGAAGGAGTGCAGCAGGAAACGCCGGCCGCTGGCAGTCGGCCCGCCGGCGCGGGGCGCCGTGGTCGGAAGAGCCATCGGCTCGTCGGCCGAGACGGTCGTGGCAGCCATCAGGACTCCTCGCGCATCACGATGCGCAGATAGATGACGACGAACAGGGACGAGATCAACAGCATGATCGTCGCCAGGGCCGAGCCGAACCCGATCCGGGACGCCTCGCCGACGATGTTGGAGGTCACCAGCGCGCTGATCAGCTCCAGCCCGTTGGTGCCCTTGTTGATCACCCAGACGAGGTCGAAGGCGCGCAGCGACTCGATGACGCTGATCACCAGCACGATGATGTTGATCGGACGCATCACGGGAAACACGACCCGGAAGAAGGTCTGGGTCTCGGTGCAGCCGTCGATCCGGGCCGCCTCGCGCAGCCCCGGGTCGACCCCCTTCAACCCGGCGAGATAGAGCAGCATGATGTAGCCGGTGTGCCGCCAGCCGGCGGCCACGATCACGGCCCACAGGTTGACGTGTGGGTCGCCGTACCAGTCGGTGGAGCCGCCGGTGATGGCGTTGAGCAGGCCCTGGTCGCGGGAGTAGATCAGCTGCCAGATGAACCCGATCAGCGCCAGCGACAGCACGGTCGGCAGGAAGAACGCCGTCTGGTACAAGCTCCCGCCCCGGAGCTCGCGGTCCAGCAGCACGGCCAGGAAGATGCCGAGCACGGTGGGGATCGCGAACAGCGCCACCAGCCAGATGATGTTGTGCTGGATCGCCGGCCAGAACGGGGGATAGATGTGGACGATGTCGTCGTAGTTCTTCAGGCCGATGAACTGGGCCGTGTCGATCTTGCCGAGCCCGTTCCACCGGAAGAAGCCGAGTGCCACAGTGGCCAGGGCGGGGACCCAGACCAGCCAGAGCACCAAGGCGGTGGGAATGGCAACCATCCACGCGATCGTCAGCCGGTCACGCCCGGTCACCCGCTCGCCACGGCTCTTGGGCGCGCGCTCGGGCGTGGGCGAGCCTGCCGCGCGCTCGCCCTCGGCGGTCTGCTCGATCGTCCCGGACACCTCGACCCCTCGCCTACGGCGCGTCAGCCGACATAGATGGACTGCTTCTGCTGCTCGATGCTCTTGCAGAGGCTGTCGACGTCGTCGGGAGTCTCGATGAACTTCTGCAACGAGGGGATCATCACGGTGCTCGCGAACGCCGGATCGGAGTCACGGTCGAGGAACTGCGCGATGGACTTCTGCTTGCTGATGAACTCGGCGCCCCGCTTCTGCAGGTCGGTGTAGTTGGACGTGTCCACCTTGGAGTTGGTGGAGATCATCGGGATCTTCGCCTTGTTCAGCGCGTCGTTGGCGGCCGGGGACCCGAGGTAGGACAGCAGCTTCTTGGCCGCCGACTCGTTCTTGGGGTTGGCGGACATGCAGAAGCCGTCGATGGGAGCATCGATCGCGTCGGCCCCGATGGAGGAGTCGATCTCGGGGAACGTGAAGAAGTCGATGTCCTGCTGCTGGGCCAGGGGCAGCGAGTCGGTGAGGAACAGACCGAGGAGGTACATGCCGGACTTCTTCTGCTGCAGCGACGCCACGGCCTCCTGGTAGGTGCGGCCCACGGAGCCGGACTGGTGGTAGGGCAGCAACCCGCGCCAGGTGTCGAAGACCGTCTTGACCTCGGTGGACTCCCACGACTCCTTACCCCCCATCAGACTGATGTGGAAGTCGTAGCCGTTGATCCGCATGTTGAGGATGTCGAAGGTGCCCATCGCCGGCCAGCCGTCCTTGTCGGCGAACGCGACCGGGTCGAGGCCGTCGGCCTGCATCTTCTTGCACAGGGCGGTGAACTCGTCGAGGGTCGTGGGGACCTCGTAACCGTTCTTCTCCCACAGGCTCTTGAAGTAGAAGACGGCCCACGGGTAGTTGTTGGTCGGCACGAAGTACTGCTTGCCGTCGGTGGCGGTCGAGGCCTCCTTGAAGGGCTCGGCCACGCCGGCGATCGGCCACAGGTCGCTCACGTCTCCCACCAGCCCGTTGTCGGCGAAGGTCCGCACGCGGTAGCCGGCGAACCAGCTGAAGACGTCGTCGGGGGCGCCCTGAAGGTAGTTGTTGATCTTCTCCTGGAAGGTGTTGTGGTCGGTGTAGTTGACCGTGAGGCTGATGTCGCTGTTGGCCTTGCCGAACGCGTCGAAGCGGCCCTTCGCCTGGTCGTAGGCGCGGCCGGACTTGGGCGCCTCGTTCATGCCGACACTCAGGGCGCCCGTGCCGTTGCCACTGTCACCCCCGCCACCGCAGGCCGTCAGCAGGCTGGCACTGGCCACGGCACCGGCACCGATGCCGGCTCCCCGCAGGAGCGTTCGCCGGGAGAGCGCCGAGGTCACGGCGAATGACGGCGGGATGAGGCCGGAGACGTACTCATCGCGGCTACGTGGACGGGACATGCCTGCCTCCAGGAGGAACGCGTCGGCTCGGACATCGAGCCGAGATCGAACTAACTCGAACAGAACTGATCACACTGAACAACGTCCCGCCGCGAGTGTCAAGGGTCATCCCCGGATGCGGCCAGAACCGTGACAATCCCGGTCCCTGAGCGTGAATCGGCACCGGATGTACCTCGCGCACGTCCTCCACGAGATTGCTTCCGAGCTGTCGCGGCCGCCGGAAGGCGACGCGGGAGCCCCGTTTGGGCGTCCGAGTGCGTTGGACTTTGTTTGACAGACGGGCGACCGTGGGGCCATGGTGTCCGCGTGGCCGGGCCGGTGACTCCATTTCGTCGAGGGCCGCTCGCCCTCGGCCGCGGTGTCGCGCGGCTCGGGTACGGCGGTGACTACAACCCCGAGCAGTGGCCCGAGGAGACCTGGGCCGAGGACGTCGTGCTGATGAGCGAGGCCGGGGTCACGTTCGTAACGCTCGCGGTCTTCGCCTGGGCCCGGCTCCAGCCCTCGCCCGAGCGCTGGGACTTCGGGTGGCTGGACCGCTCCCTGGCGCTGATGGCCGAGCACGAGATCGCCGTCGACCTCGCCACGGCGACGGCCTCACCCCCCGCGTGGCTCTCGCTCGCCCACCCCGAGATGCTGCCGGTCGACCGCGACGGGTGCCGCCTGTCCTACGGCAGCCGGCAGTCCTGGTGCGCCAGCTCCCCGGCGTACCGCTCGGCCTCGCTCGAGCTGGTCGAGGCCATGGCAACCCGATACGGCGGGCACCCCGCGCTGCGCCTGTGGCACGTTTCCAACGAGCTCGGCTGCCACAACGCCCACTGTTACTGCGACGTCTCCTCGACCGCGTTCCGCGACTGGCTCGCGAAACGGTACGGCGATCTCGACGCCCTCAACGAGTCCTGGGGCACGGCCTTCTGGTCCCAGGCGTACGGCGCGTGGGAGCAGGTCAGCACGCCCCGCGCCAGCACCGCCCAGAACAACCCGACCCAGGTGCTCGACTTCCACCGGTTCTCCAGCGACGCACTCCTCGAGCAGTTCGTCGCCGAGCGCGACGTACTGCGTCGGATCACCCCCGACGTCCCGGTCACGACCAACTTCATGGTCTCCTCTCACATCGACGCCCTCGACTACTGGCGCTGGGCGCCCGAGCAGGACGTCATCTCCTTGGACCACTACCTGGACGGCCGCGTCGACGACCCGCATGTCGAGCTGTCGTTCAGCGCCGACTGGATCCGCGGGCTGGCCGGCGGCGACCCCTGGGTGCTGATGGAGCACTCCACGAGTGCGGTGAACTGGCAGCCCCGCAACTACGCCAAGGATCCCGGTCAGCTTCGCCGCAACAGCCTGCAGCACGTCGGCCGCGGCGCCGACGCCGTGGGGTTCTTCCAGTGGCGGGCCAGCCGCGCCGGCGCCGAGAAGTACCACTCCGGGATGCTGCCGCACGCCGGGACCGACTCGCGGCTGTGGCGCGAGGTGGTCGACCTCGGTGCGCTCCTGGGCAGGCTGGGCGAGGTCTCCGGCAGCCGCGTGGTGGCCGACGTGGCGATGGTCGTCGACTACCCCTCGCTGTGGGCGGTGCAGCGCGACTCGTTGCCTGTGTCCGGCCTGTCCTACCGCGATCGCGGCCTGGCGTTGTACCGGGCCCTGTGGGACCGCGGGATCACCGTCGACATGGTGTCGGCCGACGCCGATCTGACCGGTCGTCTGCTCGTGCTCGCGCCGATGCTGCACCTCGTCAGGGATGACGACGCAGTCAGCATCGCGTCCTACGTCGAAGGCGGCGGGCACCTGCTCACGACGTACTTCTCGGGCATCGTCGACCAGAACGACCACGTGCGGCTGGGCGGCTATCCAGGGGCGTTCCGCGACCTGCTCGGCGTCCGGGTCGAGGAGTTCTGCCCGCTGCCCCCCGACACGCGGCTGAGCCTGGTCGACAGCGTCGGCGACGTGGTCGGCACGGCCGACACCTGGACCGAGGACCTCGACCTCCGCGGCGCGAGCGCCGTGTGGGTCTATGGCGACGGCCCGCTGCCCGGCACCCCGGCCTTCACCCGGCACGAGCAGGGCACGGGCGTGGGCTGGTACCTCGCGACCCGGACCGATCCCGCGACCACGGCCGCGGCCGTGGAGCAGGTCCTGGGCGAGCTCGGCATCCACGGGGCGGGCCTGCCGGCGGGAGTCGAGCTGGTCCGCCGGCGCGGCGACGACGCGACGTACGCTTTCGTCCTCAACCACACCGACCGTTCCGCCACCCTCGACCTCATCGGCCACGACCTCGTGTCCGACCGCACGGTCTCGGCGGGGTTCTCGCTGGACCCCGGCGACGTCGCTTGCATCCGCGAACGGCCCGGCGACGACCGGGCAGCGAAGGAAGGTGGCCCAGGTGCTGGCAGCGCGTCGTCGTGAGCTCATCCTCGACATGGTCCGGCGTACCGGGGCGGTGCGGGTCAGCGAGCTGACCCAGAGCCTCGGCGTCTCCGACATGACGATCCGCCGGGACCTCGACGGGTTGGCACGCCAAGGCCTGCTCGAGAAGGTGTACGGCGGCGCCACCGCCACGTCCACCTTCGAGCCAGGCTTCGAGACCAAGTCACGCCAGGAGCAGGGCGAGAAGCGCGCGATCGCTCGCGAGGCGTCCAGCCTGGTCGAGCCGGGTACGGCCGTCGGGCTCAGCGCGGGCACCACCACCTGGGCTCTCGCCCACGAGCTCCGCTCCATCCCGCGGCTGACGGTCGTGACCAACTCGATCGAGGTGGCCTCGGTCTTCCACGCGGCGCCCGAGCAGCGGGAGCAGACGGTGGTGCTGACCGGCGGCATCCGGACGCTCTCCGGTGCCCTGGTCGGGCCGGTCGCCGTACGTTCCCTGTCCGACCTGAACCTCGACGTGGTCTTCCTCGGGGTGCACGGCATGGCGGCCGGCGCGGGCTTCACGACGCCCAACCTGATGGAGGCGGACACCAACCGTGCCCTGGCCACCGCCGGCCGGCGGCGCGTGGTGGTCGCCGACGGGACCAAGTGGGGCACGATCGGCGTCGCGACATTCGCCCGCCTGGAGGAGGCCGACGTCCTGGTCACCGACAACGGCCTGCCGGACGAGGCGCGGCGGGTGCTCGGTGAGCTGGTCGGAGAACTCATCGTGGCCGGTGAGGACCCCCTCGCCGAGACCTCCTGAGGCAGCCGCGGACTGCGCGTCGCTTTGGTAATCGGGTCAGAGACCGAGGTACGTGCCTAGCGTTGCGCGGATCCTCGGGAACTCCTCGACGAGGACATTCCAGACGACGTCTCGGTTGATGTTGTCGTCGTGGTGGGCGCGTGGGTGTGGCTGCGTGGTTGGCGGCTGCGCTCTCCCACTCCGGTGTTCCGCACGTGGCTGCCCGGAGCCTGGGTCGGGTGTGTGCGGCGCAGCGATGTCCGCCGTCCTGCATCGCGTCGCACATCGGGCTAGGCGCTCAGAGGTACGGCGGATCGGTTGATCTCAGCGAGCACGCGGCCACCGCGTGCGTCGTCGGAGACCACATCGACCGGGACGCCGATGAGGCTCTCGAGTTCGTCTTCGAGCGCCATCATGGAGAACAAGGAGAATCCTGGCGGGAACTTCGCGACGAAGTCGACGTCACTGCCGGGTCTGGCGGTGCCGTGCGCGAGGCTTGACCTCAAGTGCGCTTGAAGTCGTTGACTGACCTCATGGACCACCAGAGCACGCTGGACGAGGCGCTCGACCGGCTGCACCGCTACGGCCCGGAGTTCGCGGGGTGGCTCTCGAACCACGGCCCGATGGCGGTCGAGGCGATGGCCCGACGAGGCCACGACCACGACGTACACCCCTGGACCGACCGCTACCTGCCACGTCTCGAGGACGCGCCCGGATCCGGTCGCCCCCTGGGCGACGAGTGGCGCGAGGCGCTCGGGCGGCCCACGCGAGCCGGCGACTGGCTGGCCACCTTCCGCGTCGAGCTCGCCGACGAGCCGTGGGCGGCCGTGCTCGCGCGCTGGTGGCCGCGGCTGCTCCCGGGGATCGCCGCCGGCGCCACCCACGGGGTGATCCGGGTCGGCCACGCGAGCCGTTCGCTGCGCGCAGCCGTCACCGAGGCCCGGGTCGCGGAGCTCGCTCACGCGCTGGCCTACTGGGCGATGCGCTGGCAGTCGGTTCCGCTCGTCACGCTGGGTGGAGCCAGAGCACTCGGTGAGGTGCTCGAGGGGCTGCCGGTGGTCGCCGACCAGAGCGGCGGCATCCGCGACCGCCTGGCCCAGCTCCCCGGGACGCCTGGCTACCTCGAGGCGGCGGCGGGCGGCGCGCCGGCGGGCGACGCACGGGAGGTCCCCGCCAGATTGGAGTCACTGGTCGACGCCGCCGTCCGCGGCTATGCCCGCTGGGCACCGGGCGACCCCACGATGTTGGTCCACGCGGCGACCGCGCCGAACGCCGTCCTGGCCACCCTGCCTTCCCTCCCGCCCGAGCTGCGGCCGTCCTCGCTGGAAGCGGCGTGGTCGGCCACCGCCGCGGTGGTCGCGGCGTACCGCCCCCCGGTGTCCGACCAGCCGACGCCCGGGCCGGCCGCCGAGGACGCCTTCGAGGTGACCGTGGCCCTCGGCAGCGAGCACCTGATCAAGTTCGCCGACACCGCCCTGTCGTCGTTCGAGCGCACCGGCGACCGCACCGCCCTGGCGGCCATCGGGCAGGCGGTCCGGCACGACGCCTGAGGGCCGCGATCAACCCTCACGCAAAATAGCGCCGATGCTGATTGGCGCCACAGCCCCGGAAATTGGAACTCGGCCGTTGCCGACGGGGATGCGGCAACGACCGAGCGAGGAGAACTTAACGGATCAACCACCCCAGGACAACCATCGGCGCCGCGGAGACGTGCCTCACATCACCATATTTGGCGAGGTTTACCCGCGACCCGGGGGTCAGCGGATGGTGACCTGCCGGTTGGCCAGCCCGGCGCGGGCGGAGCGCTGCTCGGCGGTCAGGTCGGAGGTGTCGTCGAGCGACTCGGCCAACGCACGGGCGAAGCGCGCGGCGGGTTCCTCCAGTGCCTCGGCGCCGGTGCCCGACGGCAGGTCCCACACCGGCGCGAGCAGCCCGTGCGCCCGGAACATCCCGACCAGCCGCGAGTCGTCGGCGACCCGGTCGTGATCGGCGGCATGCAGCCGCGCCAGCGCGTCGAGCAGCGGACCCTCGGGCTCGGGCATCACCCAGCGGAGGTGCTCGCGGGTGCCGGCGTCGGTCCAGTACGCCGCGTCGACCGACGCGAGCCGTGCTGTCGGCGCCGCGGCGCCGTTCGCCTGTTCCAGAGCCGCGGCCGCAGCGGGGTCCTGGGCGTCGACATCGGCCAGCCAGAAGCCGAAGCCGTCGTGCACGGTGACGTCGAGGCGCTCACCCGTCACGAGGTCCTGGAGCCGATGGCCCGGTCCGGGTGGGTCGGTCAGTCCGACCACGCCGGGCTCGTCGGTGGCCAGCGCCTTCTCGAGTACGGCGCCGAGGTCACGCGCCGGGTCACCGAAGCCGTGCCGCACCTGCAGCGCCAGCCAGACATGGCCGCTGTCGCGCACCATCGCCGGCGCCGCGCCGGGCAGCAGGGTGCACAGCAGCACGTCGCGACCCGTCCCGTCGGCCAGGGTCAGTGGGGCCGTGGCCGCCGGCACCAGCTCGCGCAGGGCCACCAGGTCACACTCCGACGGGAGTCCCTCGAACGGACGGCGCACGAAGACGTCCGCAGCACCGCCGGGCGCGCCGTGACACGCCTTGTAGCGCTTGCCCGAACCACACGGGCAGGGCTGGCGGGGGCCGACCTCGCCGGGTGCCTGCTCACGGGTCTGGGTGCGCGATCGCTTGGCCATGGGCCGAGACGCTAGACCCCCAGCAGCCCTCGCACGTACGCCGGGCGGTCGGTGATGATCGCCTTCGCCCCCAGCTCGAGGCACAGCTCGAGCTGGTCCTGCGTGTTGACGGTCCACACGTGCAGGTCGCGCCCGGTGCGCGCGAGCCGCCGGGCCCGCTTGGGGTGCTTGGTCAGCAGCTTGATCCCGGGGCCGAGGATCCAGTCGTCGCCGAGCAGGGGCGCCAGTCGCGGCCACGACGTCGTCTTGTCGATCAGCATCACCCGGGGTACGCCGGGGGCAAGGCGCTGCATCCGCTGCAGGGAGACCGCGGAGAAGCTCATCACCCGCACCGGACCGCCCGGGCGGTGCCAGCCGAAGTCGCGCAGCGTCTCGACCAGACGGCGCTCGACCAGCCCGGCGTACCTCGTCGGGTGCTTGGTCTCGATCGCGACCTCGACCCGCCGCCCCGAGTCGGCCACCGTCTCGAGCAGCCGCCGCAGGGTGAGCACCCCGTCGCCCTCGCCCGACCGGTCGGGGGCCTCGTCGTCGAGGTCGGCCCAAGGGTTCTTCCAGCTGGCGAACTCGAGCTGCCCGAGATCGGCGAGCTCCATGGTGGAGACCAGCCCGCGGTTGGCCGCCGTACGACGCAGATCGCGGTCGTGCACGCACACGAGGTGGCCGTCGGCGGTGAGCCGGACGTCGCACTCGAGGGCGTCCGCGCCCTCGCTGATCGCCTCGAGGTAGGCGCGCAGGGTGTGCTCCGGATTGCTGAAGCTCGCGCCACGGTGGGCGACGACCTGCGGCGTCATGCGTCCATGGTCGCGCATCGAGGTCACTGTGGCAGGGTCGGGTCATGGAGCTCCACGGTCTCGCGGCCGACCTGCACCGCTACCTCCAGCAGGCGCGGGACTCCCTGGTGCGCACCCTCGACGACCTGCCCGAGTACGACGCCCGCCGGCCGCTGGTGCCCAGCGGCACCAACCTCCTCGGGCTGGTCAAGCACCTGAGCGGCATCGAGCTCGGCTACCTCGGCGCCAGCGTCGGCCGACCCTCACCGGTGCCCCTGCCGTGGGAGGACGACAGCTCTGTCTGGGAGTCGGCCGACATGTGGGCGAGCGCCGACCAGTCCCGTGAGTACCTCCTCGACCTCTACCGCACGGCGTGGGCTCACAGCGACGAGTCGCTGACGACCATCCCGCTCGACGCGCCGGCGGCGGTGGCCTGGTGGCCGCCGGAGCGGCGCGCCACGACGTTCGGCCACCTCGTCGTGCGGGTGGTCGCCGAGACCGCCCAGCACGCCGGGCATGCGGAGATCCTGCGCGAGACGGTCGACGGCCGCGGCGACCGCAGCGCCTTCCCCGACGACGCCGCGTGGTCGGCGTACGTCGGCCGGATCCAGGCGGCCGCGGA
>JBPCQY010000102.1:0-6503 GCA_050997635.1 Nocardioides sp.
GAACTCCTCACCGCAGTCCGGCACCTCTAAACGGCCAACGGCGGCCCGCGACCCATGCGTCGGTGGCAAACAAGGTACTGACCGCTGTCTCGCTTCCGCTCCACCTCCGTCGACCCTCTAGCTGCCTAGCAGAGCTTCGACTGGTCGCTGAGGAACGATTCTACGACACTTGCATCTCCCTGCGGCGCACAGCGTTTGCCCGAAACGAGGCTCTTCCCCGTTGCTGTCGTCCAAGACCTCCATCCGCCCCAAGAATGTTGACGTGCAGCCGAGGAACTGCTTCAGTCGCGACGTTTCTGCAGGTCAACGGCATATCTCTGTGGCACCCCCAACGGGATTCGAACCCGTGCTACCGCCGTGAAAGGGCGACGTCCTAGGCCGCTAGACGATGGGGGCTCAGAACGCGGATCAGCATACGGGCGTCACCGCGGGCCGACCAATCAGCGTCGTGGGTCGATTCGGTCGGCCACCGCGGGCTCCGGTAGCATCTGCGACGCCTCGGCGGCGCTCCTGCGAGCCGCAGCCGGGCACGGCCAGGTAGCTCAGTTGGTACGAGCGTCCGACTGAAAATCGGAAGGTCGGCGGTTCGACCCCGCCCCTGGCCACCAGCGCGCCGCGGTCACCGGGCCAGCTCGCTCCCGAGCCTCTCCGGAAACAGGAATCGCACCAGCGCCAGCCCGAGCGCGCCGCCGACGACCTGCATCAGCACGAACATCGCCACCGAGCCCGGGGCGATGCCGGCGAAGGTGTCGGAGAGCGAGCGGGCCAGCGTGACCGCCGGGTTGGCAAAGCTGGTCGAGCTGGTGAACCAGTACGCCGCGGTGATGTAGCCGCCGACGGCGTAGGCGACCCGGTCGCCGCGGCCGGCGCGGTCGAGCCCGAAGATCACCAGCACCAACCCGAGGGTCGCCACGACCTCGCCCAGCCAGAGCCCGCCGCCCGTGCGGTCGCGGGTCGACGTGCCGACAGCGGGCAGGTCGAACATCAGGTTCGCGAGGACGGCGCCGAGCACCGCGCCCGCCACCTGGGCCGCCACGAGCAGGGCCGCGTGGGCGGCGCCGAGCCGGCCGAGCGCCACCTCGATGCCGGTCACGATCGGGTTGAAGGCGGCCGAGACCGGTTGCAGGCAGAGGATGAGCGCGACCAGGGCGGCACCGGTGACCAGGCTGTTCTCGAGCAGCTCGAGGCCGACGTCGTCGGGCGAGAGCCGGACCGCGGCGATGCCGGAGCCGATCACGGCCATCAGCAGGAACGCCGTACCGACAAGCTCGCTGACCGCGCGACGGGCGAGCGTCACGCGGCCCCGCCGAGCAGCGTGGCCAGGTCGCGCAACGCGTCGCGGCGTACGGCGTAGTAGACCCAGACGCCGCGCTTGGTGCGCTCCAGCAGCCCGCACTCGTGGAGCACCTTGAGGTGGTAGCTGATCGTGGGCTGGCTGAGGTCGAAGGCGTCATTCAGGTTGCACACGCAGGCCTCGCCGTCGGCGTGGGAGGCGATCAGCGAGAGGAGCCGCAGCCGTACCGGGTCGGCGAGCGCCTTGAGCAGCGGCGCGACCCGCCCGGCGTCGTCGGCGCTGATCGGCTCGCGGGCCAGCGGGGGGCAGCAGGCGACGGTCGCCGTCGGCGTGAGCTCCAGGGACTTCGGCACAGGGTAGATATTGACAGAGGTCAATGTCCGAGAGCAAGGTGAGACATCGCCTTTCATCTATCTCTTGACCAGGAGCGCACCATGTCCCGCTTGCAGCTGGCACTCAACGTCGACGACCTCGACGCCGCCATCGCCTTCTACGGCACCCTGTTCGGCACCGAGCCGACCAAGACCAGGCCGGGCTACGCCAACTTCGCGGTCGCCGACCCGCCGCTCAAGCTGGTGCTGTTCGAGAACCCCGGCCACGGCGGCTCGCTCAACCACCTCGGTGTCGAGGTCGAGGACGTCGACCAGGTCGACGCCGAGCTGACCCGGCTCGGCGCGGCCGGGTTCGCGACGACCGAGGAGCGCGACGTCACCTGCTGCTACGCGAAGCAGGACAAGTTCTGGGTCGAGAACACTCCCAGCGGCGAGCGCTGGGAGGTCTACACCGTGCTCGAGGACGCCGAGGCCTTCGCCGGCGACGGCACCTGCTGCGTCACGGGCGACACCGCCTGCTGCGGGGCCGACGCGTAGACCAGACTGGCGCGGTGCTGCCGCCGTTCGAGATCGTCGCCCGCCTGCGGCCGGTCGACCTGGTCTCGGCGTGGACGGCGACCACCCACGAGCGCGGCAATTTCGCACTGCCGCGCCCCGCGCCGTACGCCGCGGTCACGGGCGAGCTGACGGGCGGCCGGGCGGCGATCACGTTCGAGTCGGGCGCGGTCCGGCTCACGGGTCGGTACGACGCCGGGCGGTTCGCCCTCGAGGTGACCGCTGCCACGGGCTCCCTGACCGTGCACGCCAGCCGTCGCCGCGGCACTGCGTCGGGACCGGTCGACCAGCTGGGCCTGACGCTGACCGGTACCCACCTGACGGTCTTCGGGCTCGAGGAGGGGCGCTGGGTCGGCCGGGCCCGTTACGCACTCGGCGACCGAGTCGACGTCCGCGACGAGGGTTTGCTCGCCGGTCTCACGGTGAGCACGACCGGGCACCTGGGGATGCTGACGGCCGGCGGTTTCGGCCAGCTCGGGCTGCGCGACCTCCGGTTCGCCTCCACGGCCGACGGTGAGCCGGTCCGCGACGGCGGGCTGCTGTGGCTGACGGCGACCCACGCCGGCCCCGGCTTCTTCGACGCCGCGCACACCGGCGTCTGGTCGTTCGACCCCGACGCCCTCGACCTCCAGCACACCGCCGACCTGTTCTTCCGTCGTACCGACTCCCCCGGGGTGTACGGCGACAACGCGACCCACCTGGTGCGCGACGGCGACCGGTGGCTGGTCGCGACCAGCACCTGGGGCGACTTCGACCACGCCCACCGAGACGCCGGGGTGGCGGTCACGCTGGCCGAGTCGGGCGCCGACCTGTTGCGCGGCACTCACGTGCTCGACACCCGGCCGCTGGCGCTGCCGTGCGACGGGTTCACCTCGGTCGGTGTCTGGGACCCCCACCTGGCGCGGATCGACGGCCTCTGGCACGTCGGCTTCGTGAGCGCCCGGAAGTTCTTCGCCTTCCATCCCGCGCTGGCCGCCGGGCCGTCGCTCGACGCCCTCTCGCTGGTAGCCGCCGACACGGGTCGTCGAGCCACCGAGGGCAGCACGCTCGTGCGCCTCGAGGACGGCTGGCGGCTGCTGGCCAGCGACGGTCGCGACGGGCGGCGTGGGCAACGCGCACGCTTCCCCGTCTTCGACCTGCGACTGGCCGAGCTCGGCGCCCTCGACGCGCCGTACCCCACCAACCTCCCCTGGCCCACGCTCGCCCGCGTGGACGACGGCTGGCTGATGGTGACCTTCAACGGGAGGCCCGAGGGCGGTGGTCTGCTCGGGTACGGCACCCACGGCTCGGTGGTGGTGATGCGGAGCGTGGTGCGCGGGCGGTGAGGCGCGTCAGTCGGTCACGCGGAGCAGCGGCTGCACGACCTGGCGGGCCGCGTGGATGCGCGACTTGACCGTGCCGAGCGGGATCCCGAGCAGCTGGGCGATGTCGTTGTAGTCGAGCTGCTGCACGTCGCGCAGCACCAGCGGCTCGACGAGCGCGGGGTGGGAGGCGGCGAGCACGTCGAGGGCCTCGAGCATGTCGAGCCGGCTGCCGGCGATGACGCTGGTCGTCCGCGGGTCGGCCGTGGTCGGCAGCTCGTCGGTGGGCGTCTCGGCCGAGCGTCGCTTCAGGGAGCGGTACGTCGATCGGGCGCTGTTGGAGGCCACGGCGTGCAGCCACGTGGTGAACCGGCTGCGGCCCGCGAACGTGTGGATCTTGGTGGCCACCAGCAGCATGGCGTCCTGGCTGGCCTCCTCGGCGTCCTGCTGGTGCAGCAGCATGCGCGAGCAGATCCGCTGCACGCGGGGCTGGATGTGGGCCAACAGCTCCTCCAGGGCGGGCGAGTCGCCGCCCGCCGCGCGCAGCGCGAGCTCGTCGAGGTCGATCTCGTCGTCGGGCACGCCACCCCCTGGGGATCACGGCGGCCGGATGCCGCCCTCCGGCACAATACCGAGCGTGACCCTCCCGAACCGCCTCGGACGGCTGCGCCAGGTCGAGCGGATCGGTGTGGGCGGGTTCGCCTCGGTCTGGCGCTACTTCGACGAGGAGCTCGAGTCCGACGTGGCCATCAAGGCCCTCGCCGACAACTGGGCCCAGCGGCTCGACATCCGCGAACGCTTCCTTCAAGAAGCCCGCATCCTGCGGCGCGCCGACTCCGACCACGTCGTCCGGGTCTACGACGTCGGCGAGGCCGACGGCACGCCGTACTTCGTGATGAGCTACGCCGACCGCGGGACCGTCGCCGAGCTGCTCGCCCGCAAGGGAGCGCTGCCCCTCGACCAGGCGCTCCCCCTGGTGATCCAGGCCGGAGCCGGGCTGACCGTGCTGCACGACCTGGGCGTCGTGCACCGCGACATCAAGCCGGCCAACCTCCTGCTGCGCAGCAACGGCCCGAGCGCCCGCCTGATGGTGGCCGACCTCGGGGTCGCCAAGGCGATGCTGCACGCCAGCGGGCTGACCCATGTCGTCGGCACGCCGGCCTACATGGCCCCCGAGCAGGCCCTCGGCGGCGGGATCGACCAGCGGGCCGACGTCTATGCCCTCGCGGCCGTGGCCTATCACGTGCTCACCGGGCACGTCGCCCACACCGGCAGCATCCCCGACCTCGCCCGCGCCTCGCTGCCGCCCGCGCCCAGCGCCCTGGCCGACCTGCCTCCGGCCGTGGACGAGGTGGTGCTGCGCGGCCTGCGCCCCGACCGTGAGGACCGCTACCCCGACATTCGCAGCTTCGTCGCAGCGGTCAGCAGCCTGGCCGCCGGCGACGCCCACACCCTGCTCGTCAGCCCGCCCGAGGTCGTGTTGGCGCGCGAGACCACGACGGTGGAGGACCGACCGGGGCTCGGCTGGGCGATGCTCACCGCCGTGTGCCTGCTGGTCGTCCTGGCGACCTTCGGGGTGGGGTACGCCGCGACCTCGCTGCTGCGCTGATCGCCGCGCCGTACTGCGTTTTCGAGTCGACCCGGCAGCCGGACTACCGTGCGAGGTGGGTCACACCACCCTCGTGACCCGACCGGTCGCCACCCACCCGCGTGGCGCGAGCTGAAGGTGGTTCCCCCATGAGTTCCTCGTCCCCCGCCGACGTCTTCGAGCTCGGCGCCGAGCACGAGCAGGTGGTCTTCTGCAACGACCGCGCGAGCGGTCTGCGGGCGATCGTCGCGATCCACTCCACGGCCCTCGGCCCGGCCCTGGGCGGCACCCGCTTCTACCCCTACGCCACCACCGACGACGCGCTGCGCGACGTGCTCAACCTCTCCCGCGGCATGTCCTACAAGGCCGCCCTGGCCGGTCTCGACCTCGGTGGCGGCAAGGCCGTCATCATCGGCGACCCGGCGACGCTGAAGTCCGAGGCCCTGCTGCGCGCCTACGGACGCTTCGTGCAGTCGCTCGGCGGGCGCTACTACACCGCCTGCGACGTGGGCACCTTCTCCCCCGACATGGACCACGTGGCCCGCGAGTGCCAGTTCGTCACCGGACGCACCGTCGCCCACGGCGGTGCCGGCGACTCCTCGGTGCTCACGGCGTACGGCGTGTTCGAGGGCATGCGCGCGTCGGCCGAGGCGGTCTGGGGCTCGCCGAGCCTGGCGGGCCGCATCGTCGGCGTGGCCGGGGTCGGCAAGGTCGGCCACCACCTGGTGCGCCACCTCGTCGAGGACGGCGCCCGGGTCGTGGTCACCGACGTGGACCCGGCCGCCGTGTCCGAGGTGCTCGCGACCGCTCCGGGCGAGGTCCGCGCGGTCGGGTCCACCGACGCGCTGGTGGCCTCCGAGCTCGATGTCTACGCCCCGTGCGCCCTGGGCGGCGCGCTCACCGACGACGTGGTGCAGACGCTGTCGGCCGCGATCGTGTGCGGCGCGGCCAACAACCAGCTGGCCCACCCAGGAGTCGAGAAGATGCTCGAGGAGCGCGGGGTGCTCTACGCGCCCGACTACTGCGTGAACTCCGGCGGCCTGATCCAGGTCGCCGACGAGCTCGAGGGGTTCAGCTTCGAGCGCGCCCAGCAGCGCGCCGCGGGCATCTTCGAGACGACCCGCGCGATGTTCGAGCTGGCTCGCGAGGACGGCGTACCCCCGGCCCTCGCGGCCGACCGGCTCGCCGAGCGGCGGATGCACGACGTCGGCCGCCTGCGCGGGACCTGGCCGCCCCGCTGAGGGTCTCGACAAGCTCGACCACCGAGAACAACTCGACCACCGAGAACAACTCGTCCACCGAGAACAGCTCGACCACCGAGGTGGTCGAGGATGGCCGTCAGCGGGAGGTTCGACCGCCCGAGGGATCGACGTAGTCGGACCAGCCGTCGACGTCGTCGTCGGTCTCCTCGACGTCCTTCTCGGAATCGTCAC
>JBPCQY010000130.1:0-15132 GCA_050997635.1 Nocardioides sp.
GCCGAGGAAGGGGGCCCGGGGACCGAAGCAGGGGGGGGTGGCGGCCTGGGCCGCCCCCGCCCCCACCCCCAACCCCAACCCGGTCAGCGCCACGGTGGCGGCCGATGCGAGACAGATGCGGACGAGGGTGCCGGTGGGTGAGCTCATGGCAGTGACGCTAGGGACGTCGTCTCACAAGCCGCTCACGCCGACGTCACGTCGTCGTACCAGTTCCGGGACCGGATCGAGCGCCCTTTGTGAGGTGTCCGTGACCCGCGCGTGCCCACAAGGCTGGCGCGGCACCCTCGGACCGGTCAGACTTCACCCATGCGAGCCATCTGGAAGGGCGCGGTGTCGTTCGGGCTGGTCAGCGTGCCCGTGAAGCTGTACTCCGCGACCGAGTCGCACGACGTGTCGTTCCGTCAGGTGCACGCCAAGGACGGCGGCCGGATCAAGTATCAGCGCGTCTGCTCGATCGACGGCGAGGAGATCGAGTACGCCGACATCGCCAAGGGATTCGAGACCGAGGACGGCGAGATGGTGATCCTCGACGACGACGACCTGGCCTCGCTGCCGTCGGAGTCCTCGCGCGAGATCGCCGTGGAGAAGTTCGTGCCGACCGACCAGATCGACCCGATGCTCTTCGAGAAGTCCTACTACCTCGAGCCGGAGAAGACCGGCGCCAAGCCCTACGCCCTGCTGCGCCAGGCCCTGCTCGACGCCGACCGGATGGCCGTGGCCACCGTCGCCCTGCGGCAGCGTACGACGATCGCCGTGCTCCGGGTGCGTGACGACGTGATCGTGCTGCAGACGATGATGTGGCCCGACGAGATCCGCACCCCCGACTTCAGCGTTGAGGGCGGCGAGGCCAAGCCGGCCGAGGTCAAGATGGCCAACATGCTGGTCGAGACGCTGGCCGGCGACTTCGACGCCACCGAGTTCGAGGACGACTACGCCGAGGCCGTCCAGGCCCTGGTGCAGGCCAAGGTCGAGGGCGGCGAGGTCAAGAAGACGCCGACGTCGACCAAGTCGTCGGGCGAGGTCGTCGACCTGCTCGCCGCGCTCCAGCGCTCGGTCGAGGCGGCCAAGACCGCCCGCGGCGAGTCGTCGGACTCCGACGAGAGCAAGCCCGCGAAGAAGACGGCCGCCAAGAAGACAACGGCGAAGAAGTCGACCGCGAAGAAGACCACCAAGAAGACGGCGAAGAAGGCCAGCTGAGCCCGCGTGCCCCGACTGATCCATCTCGACGGTCCCCCGGGTGTCGGCAAGTCCACCCTCGCCCGCCGGTACGGCGCCGACCACCCCGGTGTGCTCGTCTGCGAGATCGACCTGGTCCGCACCATGGTGGCTCGCTGGGAGGACGACCCCGTGGACGCCGGGGAGCGCATCCGCACTGCCGCGCTCGCCCTGATCGGCGCCTACCTGGCCGACGGCGGCGACGTCGTTCTCCCGCAGCTGATGGCCAACCCCGTGCAGGTGGCCCGGTTCGCGGCCACGGCGGAGGCGGCCGGTGCGACGTACCACCGACTGGTGCTGACCGCACCGATCGACGAGGTCGTGCGTCGCTTCCGCGGCCGCGGCGACGACCACCCCTGGGCCCGCCGGGCCCGCGAGGTCGTGGACGCCGACGGGGGTGACGCCGCCCTGGCTCGCTGGGCCGACCGCCTTGCGGGTTCCGGGGCGGAGACCCTGCCGAGCACGACCCCCGACGAGACGTACGCCGCCCTGTTGGCCGCGCTCCCCGGGGAGGTGTCCTGCCCGGACAGCTAGGTCGTCTCCCAGCGGAACAGCCTGGCGGCGATCGCGCCGACCACCAATGCGAACGCGGCCAGGATCGCCATCGGCACGAACGCAGCTGCCGGGGACTCCCCGCGCACCATCACATCGGTCATCCCGACGTTCAGCCAGCGCAACGGAAGGACGTGGGACAGGGCCTGGAGCCAGCCGGGTGAGCCGTCCAGCGGGAA
Source organism: Nocardioides sp. (assembly GCA_050997635.1). Classification (GTDB taxonomy): domain Bacteria; phylum Actinomycetota; class Actinomycetes; order Propionibacteriales; family Nocardioidaceae; genus Nocardioides. The sequence goes on from JBPCQY010000130.1 coordinate 1,947, forward strand.
GAACGAGCCGCTCAGGAACGACATCGGCAGCACGATGAAGTTGGCCATGTTCACCGCGCCTTCGGTCGACTTCGCCACCGCACCCGCCAGCAGCCCCACGGACATGAAGCACAGGGTCCCGACGACGAGCAGCGGGATCGACATCAACCAGGCGCCGGTGAGCCTCAGCCCGAACGCCGTGGTCCCCAGCAGCAGAAAGATCGCGAGTTGGCCGAGGGCGACCGCGACGGTGACGGCGATCCTGGCGCCGACGACCGTGGCGGTGGAGACGGGGGCCAGTTGGAGGCGCCGCAGCAGCTTGCTGTTGCGCCAACCGTTGAGCGTCGCGGCGGCCCCGAACGACGCGCTCATCGCGACCGCCCAGCCCAGCAAACCGGGGGTGACGTACTGGATCACCTTCAGGGACTGATCCTCGACGCTGCGGGTCTGCAGGGAGAACGTCGGCGGCTTGCCGCTGGTAGCGACGTTCGCGGCGTCGACGAACGACCGTAGCGCGCCCTGGGTCTCCGCCGCCTTGACCTGGTCGGTGTTGGTGTAGTGGGCGACCAGCCGGTTGCCCTGTGCCTCGAGCGCGACGTCGGCGTCGCCCTTGCGCACCGTGCCGAGGGACGCCACGAGGTCGTCACTGTGCGAGACCTGGAAGGTCTGGGCGAACGCCGCCCGGGCGGAGGACGGCATCTGGTCGAGCAGCGGCACCTGTCCGACCTCGATGAGATCGACCTTCGACTGGTTCTGGTTGCTGAAGATCCCGCCGAACAACACCAGGAACATCAGCGGGAAGATGATCGCGAAGAACACTGCGGCCCGGTCTCGCAGGAACCCCTTGAGGATGGCCAGGGACAGGGCGACGAACGTCGACGAAGTGGTCAGCCGTGGTGTGCTCACGCGCGGTACTCCCGGCCGGTGACGTCGAGGAAGACGTCCTCGAGCGTGCCTGCTCGCACCTGGATGCCGTCGAGCTGGTGCCGCTCGGCCAGGGTGGTCAACACGCCGCCGGGTGCCCTCGTGGTGAGGACGAGGCCGCCGGCTTCTTCCTCGGCGGCGTCCACGCCGGTCAGGCCACGGGCCTCGTCGACAGCGATCTGTCCGGCGGCGACACTGATCCGGGTCGGTGCGTCCAGGCCGCGGATCAGGGCGGCCGGAGTGTCCAGCCGGAGGACCTCGCCGTGGTCCATGATCGCCACCCGTTCGCAGAGCGCCTCGGCCTCGTCCATGTAGTGCGTGGTCAGGACCACGGTGCGTCCCGACTCATTGAGACCGGACAGCAGGTCCCACAGGTTGCGCCGCGCCTGGGGATCGAGAGCCGCGGTGGGCTCGTCGAGGAACACGACTTCGGGGTCGTGCACCAGCGCGCACGCGATCGAGAGCCGTTGCGTCTGGCCGCCCGAGAGGTTCTCGACACGCTCGCCCGCCTTGTCGTCCAGACCCACGCGCTCCAGCCACTCGTCCGCCGGGCCGGGCCCCACGCCGTACAACGCGGCGAAGGTGTGGATCTGCTCGCGAGCCGTGAGCCGGTCGAAGAACGAGGAGGCCTGCAGCTGGACGCCGATCCTCGGTAGCAACCGGGCGTTGCGCGGCCACGGCCTCTCACCGAGCAGGGAGATCGATCCGGCGTCCGGCCTGCGCAGTCCCTCGACCAGCTCAAGGGTGGTGGTCTTGCCTGCGCCGTTAGGCCCGAGGATGCCGAAGAACTCGCCCTCCGCCACCTCGAAGCTAACGCCGTCGACCGCTCGGGTCTCGCCGTAGGCCAGGGCCAAGTCGGTGACCTCGATCGCGGTTGCCATGGCTGCGACGCTAGCGAGCAGAAGCCGCATCAACCAGTGACATTCGTCAGGAATCGCGGTGTACGCGGCTCCTGGGGAACTGGAAAACTCATCGATACCCGCCGTCGAAATCCCGCGTCCCCGTTCGACGTACGGGCGAAGGACCCACCAAGGAGAGGATATTGCGATGCGTTACCTGTGCTTCGTGAAGATGGACGAGACCAAGGCGAACCCGCCCCAGGCCCTGATGGACGCCATGGGTGAGCACATCGGTCAGGGCTTCGCCAGTGGCGTGCTGCTCGACACCGGCGGGCTCTACGGCACCAAGGACACCGTGGAGTTCGTCGTCCGCGACGGCAACCTGACCGTGACCGACGGCCCGTACGCCGAGGCCAAAGAGGTCGTCGGCGGCTGGGCGATCATCAAGGTCGACAGCGAGGAGCAGGCCGAGGCCGAGGGCCGGACCATGGCCGAGCTGCACCTGACCCATTGGCCCGAGTGGGAGGGCGCGATCGAGATCCGCCGGATATCCGATCCCGACGAGGCACCCGCCGGCTCCTGACGCTCGCGGGGCGGTGCCGCCTAGTCTGCTCGGGTGAGCGAGGACGGGACCGCCCCGGACGTCGTCCAGCGGGTGTGGCGCGACGAGTCGGCGCGGCTCGTCGGCGCCCTGACCCGGATGACCCGCGACCTCGCCCTCGCCGAGGACCTCGCCCAGGACACCCTCGTCGCCGCCCTCGCGCAGTGGCCTCGAGACGGCGTGCCCGACAACCCGGCGGCCTGGCTGATGCAGACCGCCAAGCGGCGGGCCGTCGACCACTTCCGCCGCGCCGAGACCCTGCGCCGTCGTACGACGGAGCTCGGCCACGCCCTCGAACGGGAGGAGGCGGACATGGCTGACCGCGAGGGGCTCGACGCCCTCGTCGACCACATCGACGACGATGTGCTGCGGCTGATCTTCCTCACCTGCCACCCGGCGCTGTCGCCCGAGAGCCGGGCCGCGCTGACGCTGCGCCTGGTCGGTGGCCTGACCGTGCCCGAGATCGCCCGGGCGTTCCTCACCAAGGACGCCACCGTCGGACAGCGCATCTCCCGCGCCAAGAAGACCTTGGCCGGCGAGTCGTTCGACCTCCCGGTCGGCGCCGAGCGGGTGGGGCGCCTCGACGACGTGATGGGCGTGCTCTACCTGATCTTCAACGAGGGCTACACCGCAACCGCCGGCGGCGACTGGATGCGGCCCAACCTGTGCAGCGAGGCCATCCGGCTGGCGCGCATGCTGGCCGAGCTCGTGCCGCTGGAACCCGACGTGCACGGCCTGCTGGCGTTGCTGCAGCTCCAGGCCTCGCGCATCCCGGCGCGGGTCGCCGCCGACGGCACACCGGTGCTGCTCGAGCAGCAGGCGCGGTCGCGCTGGGACGCCCTGCTGATCCGGCGCGGACTGGCCAGCCTCGACCGGGCGATGGCGCTGCGCCGGCCGATCGGGCCGTACGTCGTCCAGGCCCAGATCGCCGCCTGCCACGCCCGCGCCGCATCGGCCGTGGACACCGACTGGCCGGCCATCGCCGGGTGGTACGACGTCCTCGCACGGCTGGCCGACAACCCCGTCGTCGAGGTCAACCGCGCCGTGGCGCACGGGCGCGCCTTCGGCCCAGACGCCGGCCTGGCAATCCTCGACGGCGTCGCCGCGCATCCCACGCTGGCCGCGTCCCACCTGCTGCCCAGCGTGCATGGTGATCTGCTCGAGCGCGCCGGCCGGTCCGCCCAGGCGGCGGCCGAGTTCACCCGCGCGGCGAGCCTGACCGACAACGACCGCGAGTCGGCACTGCTGACCGAGCGCGCCAACCGCAACCGAGCTCGGTGAGCCTCACGCGCCGGTCTGGCGAGGCCGGCGGTGGATCTGGCACCGATTCACCCCGCACCCAACGGTGTCTGAGCCACCGCCCAGCCGGGTCTCCGAGACCACACCGAACGCCGACGGTCAGGCGAGTGAGGCGATCCAGGCGTCGTGAAGATCGGCGTACCGGCCGTCGCCGCCGGCGATCAGCTCGGACGGGGAGCCGTCCTCGACGATCCGGCCGTGCTCGAGCACCAGCACCCGGTCGGCGATCTCGACGGTGGAGAGCCGGTGGGCGATGATCACCGAGGTGCGGCCGGCCAGGATCGTCTGGAGCGCCTGCTGCACCAGCCGCTCGGACGGGATGTCGAGCGAGGAGGTGGCCTCGTCGAGGATCAGCACAGCGGGGTCGGCCAGGAACGCGCGCGCGAACGCGACCAGCTGACGCTGACCGGCGCTCAGCAGGCCGCCGCGGTTGGACACGTCGGTCTCGTAGCCCTCGGGCAGCGCCGTGATGAAGCCGTCGGCACCCAGCGACTGCGCCGCCGCCCGCACCTCGTCGAGGGTGGCGTCGGGGCGACCGAACCGGATGTTGTCGGCGATCGTGCCGGAGAACAGGTAGTTCTCCTGGGTCACCATCACCACCGACCGGTGCAGCGTGTCACCGTCGAGCTCGCGCAGGTCGACCCCGTCGAGCCGGATCGCACCCGAGATCGGGTCGTAGAACCGAGTGGCCAGCTTGGCGATGGTGGTCTTGCCGGCGCCGGTCGTGCCGACCAGGGCCAGCGTCTGACCGGCGGGAATCTCCAGGTCGAGGTCGGGCAGCACGGGCACCCCCTCGACGTAGGAGAACCCGATGTGGTCGAAGCGGACGTCGCCGCGCGCCTCGGGGAGCGGACGCGGGTGCTCCGGCTCGGGCACCCCCAGCGGCTCATCCAGCACGCCCGAGAGCTTCTCGAGGGCGGCCGAGGCCGACTGGAAGGTGTTGTAGAACTGCGAGATCTCCATCATCGGCTCGAAGAACTGGCGCAGGTAGAGCAGGAACGCCGCGAGCACGCCGACGGTCACCTCGCTCTGGTACGCAAGGTAGCTGCCATAGAGGACCGTCACGGCGATGGTGACATTGCCGATCAGGCGGATGCCGGGCATGAACCAGGTGACCAGCCGGAAGGCGGCCAGGTTGGCGACGCGGTACTGCTCGTTGACGTCGTCGAAGATCTCCTGGTTGCGCGGCTCGCGGCGGAACGCCTGCACCGCGCGAATGCCGTTCATCGACTCGACGTAGTGGACGATCACCAACGCGACCTTCTCGCGGGTGGCGCGGTAGCTCGACGCCGACGCCTTCCTGAACCAGTTGGTCAGCAAGGCGAGGAACGGGCCGCAGCACAGCGCGACCAGGCCGAGCTTGACGTCGAGGAACAGCAGCAGCGCGGCGGTCCCGAAGAGCGTCAGGGCGGCGGTCACCAGGCCGTCGAAGCCGGTCTCGAGCATCTCGTAGATGGCGTCGATGTCGGAGGTCTGCCGGGAGATCACCCGGCCCGAGGTGTAGCTGTCGTGAAAGGCCGGGCTGAGCGCCTGGAAGTGGTGGAAGACCCGCTGCCGGATCTCGAAGAGGATGTCCTGCCCGATCCGGCCGGACCGCACGAGAAACATGTTGCGCGCGACGGCCTGGGCCAATGTCGCCACGAGCATGATGCCGACCACGACGAACAGCGGCCGCAGGTTGTCGGCGTCGCGGATCGGAGGGATGCCGCGGTCGATGCCCTCCTTGACGAGATAGGGGATGGAGAGCCGGGTGGCGTTCTCGACGACGACCACGAGCATGAGCACCTGCAACGCGCGCTTGTACGGCGAGAGCAGGTCGCGCAGCAGCCGGCGGGAGCGACCCGCGAGCAGCGCGGAGGTCTTGGCGTCGATCTCGTCGGCGCCATCGGCGGCGACGCCGCGCCAGTCCTGGGTCGCGGTCACGCGGGGTCCCCGTGGCGTTGTTCGACGCAGGAGCGCAGCGGGGGAGGCGAAGAACGCCGTGGGGTGATGTTCATGAGGCCGCCTCGACCGCGTCGTCGGCGGCCAGCAGCTCGCGGTAGGCGGGCACCGTGTCGAGCAGCTCGCGGTGGGTGCCGACGTGGGTGATGGTGCCGTCCTGGAGGAGGGCGACCTGGTCGGCGAGCATCACCGTCGAGGCGCGGTGGGCCACCACGAGGCCGGTGGTGGAGTCGAGCACGCTGCGCAGCGCGTCCTCCACCAGCTTCTCGGTGTGGATGTCGAGAGCGGACAGCGTGTCGTCGAGCACCAGCACCTTCGGCTGGGCGAGCACGGCACGCGCCAGGGCGAGTCGCTGACGCTGGCCGCCGGACAGGGAGAGTCCCTGCTCACCGATCCGGGTCTCCAGGCCCCAGGGCAGGTCGTGGACGAAGCCGGCCTGGGCCACCTCGATGGCCTCCGAGATCTCGGCCTCGCTGGCGTCGGCACGGCCGAGGGTGAGGTTCTCGCGGGCGCTCATCGAGAACAGGGTCGGCTCCTCGAACGCCGTCGCCACCGCCGAGCGCAGGGTCTCCAGCGGCAGGACGCGCACGTCGACGCCGTCGAGGGTCACCCGGCCACCGGTCACGTCGTAGAGCCGGGGGACCAGGGCCGTGAGGATGGTCTTGCCGGAGCCGGTCGCACCGACGAGGGCCACGGTCTCGCCGGGACGCAGGTCGAGGTTGACGTCGCGCAGCACCAGCTCGTCTGCGTCGGGGAAGGCGAAGTCGACGTGCTCGAAGCGCAGGTGGCCACCGGCGGGCACGGCCGGGTCGGCACCCGGCACGATGTCGGGCTCGGTGTCGAAGATCTCGAGCACCCGGGCCGAGGCGGTCATGGCCTCCTGGGCCATCGCCAGGATGACACCGAGCGAGGCGACCGGCCAGACCAGGGACAGCATCAGGGTGATGAAGGCGACCAGCTCGCCGGGCGAGAGGTAGCCTCGGCCGACCCCGATGGCGCCGAGCAGCAGCACCAGCACGACCGCGAAGTTGGGGATGATCTCGAGGAAGGTCCAGAACTTCGCCGAGAGCTTCACCTTGTCCATGCTGGTGGCCCACAGCGTGCGCGCGGCGTCGTCGTAGCGCCCGGACATGTGGCGGCTGCGGCCGAAGGACTTGATGACCCGGATGCCGACGGCGCCCTCCTCGGCCAGGGTGGCCAGGTCGCCCTGCTGGTCCTGGACCCGGCGGGAGACCACGACGTAGGCCTTCTCGAAGCGCATCGAGAGCCACACGATCGGGGCCGCGGTGGCGGCGACGACGAGGCCGAGCGGCCAGTACATGTGGAGCAGCACGGCGGTGGTGAGCACCAGCTGCACGATGTTGATGACCAGGAACAGCATGCCGAAGCCGGAGAACCGGCGGATCGCGCTCAGGTCGGTGATCGCGCGCGACAGCAGCTGGCCGGACTGCCACTTGCTGTGGAAGCTCATCGGCAGCGACTGGAGGCGCGCGTAGAGGTCGTGGCGCAGGTGGGTCTCGATCTCGAGCACCGCGGTGTTCTGCACCCAGCGTCGACCCCAGATGAGCAGCGCCTCGAGGGTGCCGAGACCGAGCACGAGCAGGCCGAGCGGCAGCACGCCCCCCGAGTCGTGGTGGGCGATGGGGCCGTCGATCAGCTTGCCGATGACGAGCGGGATCGCGATCGTGAGGCCGACGCCTCCGAGGGAGGCGAGCAGCATGAACAGCAACGACCAGGCGTGGGGGCGCAGGTATGCGCGGAGACGCCAGAGCGACTTCACACTGGCAGGCGGGTGCTGGTGAGAGTCGGCAGGCATCGTTGCTCGACCCTATTCCGCACCACCGACAACACGCGAATCGTTTGCGACCCGCCCGTAGTCTCGCCCCCGTGGCGGTCGTCGGAGTGTGCGAGGACGACGTCGCCCTGCGCTTGGTGCTGGCCCGGGCCCTGCGCGCCATGGACCACGAGCCGATCGTCACCGCGACCGCGGGCGAGGCGTTACGGGCCTTCGGCCACCGCCGGCCCGACGTGCTCGTGCTCGACATCGGCCTTCCCGACAGCGACGGCCGCGACCTCTGCCTCGCGCTGCGGGGTTCCGGAGTCATGGCGCCGGTCCTGTTCCTCACCGCGCGCGACGGCCTGCACGACAAGGTCGCCGCCTTCGAGGCGGGCGCCGACGACTACCTCACCAAGCCGTTCGAGGTGGAGGAGCTGCGGGTGCGCCTGGCGGCCCTGGTCCGTCGTACGCCGGCAGCGGAGCCGGACCCCGACCAGCCCACGCTCGACCCGGCGCGGCACGCACTCGTGTACGGCCGCGAGGAGCTCGCGCTCACGCCCACCGAGTTTCGGCTGCTCGCCCGACTGTTGTCGGCTCCCGGCCAGGTCGTGCGCCGCGAGGCGCTCGTCGCCGCGGCGTGGCCGCACGGCGCCATGGTGAGCGACAACACCCTCGACTCCTACCTGCGCCGGCTACGGGTCAAGCTCGACACCATCGGTCGCGCCGACATCGCGACCGTCCGCGGCGTCGGCTACCGGTGGCAATGAGGCGCGGCTCCCTGCAGACCCGGCTCGTCGCCACCGCCCTGCTCGCCTCGACGCTGACCGCGATCGTTCTGGTCGTGGGGCTGCAGGTGCTGCTGACCCGTGCCAACGACGGCTCCGTCCGGTCGCGGCTCGAGACCCGCGCGTCCGCAGCCGACGCGACGATCACCATCCGCAGCGGGGCGATCAAGGTGCTCGAGGGCTCGGCGAGCCTCGACCAGAACCTGTGGGTCTTCGACTCGTCCGCCACCCTCGTCGACGGCAACCTCCCGGCGGGCGTCCTCGGGACCGCCGTACGTCGCGCGGCGGCGGAGCCGGGCCGAGAGTCCACGACCGCGGGCTACCGGCTGCTGTCGCGGCAAGTCGAACGCGCCGGGACCCGAGTCGGCGTGGTCGTCGCAGCCCAGGACCTCGCCCCGTACGAGGAGTCGGAGGAGTCCCTGGTCCGGCTCTTGATGGTGCTCGGGCTCGTGACCGTGGTGCTCGCGACCGGGTCGGCGTGGCTCGCCGCCACCCGCTCGCTCCAGCAGGTCGTGACCATGGCCGAGCGTGCCGACGACTGGCGCGAGCACGACCGGCCGCAGCGGTTCTCCGAGGGACCGGGCGGCGACGAGCTCAACCGGCTCGGCCAGACCCTCGACCGGATGCTCGACCGGATCCACCAGGCACTGTTGGCCGAGCGTCGGCTCACCGACGAGATCGCCCACGAGCTGCGTACGCCGCTCACGGTGATCCGCGCCGAGGCAGACCTGGCCCGCTCCGCGGGCCCGGACCCGCGGGTTGCCCAGGCCCTCGACGGCATCGTCGGCGGCGCCGACCGGATGCGCGACTCGATCGAGACAATGCTGGCCGTCGCCCACGCCCATGCCGACGCCGACGACCGCTGCACCGTCGCAGACCTCCTGGCCGCCGTAGAGCAGCCAATCGGCCGGTGGGCCGAGGTGGTGCTCGCAGCCCCGCTGCCGCCGCTGTTGGCCGCCGTCCGCCCGTTGCTGGAGAACGCCCGCGAGCACGGCGGCGGCGAGCCGACCGTGAGCGCCCGGGCGGTCGGCGCCACCGTGGTGGTGAGCATCCTCGACAACGGTCCCGGCGTACCGGCCGAAGACGTCGAGCGGGTCTTCAAGCCCGGCCATTCCTCGCGCGCCGGCGACGGCCCGGGCGCAGGTCTCGGCCTGCCCCTGGCGCGCCGGATGGCCCGCGCGGTGGGTGCCGACGTGGTCGCCCTGCCGGGGCCGGGCGGCCGTTTCGAGCTGCGCGTGCCGCGCGGGGAGGCGGCCCCCTAGTCAGGTGGTCGGCAGGCGGACCGCCTCAGGCTGGGAGCCGACTACCTCAACGAGACCCTCGGCTTCGGCCCACCAACACCACGGTCGTGATGGAGGTCGGGCTGGTCCTCGCGCTGGTGCTCCAGTTCCGCGCCAGGCGCTACGTCCCCTGGATCTACTGGCTTTCGGTCGTGCTCATCAGCGTGTTCGGCACCCTGCTGACCGACAGTCTCACCGACTGGCACGGCGTGCCCACGACGGTCACGACGCCGATCTTCGCCGTACTGTTCGCGATCACGTTCGCGGTCTGGTACGCCGTGGAGAAGACGCTGTCGATCCACTCGATCCGCACTCCGCGCCGAGAGGCCTTCTACTGGCTGCCGGCGTGTCGCGGGCTCAGCGGGTGGAGAGCAGTCCTCGCACGACCCGCAGCCCGACCGACATCCTGGCCAGGTCGCCGCTATCGTCGGCGCAGATCTCGGCCAGGGTGGCGGCGGCGCGACCGACGATCACGCTGTCGGAGTCCTCCCACGACGCGATCCGCGCGGGCACCGACTCCTCGGGCGACGTCGTGCGCAGCACCTGGGCGGTCAGCTGGGTGTGCACGGCGTACACGTCGTCGCGCAGTGCGGCTCGCGCCATCGTCTGCCAGCGGTCGTCGCGGGGCAGGGCCAGGATCCGTGCGACCAGAGCCGGCATCCCGAGCCGCTCCCCCAGCGCGAAGTGCAGCCGGGCCACGTCGGTGGCGTCGAGGCCCTCGGCGTCGGCTATCTCGACGACGCCGAGCAGCATGTACGCCGGGTGCAGCGACGCCACGAGTGAGGCCATGTCGTCGGGGACCCCCTGCTCGACCAGCCCGTCGCGGCGCTGGTCGTACGCCGTGAGCTCGCTGCCCGTGAGCAGGCTCGGCAGCTCGGCCATCAGGCTCTGCACCGGGTTGCGGAAGAAGTCGACCGTGCCCTGGCTGTCGAGCGGTGGCCGCCGGTTGGTGACCAGCCAGCGCGACGCCCGCTCCACCAGCGTGCGCATCTGGATGCGGATGCCGGTCTGCACCTCGGCGTCCAGCACGTTGTCGTAGCCGGCCAGCGCCTGGCGCAGCGGCAGCGAGCCGAAGATCTCCCGCGCCACGAAGTTCGCCCGGGTCAGCTCTTCCGGCGTCGCGCCCGTCTCGCCCGCCAACCTCGGCCAGAACGTCATGCCCGCGCCGTTGACCAGGTCGTTGACGACCTGGGTCACGATGATCTCGCGGCGCAGGGGGTGCTCGACGATCTGGTCGACGAACCCCTCCTTCATCTGGGTCGGGAAGTAGGCCATCAGGTCGACGTGGCAGTAGGGGTCGTCGGGCAGGTCGGAGTCGATCAGCTTCTCGGCCAGCAGGATCTTGGTCCAGGCCAGCAGCACCGAGAGCTCCGGCGTGGTGAGCCCGTCGCCGCGGTCGAGCCGGAGTCGTACGGCGCGTGAGCTGGGCAGGCCCTCGAGCTCGCGGTTGAGCACGCCCTCGCGCTCGAGCTTGCGCATCCAGTCCTCGTGGACGTGGAGCAGCGACGGCGCGTTGGCCGCGGCGTTGGCGAGGGCGAGGTTCTGCTCGTAGTTGTCGCGCAGCACCAGCGCCGCGACCTCGTCGGTCATCTGGGCGAGCAGGGCGTTGCGCTGCTTCTCGGTGAGGTCGCCGTCGCGGACCACCCGGTCGAGCAGGATCTTGATGTTGACCTCGTGGTCGGAGGTGTCGACACCGGCGGAGTTGTCGATGAAGTCGGTGTCGATCCGTCCATCACGCAGGGCGTACTCGATGCGGCCGAGCTGGGTCAGCCCGAGGTTGCCGCCCTCGCCGACACACTTGGCCCGCAGGTCGCGGCCGTTGATCCGGATCGCGTCGTTCGCCTTGTCTCCCGCATCGGCGTGGGTCTCGTCGGCAGCCTTGACGTAGGTCCCGATGCCGCCGTTCCACAGCAGGTCGACCGGTGCCTGCAGGATCGCCTTCATCAGCTCGGCGGGGGTCGTGGCCCTCACCTCGTCGCCGAGCCCGAGCGCGGCCCGCACCGGCTCGGTGATCTCGATGGACTTGAGGTTGCGCGAGTAGACGCCGCCGCCCTCGGAGATCAGGTCGCGGCCGTAGTCGCGCCAGCTCGACCGCGGCAGGTCGAAGAGCCGCTTGCGCTCGGCGTACGACGCGGACGCGTCGGGGTCCGGGTCGAGGAAGATGTCGCGGTGGTCGAACGCGGCCACCAGGCGGATGTGCTCGGAGGAGAGCATGCCGTTGCCGAACACGTCACCCGACATGTCGCCGATACCGACGCAGGTGAGGTCCTCGGTCTGGGAGTCGATGCCGCGCTCGCGGAAGTGGCGCTGCACCGAGACCCAGGCACCCCGGGCGGTGATGCCCATCGCCTTGTGGTCGTAGCCGACCGAGCCGCCGGACGCGAACGCGTCGCCGAGCCAGAAGCCGTACTCGTGGGCGACGCCGTTGGCGATGTCGGAGAACGTCGCGGTGCCCTTGTCGGCGGCCACCACGAGGTAGGAGTCGTCCGCGTCGTGGCGTACGACGCGGTGCGGCGGATCGGTCTGGCCGTCGACGAGGTTGTCGGTGATGTCGAGGAGACCACTGATGAACGTCGTGTAGCAGTTGATGCCCTCGGCGAGCCACGCGTCGCGGTCAGAGGAGTCGGGCAACTGCTTGCAGAAGAACCCACCCTTGGCGCCCACCGGCACGATCACGGTGTTCTTGACCATCTGGGCCTTGACCAGGCCGAGCACCTCGGTGCGGAAGTCGTCGCGGCGGTCGGACCAGCGCAGGCCACCCCGCGCGACGGCGCCGAAGCGCAGGTGCACGCCCTCGACCCGCGGCGAGTAGACGAAGATCTCGAAACGTGGCCGCGGCTCGGGCAGGTCGGGGATCGCCGACGGCTCCAGCTTGAACGACATGTAGGGATGCGGCGCTCTGCCCTCGCCGTCCTGGAAGTAGTTGGTGCGCAGGGTCGCCTTGATGTGGGTCAGGTAGGAGCGCAGGATCCGGTCGTGGTCGAGGCTGGCCACGTCGTCGAGGGCGCGCAGGATGCGCTCCTCTAGCTGGTCCTGGCGCGCCGTACGTGCCTCGGCGTCGGCGGCCAGGCCGTTGCGGCCCGGGTCGAAACGCGTCTCGAACAGCTGCACCAGCAGCCGGGTGATGTCGGTGTTGCTGCCCAGCGCCGACTCGAGGTAGTCGACCGCGAAGGGGCTGTTGCCCTGCTTCATGTACTTGGCGTACGCGCGGAGCACGGTCGCCTGCCGCCACGACAGCCCCGCGGCCAGCACCAGCGCGTTGAAGCCGTCGATCTCGTTGTAGCCGTCCCAGACGGCCCGGATCGCGGACTCGAAGGCACCGCGGATCTCGTCGGGCATCCCGGGGGCGTAGCGCAGCCCGAACTCGTAGACGAACGACTGCCGCGGCAGGCCGGCGAGCTCGTAGGGCCGCTCATCGACGACCTCGACCCCCATCGAGGACAGCATCGGCAGCACCTGGGTCAGCGACAGCGGCGAGCCGACCCGGAAGATCTTGAACCGGGCCTCGCCCCGGCTGGCGTCGAGCGGGGAGAACAGCGACAGGTCGAGACCCTCGTCGCCCTCGATCGCCTGGAGGCGTCCGAGGTCGAGCGCGGCGGCGACCGGAGAGAAGTCCTCCTTGTAGGCCTCGGGGAACGACGACTCGTAGAGCCGGCCGAGCCGGGCGCCGTGCTCCTCGCCGTACTCGCCGATGGTGGCGGTGACGAAGTCGTCGCGCCACGAGCGGGACGCCTCGGTCAGCTTGCGCTCCAGGTCGGCCG
>JBPCQY010000144.1:0-19852 GCA_050997635.1 Nocardioides sp.
GCTCGCAGCCTGGCAGCACGCCACCAACGCCGAACAACGTCAAGTCGACTGGCAGTTCACCACCGACGACGCCCGGGTCAAACTCCGCCACCTATACCCCAACAGTTGACTGCGACGGGCTACTAGCTGTGCGATCGAGGCGCCACCGCCTGAAGCGGGAGCCGTTCGTCGGGATCTTCCCAGGCCGGACGTCCATCATCCGCCTTGCCGGAGGCCATTGAGCAGGGGGACCCGCCGTCGCGATCGGTACCACCGCCGGTCTCGTCCTGTCCTTTTGCTTGGCACCCCTAGATGAGTTCGAGGGCGTGTGCAACCCTCGACAGATGGACACGCGCCGGGTCTGTTGACACCGGAGGGTCCGGTAAACGTCAGGAATCGCACCCTCGGGAGAGGAATGCCATGGGCAGCCAGGACAATATTGCCTCGCATCAGGTGCTCGGCGCCGCCGTCAACAGCGGAAATCTCGACGTCTTCGAGAACCTCCTCGAGCGGCGGGGGGGGGGCAACCGCGAGCTGGGAATGCCCTCCCAGCTCAGCCTCGTCTCGCCATGAACCTCGCTAGCGCCTTGGTGGCGGGCGCGGTCGGCGGGGCAGCGGGAACAACCGCGCTCAACGCCGTCACTTACCTGGACATGGCAGTCCGCGGTCGAAGCACGAGTAGCGCGCCCGAGGACAGCATCGAAGCGCTGGTGTCGAGGACCGGACTCCGCATCCCCGGTGAGGAGGACACCCGGAAGAACCGGGTCGCCGGGCTCGGCCCGCTCAGCGGCATCTTCGTCGGTGTCGGGGTCGGAGCCGTGCTCGGCCTCGCCCGCACCGCTGGCTGGAGGCCCCACGTCCTCACGGCTGGACTGGTCACCGGACTCGGCGCTATGGCTGCCACGGACGGCCCGTTGGCGGCGCTCGGAACGACCGACCCGCGCACCTGGACGCTCATGGACTGGCTCAGCGACGCGGTACCGCACCTGGCCTACGGCTTGGCCACGGCGGCGGTTGCTCAGGCTCTGGACCCGGACTGAGCCTTCGCTGACCCGACAAGACCGTTCTGGTTGACTGGACCGGTAGGCCGACAGGACCTGCCGCATCAAGCATGGGAGACAGACATGAACGCGCGTACATACGCAAAGGTCGTCGGCGTCGTCGTCATACTCATCGGCATCGGCGGTCTGGTGCTGGGGGAGAAGTCACTTCTGGGCGTGCTGAACATCGACATCGCCGAGGATATCGTGCACCTCCTCTCAGGCGGCCTGATGGCTGCGGCGGGTTTCCGTGCTTCGGACAGCGCCGTCCGCACGGTGGTCGGTGGGGTGGGCGTCGTCTATCTGCTGGTCGGCGTGCTCGGCTTCTTCGTGCCTGACATGTTCGGGCTGCTGCCGCACGAGTACAAAACCGTGCTGGACAACCTCATCCACCTGACGCTCGGCGTGCTCGGCATCGGCGTCGGCTTCTTTCTTGCTGACCGCTCCGGAAGCCGCGTCGCGGGCTAGCCAGTACGCCGCCGGCCAGCGACCAGATGACCAGATGACCCGATGACAGGAGAGCAGAGATGGTGAAGAGGGAGTCGTCAGAGCCCGAGATCTTGGGCCGCAGCGTCGTGGCGGGCGTAGCGGGCACAGTGGTGATGACGGTCTTCCAGAAGCTCGCCGAGATGCCGCTCACGGGGCGTCCGGACAGCTACGCTCCGGCCGAGCTGGTCGAGAAGGTCTTCCGCATCCATCCTCAGGGCGTAGCCCGGTGGCGCTTGAACAACGCGACGCATCTCGCGCTGGGGACGATGTGGGGCGCGGCGTACGGCGTCGCGGCCCGCGCAGGGCTCCGCGGCCCACGCGCCGTGGCGGTGGTGTTCGGGACTGTCTACACGGGTGACGTCGTGCTCAACACGGCCCTCGGACTCTACCGACCGAGCGAGTGGTCCCGTCAGGACTGGACCGTCGACATCATCGACAAGCTGGTCCAGGCGGCAGCAACCGGCGTCATCTTTGACCGGTTGCTGGACCCCGCGTTCGTCGGGACGTAAGACGTCATCGCCCCGTCGGACAGACCGATGCCCGACGTGAACTCGCGAAACGTAGTCAAATAGATGGTCACTGTCCCCTTCGAACCGGCGAGCCGGTCTCGCTCTTTGCCCTGCTCGTAGTAGGGCGCATCTGAGCATCTGGAGCATCTGAGCATCTGCAGTAGCCACGAGACCAAGCCGGCCCGCACTGCCGGAGAGAGTCACTCCAATATGGCCTGTGCTGAGGCGCTCATCGACATGACCGACCCTGTCGGCGGCATAGACGTCCGGATACTGGGAGGCGGTCGTCCCGGAAGCAGTCAGCAGGCCAACGACCGAGCGAGGCCGACGAGCGTCCTGGGGCCTCTACGCGCCGCGACACTCATGAAGAAGTTGTCGGCGGTGACCCAGTTCACCGACAGTTGCACCGACGGGGGTGTTGTTGCCCAGTTCGCCGACTGGTGGATCCGCCCGGGCGACGAACCGACCCGCACTCGGGTCAGGCTGTCAGGAAGATGGGTCACAAGGTGTTGGAAGCGGTCCGTGCCGTGACTGGCTGACACCAGCACTCCGCCAACTTTCTGGAGCCGGTCGTCCGTCAAACCGTTGACCGAGTGCTGGAGGTAGAGCACGCCCTCAACGGGGTCGCCGGGCTCGACACCTTGGTAGGGCAGGCCGCCCAAATGATCTGAGAAGCGCGGATACCCGGGCAGGCCATACGAGTGCACGGCTGTCCGGATCCGTTCGGGCGCCGGACCACTACCGATGGAATCAGGCGTCTTAGGCGGAGTGAGTCGCACCAGTTGGATCGGCGCGATGTGTCGGTCGCATCCGCCACCCCGGACGGCGTGCGTGAACGACGCCATGGCCTGCGTCGTCGGAGCAGCCGCGTGAGTTGCCGCCGCCTCATGTGATCCGCAGCCAGAGAGGAACGTCGCGAGGAACAGGAATGCGGGCGCCGGTGCAGCCAACCGTCGGACATGCGGATCTCCTAAGCCACGTGTAGGAACGACGGGCTCATGGAACTGCAAGGGTGCTCGCTCATCGGCAGACATCCGGTAGGTGGTGGTCGACCAACCAGCGGAGGCGAGCGACACCCAGCAGACGCTCGTGGCGCTCTCATTGACAACCTCGATCTCCGGACCTCAGCCGCAAGCACCATCCCCTCTGACGCCGGTTGACGAGGACTGACGAGTCCAGAACCCCGCACCGTCATACCGGCCTTGAAAGCCTTCAGATTCGAGCGGCACGCATGCTACGAAGGTCCGTAGTTCGGTCCGCCCACCTGGGCGGACCGAGCGTCATTTCAAGGCTAGTTGACGTGGACTGACGGGCGGTGACGAGGCGTGCACGGCGGGGTGAAGTTCTACCGCGGCTCGGCCGGCGCGGCGCGCACCTACGTGGAGGCCGACCGCTCGCGGGTTGATGACTACTACCTGGCCGAGGGCACGGGCCTGGCGACCAGGTACGTCGCCGGCTCGGCCGAGCGGGGGGAACGCGGGGAGGAACACAGGGTCCGGGCGGGGGGAACGCTGGACGGGCCGGCGTACGAGCAGTGGGTCGCGGGGTACGACGTCGAGACCGGAGCGCCGAAGGGGCGGCTGCGGACCGATGAGCGCGGGTTGCGGTTTGTCGAGGTCGTGGTGAACGGTCCGAAGACCTGGTCGTTGGCCGCGACGCTGCACCCGGAGATCGCTGCGGCCTACGACGCGGCCCAGGATCGGGCCGCGGTCGAGATCATCGGCTGGCTAGCCGACCACTCGACGACGCGGGTGGGGCCCCGTGGGCGGCAGGTTCAGGTTCCGGTCGAGCAGCTCGAAGCAGCGGTGGTGCGGCACTACACCTCGCGGGCCGGGGACCCGCACCGTCACCTCCACCTCCAGGTCAACGCCCGGGTCTTCGCCGCCGGCTCGTGGCGGGGGTTGCACTCGGTCGGGGTGGTCGACAGCATCGAGGCGATCAACGGGATCGGGCACGCCGCCGTGATGTGTGACCCCGAGTTCCGCGGGGTGCTCGCCGCGCACGGGTACACCCTCGACCCGGCGTCCGGCGAGGTCGCCCAGCTGGCGCCGTACGCCGGGGCGTTCAGCGCCCGGGCCGCGCAGATCACCCGCAACATCGACCGCTACGAGGCCCAGGGGCGCGGTGAGCATCCTGATGAGGAGCCAGGTCCGACGTTGCGGCGGGCTTGGGACCGTCGCGCGTGGGCCCAGTCGCGACCCGACAAGGTCGTGCCTTTGAGCGGAGACGAGCTCCGGCAGCGGTGGGTCGAGGAGCTGCACCTGCTCGGCTTCACTGCCCCGAGTGTCGGGGTGGAGCACCGTTCCGTCCCGATCGGACGGGTCAACCGGGACGTGGTGGTCGATCTGACGATGTCGCGCCTGGGGGCGCGTCGGTCGAGCTGGAACGCCGCCGACGTCCGTGGCGAGGTCGAGCGGATCATCGCCTCCGTCGACGTCGTGGCCGCGGCGCCGGTGCGTCACGAGCTGACCGAGGACCTGACGGCCCGGACACTGGAATCCTGCGTGCCGCTCCTGGCCCGTGACGACGTTCCCGAACACGTCCGCTCGCTCACCTCCCGCGAGGTGCTCGACATCGAGGCCGACCTCGTCACCCGACTCACAACCCGTGCCGAACAGCCCGCGATCCGCGGTCGGGTCGGGCATGTGGTCGCGGGGCGCCGCCTCGATGAGGCCCAGCGTCAGGTGGTCGCCGCACTTGGTGGCGTCGGACAGCTTCTGGTGGTCGAGGGTGCGGCCGGGGCGGGCAAGACCACCACCCTGGCTGCTGCCCGCGAGTTGCTCGAGATGCAGGACGTGCGGCTGATGGTGGTCACCCCGACCCTGAAAGCAGCACAGGTCGCCCAGGAGCAGCTCGGCACCATGGCGTTCACCGGTGCTTGGCTTGTCTACCAGCACGGTTTCCGTTGGGACCAGGACGGCCACTGGTCCCGCACCCCGGTCCCGCGCGATGCCGTCTCAGCGCAGGCGCGGCTGCTGCCCGGCGACCTCCTGCTGATCGACGAGGCCGGCATGCTCGACCAGGACGTCGCCCGTGCCCTGCTGACCATCGCAGACGAGGCCGGGGCCCGGGTCGCGTTCGTAGGGGATCGCCACCAGCTTCCGGCCGTCGGTCGCGGCGGCGTCCTGGACCACGCGGTCCGCTGGGCACGCCCCGAGGCCTGCCTCGAGCTGGAGACCGTGCACCGCTTCACCGACCCCACCTACGCCGACCTCACCCTGCTGATGCGCACCGGCCAACGCCCCGGCGAGGTCTTCGACCAGCTGCACCAGCGTGGGCTGATCCAGATCCACCCGACCGAGGTCGAACGCCTCGCCGCACTCACGCACGTCGACGGAACGGTCATCGCGGACACCCGCGAGCAGGTCGCCGCGCTCAACGCCGCGATCCGCGACCAGCGCCTCGCCACCGGCCAGACCAGGACCAGCACCGTGACCACTGCGGCCGGCGAACGGGTCGGCGTCGGCGACCAGATCGCCACCCGACGCAACGACCGCGACCTCAGCGTGGCCAACCGCGACCACTGGACAGTGACCGGAACCGACGACCACGGCGGACTCCTCGTCCGGGGCCGCGGCGGCGCACGGACCCTGCCCGCGCATTACGTCCGCGAGCACGTCGAGCTCGCCTACGCCACCACCGTCCACGGGGCCCAGGGCGACACCGTTGAGCAGGCTCACCTGCTCATCGGCGAAGCCACCGGTGCCGCCGCGGCGTACGTCGGCATGACCCGCGGCCGCCACCACAACACTGCCCACCTCGTCGCCGAGACCCTCGATGAGGCACGTGCCCAGTGGGTCGAGGTCTTTAGCCGCGACCGCGCCGACCTCGGACCCAGCCACGCCGTCCAGAGGGCGGTCGAGGACATCGAGCGCTACGGAGCCCAGACACCGCCCCGACCCGCCGAGCCCGACGTCCACACGCCCCATCGCGGTCCGCGCCGCCCACCCGAACCCATCCCGGCCGCGCCTCGGGCCGGCCGTCCGCCCGGCATCGGTCGATGACGACGAGTGATGAGATTCCGCGCATTTGATCGCCGACGGCCCCAGTCTCGCCATGGGTGACTACAAGCGGACAGATGCCGACGAGAGAGGAACCAGCGCACATGCACCCGATCCAGATCCCCCAGGGCTGGGACGACCGAGGACTGATCACCTTCGAGGAGTTCTGCGACCTCATCCACACTCCACAACGCACCGTGCGCGACTGGCGCAGGCGCGGCATCGGCCCGAGGTGGGCACGGTTCAACGGCTGCGGCCGCCTCTACATCACCGTCGCCGAAGCCCGCCGGCTCCTTGCATCCGCGACCCCGACACGACACGAGGAGCGGGTCGATGGCTGAGAGGACGCTGCCGGTCTACCTCAGCCTCGAACAGGCAGCCGAGGTCATGTCCCTGTCGGTCAAGACGATCCGACGCCGCATCGCCGACGGCACCATTCCCGCCTACCAGTGCGGACGCCGCCCCATCCGGATCCGCCTCGACGAGCTCGAGGCCGCTCTGCGCCGCCTCCCCTCGGCAAGATGGTGAGCGCCATGAAGGACCACGACGCTTCACCCGACGACGCCAACCAGGTGATCCGCTCGGCACAGGCCGCTCAGCACGCGATCCAGCACCTATGCCGGACCACGTTGTCCCGACCGAGCATGACGCCGGCCAAGTCGACACAGTCCTGGCCCACCAGGACGATGCCGCCGCCGCGCTACCCCAGGCCGCCCGGCAGCTCGGGGACATCCTCGAGGCAAGCATGCGCGCTCGGCGAACCCAGCAGTCCGCTCATGAACTGCCCGGTGCCGACCCCGCATCACGTTGAATAGCCGCCCGCTGAGCACGGGCAGAGAGGCGGCGTCCAAGATCTCGATCGCGTTCGAGTCGGCTGTGCTGATACCGCATGGCCATCGCCGGGGTGCTGTGCCCGAGGCGATGCATCAGCTCAGCCATACTCGCCCCCTCCTCGCCAGCCAGGCTGGCGCCGGTGTGTCGGAGGTCGTGTAGAGAGAGATCGCTGCGACCGGCAAGGCGTCTCGCTTCACGCCACCCGAAGCCCGTGCGCATCACCGTGCCATCGTTCTTGACCACGGCCTCGCGGCCGTTGAGGGTGGTCTCGGACAGGTGAACGGCCGGGTCGCGGTCGGAGGGGAACAGCAGGCCGTCCTCGCCTGGTGCCGCGTGCCGCAGCAGGTGCTCCCGTACAGCGGGCAGGAGGGTCGCAGGTATGGACACCGTTCTCACGCCTGCATCCGTCTTCGGCCTTCCAACCAACCCGGCGGTACGACGCCCGCGCTCCGTCTCCCCGGTACGCGCTCGGACGACTGCTCGCCGGATGTGCACCCATCCGAAGGCGTCGCCCTCCTCGTCACGGCCGACCTCGATGTCGGGACGGCGCAGTTCTCGGAGTTCGCCAGACCGCAGAGCGCACCAGGTCGCCAGTAGCAGCAGAAGCCGGCGTCGCTCCGGCATGGCATCGACCATGGCGGCCAACTCGTCCAGGCTTGCGGGGCGGAGGCTCTCTTGTGGCTTCCGCAGACACCGGCGCCGCGGATGTACGCGGGGTTGCGGGGCAGCAGTTCGTCATCGACGACAGCGGTGTTCAGGATCGTGCGGAGCGTCGAGTAGGCGTGCGCGCGGGCAGTCGGCCCAGCGTCGAGTTCTTCGTGCCACGACCGGACCGCCGCGCGGGTGATCTGGTCCAGGGGCAGATCGCCGAGGGCTGGATAGATGTGCACTCGCAGCGAGGAGCGGTACTTGTCCCGGGTGAGGGGCCGGAGCGGTTCCCCGTTGCTGTTGCGCCGGTGGTCGATCCACCGCTCCGCGTAATCCCGAAGAATCGGTAGCCGCTTGGCTTTGGCTTCTCGTCGAGCCTCCTCGAGTCGCTCCTTTGGTGAATGCCAGTTCTCGGGGTCCTCAACCTGTCGCCGTTCGACTGCCAGCCACGCCTCCGCGTCGATGCGCGCGGTGAAGGTCGTGGGCGCGGTCACCGTTTCGCCGGTGGGCCCGGTGTACCTGGCTTGGTATCGGCCACTCGTCAGACGGCGCATGCTACCGAAGGTCCGCTTACTCTTTCTTCGTGCCATCTCTGTCCCTTTTCGTGCCAGATCCGTGCCAGATGACGGTCTCTCCGCGTCCACTCGTGTCGTCCAGAACATACCCGTGTCTGGTGCGTTTGCCCAGGTCAGATGGCTAATTGGCCATCAAAGTCCAGTAGGGTCGGCATCTGGCAAATCGCCCCTTTGGATGGTTCAAATTTCTCCAAGGTTCGGAAGTGATCTCGACTTGGACAGAGGAGAAGAACACCCACAGCGTCAGCACCCGCAAGGCCTACGCGTCATACCGCGCTCGGCACCAGCAGCTGGTCGCGGACGCATCGATCGCTGTCCGCGATGGAGGGACCGGAGAGGTGTCGCGCGACATCCCATTCTCGTCACCCTCCGCCGCCGGGGCGGTCATCCTCGGCCGCGCGTGCAACGGTCGCAAGGAATGGGTCGGGCCTGACGGCCAGACGTTCGGCCAGTGGGAGAGCCTTGGCATCGAGTGACTCTGTCAGGCGGTGACACCGCTCGTGACCAGTGCCGCTCGCTCGCCGGGCCGGTAGCGGATCTGTTCGTCCTTCATGAGCACGGGCCAACCCTCGGATCCCGTCAGGGTCAGCCACTCGATGTCGTGCACGCGCTCGTCATCCGGGATCCCGAAGCGCTCAGTCAACGTCGTGAGGTGCCAGCCGTCGGCGCGGAGCAGGTCCGGCACCCGGTGGCGACCGAGGCTCCGGTCGGCGAAGAAGTGCGGGGAGGCCACCCGAGATCCGTCAGGCGGTCGTGGGCAGCGACTGCCGGATTGCGTCCTCGATCTCGTCGCGCGGCACGCCGTACTCCTCAGCGACGACGGAGATGTCCTCTCCTGCCCTGAACAAGCCGAGGGCGTCGGACAGGCGCGCGCCACCGCGGGCGAAGATCGGTTGGCCGAACGACCGGTTCGCATCGGCGAGCACCTGTGCGCGCCGGAACCCGACCAGTGGGAGGGTGGTGGCGTATCCGTCCGGAGCGAAGCCCACGCGCCGCGGATGGGCGTCGACCGCTTCGTTGAAGACCCGCTGACCGTTGCGGATGACGACGAGCTCACGCACGGCCCGCGCTTCGTCACCGCAGACGTGCTCGGCGTAGTCGAACAGCACCTCGACGCCGTCGGTGAACAGTCGCTTGGACGCGAGAGCATGAGTCACGCCGAGCTGGGAGCCCAGTTCGGCAATGGCGGGACGGATCCGTTGCAGGGGTACGCCGGCACGACGGATGGCGGTCAGGGCATAGCCCTCGGCCAGCCCGACGAAGGGCACCGACGCCTCCCCACGGGGCGCGTCGAGCGACGTGATCACCGGCTCGCCCGTGACGTCGCCGTTCGGACGATGCACGCGGTAGCCGCGAGACCACGCACGGAAGGTGGACGAGGGCACGCCGAGGTAACGCGCCGCCTCCGTCTGGGTGTCTAGCGGCGTCGCGAAGCGATCCACCAGCGGGTCTGGGGTCACCGGGCCACCTCCTGAGGTTGCGACGCCATCATGCCGCAGACCACGGACTTCCCACGGGAACACGCACCCCGCTGACCTACCTGCTGTTCCTCAAGATGGCTACGCGCGAGATGGTGCACCCCGACCGAGGCGATTGAGATCCGTGAGGCTGCTGCGGGGAGCGACTGCCGGGTCGCTCCTCGACCTCCTCACGAAGGAGGGAGAGCGTGCATCACGAACGTCACCGGATGTTGCTAGATTCGATGCATGAGAACGACCGTGACCCTCGATGACGACCTGGTGGCCGAGGCAGTGGAGCTGACGGGGATCACCGAGCGCGCACAGCTCCTGCGGACGGCGCTGTCGACCCTGATCGCCGCCGAGAGCGCGCGCCGGCTGGCTGCCCTGGGCGGGAGCGACACCAAGGCCGCCGCAGCTCCTCGCCGCCGGGTCTCGTGATCCTGGTCGACACCTCGGTCTGGATCGACCACCTGCACGGAGCGGATCGGCGGCTGCTCGACCTGCTCGAGAAGAACGCCGTGGCTACCCATCCCCACGTCCTCGGCGAGCTGGCCCTCGGCACGCTCCAGGATCGCAGCGCAGTTCTGGAACTGCTGGGGCGGCTGCCCACCGTCACGGTGGCGCGGGAGAGCGACGTACGACGCCTCGTCGAGGACGTGCCGCTCTGGGGAAGGGACCTGGGTCTGGTGGACGCCCATCTGCTCGCCGCCACTCTGATCACCCCGGGGTGCCGGCTGTGGACGCGTGACCGGCGTCTTGCCGACGCGGCGCGAGGCCTCGCCGTCGCGCACTGAGCCATCCCGATCGCACCGTGCCGGTGGCACCGTGCGGACGTCGTGGGAAACACGGTGCCAGCGGGAGTCTCTCCACAGATTTGACGATAGCCCTGGACCCTGTCGGCGGGGCGGGGTAGAATCGAACACATGTTCGATATTGCGCATGAGACGCCCGCGATGACCGCGGCGGACGTGCATGCCTGGGTCGAGCAGCTGCGCACCACGTCTGCACCCGACGACGAGGCCGCCTGCGTCGATGTCCTGCGCGCGCTGGAGGAGCTGACGTGTGCCGCGGCCGGTCTGCAGGCCGACGCGGCGGCGGTGCTGGACACCAAGGTCCGGGAGCGGGAAGCCGCGCGCGGGGTGCCGCAGGCGCGGCGGGGCCGTGGGGTGGCGGCGCAGGTGGCGTTGGCGACCCGCACCTCGCACCACCGCGGACAGCGGCGGCTCGGGCTGGCGAAGATCCTGGCGACCGAGATGCCGTTCACCCGCGAAGCCCTACGAGCCGGGCACATCACGGAGTGGAAGGCGACGATCCTGGCACGGGAGACCGCGTGCCTCTCACGACAAGACCGCGCGGAGGTCGACCGTCGCATCGCCGGTGACCCGAGGCGAGTGGAGGGGATGGGCGACCGAGAGCTCGAGCACGCTGCCCGCTCACTGGCGGAGAAGCTCGATGTCGAGGCCGCGGTGCGGCGGCGCCGGGTGGCCGAGTCCGAACGCCGCGTCACGCTTCGCCCGGTGCCCGACACGATGTGCCGGGTCTCGGCAGAGGTTCCGGTGGCGGCGGGCGTCGCCGTCCTCAAGTCCCTCCGGGACGCCGCCGACTCCGCCAGGGCCGCGGGCGACCCGCGTACCCGCGGGCAGGTGATGGCCGACACGCTCGTCGAGCGGGTCCTCGGCACACGTGATGCCGTCCCCGTGAACGTCGACCTGCTGGTGAGCGACGAGGTGCTGCTCGGCGACCGCGATGACGCGGCCCACCTCGACGGCTACGGTCCGATCCCGGCCGAGCTCGCCCGCGAGCTGGTCACGCGAGCCGACCAGGAAGGTATGGCGACGCTGCGGCGGCTCTACCGCCAACCGGAGACCGGCTCGCTCGTCGCCCTGGACTCGCAGACCCGCTGCTTCCCGGCCGGGCTGGCACGTCTGATCAGGCTGCGTGACCAGATATGCCGCACCCCGTGGTGCGACGCCCCGATCCGGCACACCGACCATGTCGTCCCCGCCGAGGTCGAGGGACCCACGTCCGAGCTCAACGGGCAGGGCCTCTGCGAGGCCTGCAACCACGCGAAACAGGCTCCCGGCTGGCGGGCGAGACCCTCACCAGGACCACGCCACACGGTGGTGCTCACGACTCCGAGCGGCCACAGCTATGACTCGACCGCACCGCCCGTGCCGGGGCGAGTGCTCCCGGTCGACTTCAGCTACCCGCTGGTCCTGATCGCCTGAGTAGGTTGGTGGGAGCCTGCCGGGGGAGAGCCATGACGGAGAAGTCAGCGACGCGCGTCGACTACGAGAGTGCCGGCGGCGCGCGCATCGCGACGTACCGCTGGGACCCGCCAGGTGTACCGCGCGCGATCGCGCAGATCACGCACGGTGTGGGGGAGTACGCCCAGCGCTACCAGCCCCTGGTCGATGACCTGCTCGCCGACGGATACGTCGTCTACAGCCACGACCACCGCGCCCACGGCAACACGGCGTCCTCGCCCGACGAGTTCGGCGTCCTGGGCGAGGGCGGGTGGCGCGAGCTGGTCGCCGACATCGGTCGCACCGGCCGGCTCGCCACCGACGCCCACCCCGGGCTGCCGCTGGTGCTGATCGCCCACAGCCTCGGGTCCTTCGCCGCGCAGCAATATCTCCTCGACCACAGCGCCGACGTCACGGCCGTGGTGCTCTCGGGCACCGCGGCGATCGACCTCCTCGAGCCGGCGATGGACCTCGACGCCCCGATGGACCTCAGCGCCTTCAACGCGCCGTTCGAGCCGGCCCGCACCGACTTCGACTGGCTCAGCCGCGACGAAGCGCAGGTCGACGCCTACATCAACGACCCGTGGTGCGGGTTCGGCCTCGACGCCACCGGCATGCGCGACTGCTTCGAGGGCGCCCGGCAGCTGACCGACCCCAAGCGGGTCGCCGGCATGCGCCACGACCTCCCGGTCGACGTCGTGGTCGGTGAGCTCGACCCCGTGGGCGGCGGCGGCGCCCTGGTCGACGCCCTGGTGCAGCGCTATGAGCAGGCCGGGCTCGACGTGACGCTCGAGCGCTGGCCGCAGGCCCAGCACGAGGTCTTCAACGAGTCCAACCGCAACGAGGTCGTCACCACGATGCTCGCCTGGCTCGACCAGCAGATCCCGCGGTAGGCGATCAGCTCACGACGGCGTCGACCTCGACCTCGACCAGCCAGCGGGGGTCGAGCAGACCGGCCACCACCACCATCGTGCTGGCCGGGCGTACGTCGCCGAACACCTCGCCGTGCACGGCCCCAACGGCCGCTGCGAGGTCGGGCGACACGACGTACTGACGGGTCCGGACGACGTCGGCGACCGTGCCGCCGAGCTCGGTCAGGGCGGCCAGGGCGATCTCCCAGCAGCGCCGTGCCTGCACGGTCGGGTCGGGGTCCACGTGCCCGTCGGGTCAGACGGGAGCCGTGCCACTGACCGCGATGGTGTCGCCCACGCGGACGGCGCGGCTGAACCCGATCGAGGACTCGTACGGCGAGCCCGAGCGTGCATGGGTGCGTTCCATGCCGCCGAGGCTACTGACGCGTCCTGTTCCTCGTGCCACGGTGCCAGGGCGTCCTGCACGAGGTCGGCGCCGCGGTGCTCGTCACCGGTGAGCGCCCGGCCGAGGCGCAGCAGGCGCGGCAGGCGGGCGCGCACGAAATCCCCGAACGAGCGCACGTCCCTCCTCGCGTCGGTGCCGGTGACCACGGTGCGTCCATTGCTGGCGTCTTGTGAGTGGGACGCACGGCAACCGGTGAAGGGTCGGGCCGAAACTCGATGCAGGTATGTCGGCGAATATTTGTAGGGTCGGTCAACGTGTCCTCAGACTCCATGATCTCGGCCCGCGGCCTGCGCAAGTCCTTCGGCGACTTCGAGGCGGTGCGCGGCATCGATGTCGACGTGCGACGGGGCGAGGCGTTCGGCTTCCTCGGCCCCAACGGCGCCGGCAAGTCCTCCACGATGCGGATGATCGCCTGCGTCTCGCCGGTCAGCGGGGGAGAGCTGCGGATCCTCGGCATGGACCCCGCGGAGGACGGCCCGGCCATCCGCGCGCGGATCGGCGTCTGCCCACAGGAGGACACCCTCGACAACGAGCTCAATGTCTTCGACAACCTCTACGTCTACGGCCGCTACTTCGGCATCGCCAAGGCGGAGGTGAGGTCGCGGGCCGAGGAGCTGCTGGAGTTCGTCCAGCTCACCGAGAAGCGCAAAGCCCGGGTCGAGGACCTGTCGGGCGGCATGAAGCGTCGGCTGACCATCGCCCGGTCGCTGATCAACCGGCCGGACCTGCTGCTGCTCGACGAGCCGACGACCGGGCTCGACCCGCAGGCGCGTCACGTGCTGTGGGACCGGCTGTTCCGGCTCAAGCAGCAGGGCGTCACGCTGGTGATCACCACCCACTACATGGACGAGGCCGAGCAGCTCTGCGACCGCCTCGTCGTCATGGACCGCGGCGTGATCGCGGCCGAGGGCTCCCCGCTCGAGCTGGTCCGCGAGCACTCCACCCGCGAGGTGGCCGAGCTGCGGTTCCCGGTCGGCGACCACGACACGATGGCCGAGAAGATTGCCGACCTGGGGGAGCGCGTCGAGGTGCTACCCGACCGACTGCTGGTCTACAGCGACGATGGCGAGGAGGCCGTGACCAAGGTCCACGAGCGGGGGCTCGCGCCGATCGCCACGCTCGTACGCCGCTCCTCGCTCGAGGATGTCTTCCTGCGCCTCACCGGCCGGACGCTGGTCGACTGATGGCGACCCTGACCCCGGTCCAAGGGGTGACCCGCCAGTTCGACTACTGGTGGACCGTCTACAAGCGCACCTGGAAGGGCTCGGTGATCTCGAGCTTCGTCAGCCCGCTGTTCTACGTGCTCGCCATGGGCGTGCTGCTCGGCAGCTTCGTCAAGGTCGACCCCTCGCGCCTCGAGGGCGCCACGTCGTACCTCGCCTTCATCGTGCCGGGCCTGATCGCGGCCCAGACGATGCAGACGGCGGTGGCCGAGACGACCTACCCCGTGATGGGCGCGATCAAGTGGCACAAGAGCTTCTACGCCCAGCTCGCGACGCCGCTGGGGGTGCGTGACCTGGTCAGCGCGATGTTGTGTTTCGTGCTGTTCCGGCTGGCCACGACCTGCGCCGTCTACCTGCTCGTGGTCGCGCCGTTCGGGGTCTTCGCCACGTGGTGGGGGCCGGTGCTGGCGTTCCTCGCGCAGGTGCTGGTCGGGATGGCCTTCGCGACGGTGACCTTCGCCTTCAGCGCCCACGTCAGGAGCGAGGCGGCGTTCGGGGTGCTGTTCCGGCTCGGCGTGTTCCCGCTGTTCTTGTTCTCCGGGGCGTTCTTCCCGATCGCGAACCTCGGTGACGCACTGTCGTGGGTGGCCCGCCTGACTCCGTTGTGGCACGGCGTGAACCTCTCGCGGATGCTCTGTCTCGACCACGTCGACTGGTCGACCGCCGCGATCAACGTCGCGGTGCTGGTGGCGATGACGGTCGCGGGCTGGTGGCTGGCCGTGCGCGAGCTGACGAGGAGGCTCGAGCAGTGACCTCCGTACCGACCAGCGCGCCGCTGCGCCGTCCGGCCGCGGCCTGGCTTCTGGTGACCCGCAACTACATCGTCTACCGCGCCGCCTGGAAGCTCTTCCTCACCGGCTTCCTCGAGCCCGTCTTCTACCTCTTCTCGATCGGCATCGGGGTGGGGCAGCTGATCCGCACCTTCGAGTTCAACGGTCACGCCATCCCGTACGCCGAGTTCGTCGCTCCCGGCATGCTCGCCGCTTCCGCGTTCAACGGGGCACTGCTCGACTCGACGTACAACGTGTTCTTCAAGCTCAAGTACGAAAAGCTCTACGACCAGATGCTGGCCACGCCGTTGACCTCGGGAGACATCGCCCGCGGCGAGATCATCTGGGGCCAGCTGCGCGGGGCGTCGTACTCCGCGGCCTTTTTGGTAGTGATGTGGGCCCTGGGGCTGGTGCACTCGTGGTGGTCTCTGCTGGCCTTCCCTGCAACGCTGCTGATCGGTTTCGCGTTCAGCGCGGTGTGCATGGCGGCCTCGACCTGGATGACCTCGTGGCAGGACTTCGAGAAGATCACCCTGGTCCAGCTGCCGCTGTTCCTCTTCTCCGGCACGTTCTTCCCGGTGACCGCGTTCCACGGCGCGCTGCGCTGGGTGGTGGAGGCGACGCCGCTCTACCGGGGGGTTGTGCTGTGCCGCGAGCTCACCACCGGCTCGATCACCTGGGAGTCGGGAGTCTCGGTGGTCTACCTGATGGCGATGGGCGCCGTGGGGCTCGTCCTGGTGCGGCGCCGCCTTGACGCACTGCTGCTGACCTGACGCGAAGGGAGGTCGGCGGCGGCTGGCACGATGGACCGATGACCGAGGCCGACACCCAGGACCCGATGACGCGGGCGCGCGACGACCACGCTGCCGCCCGTGCCCGGGCCAACGCCTGCCTGCTCCACGGCGGCCGCTGCGACCTGGCCCCTCGCGCCGAGCACCGTGACCAGTGGCAGGTCGGGCTGGCGGGGCGCGCATGAAACACAGCGAGTTCTGGGTCCGCATGGACGATGTCCTCGGCTCGGCGTACGCCCGCAGCTGGGCGAGCCAGTTCGTGATGGCCGAGCTCGGCAGCCGCACCGTGAGCGAAGCGCTGGCCGACGGCGAGTCCCCCAAGACGGTCTGGCGCGCGGTGTGGAGCGCGCTCGAGCTGCCCGCGTCGGAACGCTAGATGAGCCGCTTGTGGAAGTCGGCGCGCAGTCGGTGTAACCGGAAGCCCAGCGCCTCGTTGATCGAGACCATCGGCGCGTTGGTCTCCGCGTTGGTCGTGGTCACGAAGCGCTTGCCGGGTGCCTGCTCGGCGATCGCGCGCAGGCCGGCGCACTTGAGCGCCATGCCGAGCCGGCGGCCGCGGTGCGAGGGGTGCACGAGCGTGCCCCACTGGTCGACGTGGTCGTCGGTGGCCACCACCGACACGGCGTACCCCGCCACCTGAGCGTCGGGAGCGACCGCGAAGGCGCCGATGCGGGTGCGTCCGGCCGCGATCAGCTCGGCGTCCTGGACGGCCAGCCCGGCGAGCGTCTCGCGGGACTCCTCGACCTCGAGATCGCCGGTCGGGGCCAGGGTGTTCATCAGGTTCTTGAGCGCGACGTAGCCCGGTGCGAGGTCGCCGGGCACGGGCCCGACGGTGACCCGCACGGCGTACTCCGGGTGGTACGACGCGGTCTCGGCCTCGAGCCGGTCGAGCAGGCCCGGGTCGACGGGGAGGGGCAGCCGCCGCTCGACCTCGGTGTTGGCCAGGGCGTAGCCGAGCCGTTCGGCGAAGCGGCGATGCCTGTGCCTGAGGTCGGTTCCGAGCCCGGCGGTCGCGTGGGCGACGGTGCGGCCGAGCGATCGCGCGTGCTCCTCGGCGTACGCCGCCAGCCGGGTGCCGTGGCCGCGGCGGGCGTGCTGGGGCGGC
This sequence comes from Nocardioides sp., assembly GCA_050997635.1. GTDB lineage: Bacteria > Actinomycetota > Actinomycetes > Propionibacteriales > Nocardioidaceae > Nocardioides. Next base: position 16,988 of record JBPCQY010000144.1, read on the forward strand.
ACCCACACCCAGATCCGGGCCACGTGCTGGTTGTCGTGCCGGGCGCCGGTGACCATCGCCTCGCCGACCATCTGGTCGCCGTCGTAGGCCGCGAAGCCGTCGTAGAACCAGGCCGCCTCGGTCGAGGACAGGTAGGCGACGGTGTCGTGCAGCGAGTAGAGAGACGCGTCGGGATCACCGGCCAGCTCCGCCTCGGCGTACACGCGCTGGAACTGCGCCATCTCCTCGCTGTCACGATGGTCGACGCGGCGGATGGTCAGCTCGGGCACGTGGTCACGGTGCCGTGCCCCGACGAGGTCGCGCAACCGATATCCGGCACACTGGCCGCCATGACGGCGTTCCCCTGGCCGCGGGCCAGCACCGGGTCTCGCTGCACACCGAGCCGTGGAACCTCGCCTCGATCGCCACCGCCGAGCGCGCCGGCTACCTGCGCGAGGGGCTGCTGCGCAGCTGGATGGAGGTCGACGCGAAGCGGGTCGACGCCCTGGTGTACGCCGCGGTGCGGCCGCACTGATCCGCCTCCGCGAACCGGCGTGTCGGGTTCGATCGAACACGTGTTCGGGCTATTTTGTGTGCACAGGCACGATCCGAACCGAGCCTCTCCACAGGGACGACGACGCTGATCAGGCGATGTCGGTGGCTCGGCCTAGCGTCGCCGATGTGCCTGGAACCCAACGACAGCAAAGGACGTAAGCCACATGGCTGGTGGAGACCGCGAGAAGGCCCTGGACGCCGCACTCGCCAACATCGAGAAGCAGTTTGGCAAGGGCTCGGTCATGCGGCTCGGTGACGAGACGCGCGCGCCCCTGGAGGTGATCCCGACCGGCTCCATCGCGCTCGACGTGGCGCTCGGCCTGGGCGGCCTGCCCCGCGGCCGGGTGGTCGAGATCTACGGTCCGGAGTCCTCCGGCAAGACGACGGTCGCCCTGCACTCGGTGGCCAGTGCCCAGCGCGCCGGCGGCATCGTGGCCTTCATCGACGCCGAGCACGCTCTCGACCCGGACTATGCGAAGAACCTCGGCGTCGACACCGACGCCCTGCTGGTCTCCCAGCCCGACTCCGGTGAGCAGGCCCTCGAGATCGCCGACATGCTGATCCGCTCCGGTGCGCTCGACCTGATCGTCATCGACTCGGTTGCGGCGCTGGTGCCCCGCGCCGAGATCGAGGGCGAGATGGGTGACAGCCACGTCGGCCTCCAGGCCCGCCTGATGAGCCAGGCGCTGCGCAAGATGACCGGCGCGCTGAGCAACTCCAACACGACGATGATCTTCATCAACCAGCTCCGCGAGAAGATCGGAGTGATGTTTGGGTGCTGTTCCCACAACACCAGGGTCACCCTGGCCGACGGTTCGACGGAGAAGATCGGCAACATCGTCAACCAGAAGCTGGCCGTCGAGGTGCGCACCTACGACCCTGAGTCGGACTCGATCGTCAACCGTCCGGTGACCAGCTGGTTCGACAACGGCCCGGCCACCCAGTTCCTCCAGGTCACCGTGGAGAAGTCCGGAGGCAACGGCCGGTCGCAGTTTGCGGCGACCGCCAACCACCTCGTCCGGACGCCGGGAGGATGGCGCGAGGCGGGCGAGCTCGTCCCCGGAGACCGGGTCCTGTCCAACGAGACAGCGCGGCTGAGCGGTCAGCAGTGGCAGGTGGTCCTCGGCGGCCTCATGGGTGACGCACACCTTGCGCCCAACACTCGGGGCCGTCACGGGGTCCGGTTCCGGATGGGGCACGGCGACAGGCAGGTCGACTACCTCGACTGGAAGGCCTCGCTGTTCGGCAACATCGGACAGACCCGCACGACGAACGTCAAGGGTGCCGGCTTTGTCGACCTGAGCCTGCTGCCCGAGCTGGGCGAGCTGTGCGAGGTCGTCTACTGGGGTGACCGAAAGAAGCACCTCACCGACGACTACATCAAGTCGCTCACCCCCCTCGCTCTCGCCATGTGGTTCATGGACGACGGGTCGTTCTCCGAGCGTTCCAAGGGCGTGCAGGTCCGCGCTGCCGGTGGCAGCGCCCGGGTCGAGTTCTGTGTCGAGGCGATGAGCGAGGCGAGCCGGGTCAGGGTGGCCGACCACCTGCGCGACACCTACGGCGTCGAGTCACGGCTCGCACCTCGCGGTGCCGCCCAGAAGGCCTACCTGACCATGACCACGGATGGCAGCCGGATCTTCCAGGAGCTCGTGGCTCCGTACGTCCATCCATCGATGGACGACATGCTGCCTCCACGCCTTCGCGGACAGTTCGCGGTGGTGCCTGAGTTCGTCGAGCCTCGGGAGGTCCTCGTCCCGGCGAAGGTCCTGGACGTCCGCGTCAAGCCTCGGACGCGGTCGATGCACCGGTTCGACATCGAGGTGGAGGGCACCCACAACTACTTCGTTGATGGCGTCATGGTTCACAACAGCCCGGAGACCACCACAGGTGGCAAGGCGCTGAAGTTCTATGCGTCGGTGCGCCTCGACGTGCGGCGCATCGAGACGCTCAAGGACGGCTCCGACGCGGTCGGCAACCGGACCCGGGTCAAGGTTGTGAAAAACAAGGTGTCGCCGCCGTTCAAGCAGGCCGAGTTCGACATCATCTACGGCCACGGCATCTCGCGTGAGGGTGGTCTCATCGACATGGGGGTGGAGCAGGGCTTCGTCCGCAAGGCCGGGGCCTGGTACACCTACGACGGAGACCAGCTCGGTCAGGGCAAGGAGAACGCCCGGACCTTCCTCAAGGACAACCCCGATCTTGCGGACGAGATCGAGAAGAAGATCAAGGAGAGGCTGGGGATCGGCCCGCAGGTGGACAAGCCTGCCATCGCCGACGTCCCGGTCGACTTCTGAGCGCGATGCAGTGTCAGCAGGAACGGCTCGCCGCCGC
>JBPCQY010000156.1:0-19505 GCA_050997635.1 Nocardioides sp.
GTCGGCGTCGGTGTAGAGCGCGACGGTGGCGACACCGAGGCGGTCGCAGGTGCGCATCACGCGCAGGGCGATCTCGCCGCGGTTGGCGACCAGGACCTTCTGAAAGCTCATTCAGACACACCCCGCAGCGATATCGGAGCCCCCGTGGCGTTGTTCGCGCAGGAGCGAAGCAGGGGAGGGAAGAACGTCATGGGGTGATCTCACATCCTGAAGATGCCGTAGGACGGCTCGGGGATCGGGGCGTGGGCGGCTGCGGCGAGGCCCATGCCGAGCACCCGCCGGGTGTCGGCGGGGTCGATGATCCCGTCGTCCCAGAGCCGGGCGGTGGAGTAGTACGGCGAGCCCTGCGCGTCGTACTGGTCGCGGATGGGGGCCTTGAACGACTCCTCGTCCTCGGTCGACCACTCGTCGCCTCGGCCCTCGATGCCGTCGCGGCGCACGGTGGCCAGCACGCTCGCGGCCTGCTCGCCGCCCATCACCGAGATCCGGGCGTTCGGCCACATCCACAGGAACCGCGGGTCGTAGGCGCGCCCGCACATGCCGTAGTTGCCGGCGCCGAACGAACCGCCGATGACCACGGTGAACTTCGGGACGACCGAGCAGGCGACGGCGGTGACGAGCTTGGCGCCGTCGCGGGCGATGCCGCGGTTCTCGTACTCGCGGCCGACCATGAAGCCGGTGATGTTCTGCAGGAAGACCAGCGGGATCCGGCGCTGGTTGCACAGCTCGATGAAGTGGGCGCCCTTGAGCGCCGACTCGCTGAACAGGATGCCGTTGTTGGCCACGATGCCGACCTCGCGGCCCCAGATCCTGGCGAAGACGCAGACCAGGGTCTCGCCGTACAGCTTCTTGAACTCGTGCATCCGGCTGCCGTCGACGATGCGGCGGATCACCTCGCGCACGTCGTACGGCGTGCGGGTGTCGGCGGGGACGACGTCGTACAGGCTCTCCGGCGGCTCGTGCGGCTCCTCGACCTCGACGGCACCGTCCCCCGCTGGTTGAGGAAGGCGCTCTGCGCCTGTCTCGAAACCAAGGGGGCCTCGAGGCAGCGTGTCCACGATCGACCGCACGATGGCCAGCGCGTGCGCGTCGTCGTCGGCGAGGTGGTCGACGACGCCGGAGGTGCGGGCGTGTACGTCGCCGCCGCCGAGGTCCTCGGCGGTGACGACCTCGCCGGTGGCGGCCTTCACCAGCGGCGGACCGCCGAGGAAGATCGTGCCCTGGTTGCGCACGATCACCGTCTCGTCCGACATCGCCGGCACGTAGGCGCCGCCGGCGGTGCACGAGCCCATCACGCTGGCGATCTGCGGGATGCCGGCGGCGGACAGGTTGGCCTGGTTGAAGAAGATCCGCCCGAAGTGCTCGCGGTCGGGGAAGACCTCGTCCTGCATCGGCAGGAACGCGCCGCCGGAGTCGACGAGGTAGAGGCAGGGCAGCCGGTTCTCGGCGGCGACGGCCTGCGCGCGCAGGTGCTTCTTGACCGTCAGCGGGTAGTAGGTGCCGCCCTTGACGGTCGCGTCGTTCGCGACGACCACGCACTCGCGGCCCTGCACCCGGCCGATGCCGGTGACGATGCTCGCGCTCGGGACGGCGTACTCACCCTCGCCGTACATCGCGAACGCGGCCAGCGGGCTCAACTCGAGGAACGGGCTGCCGGGGTCGAGCAGGCGGTCGATGCGGTCGCGCACCAGCAGCTTGCCGCGGCCGGTGTGCTTGGCGCGCGCGGCCTCGCTGCCGCCACGTCGTACGACGGCCAGGTGCTCGCGCAGCTCGCCGACGAGGTCTCGGAGATCACTCACGGAGACAGGTTAGCGATCATTAACCAGCGGTGCCAGTGACGAAGTGGGCGACGATCTCGCCCAAGCGGTCGCCGGCGTCCTCCTGGAGGAAGTGACCGGCGTCCTCGATCATCGGGTGCTCGAGTCCCGCGGCGCCCGGGACAGACCGCTGCAGGATCGGTGCCATGTCGGCGGTGATCGGATCACCGTCGGAGAAGGCGATCAGGAACGGGCGGTCCCACGAGGTCAGGCGCTGCCAGGCCGCGCGGTTCGCCTCGGTGGCCGGGTCGTCGGGGCGAGTCGGCACCAGGCCCGGCATCGCCCGCGGGCCGGCCTTGAAGGACTCGTCGGGGAACGGCGCGTCGTACGCCGCCCGCGTGGCGTCGTCCATCAGATCGTGGCAGCCCGCCGCGACCAAGCGCCCGATGTCGAGGGACTCGGCGCCTTCGACGGCCCGGCGGAAGCTCCACCAGATCTCGGGCATGTCTCGGTCGCCGGTGGGCAGGCCGGTGTTGGCGGCCACCACACGGGCGAACCGGTCGGGGTGCTCGGCGACCAGACGCAGCCCGATCAGGCCGCCCCAGTCCTGGCCGACCAGCGTCACGTCACGCAGATCGAGCGCGTCGAAGACCAGCGCGCGACACCACTCCACGTGCCGGGCATACGTGTGGTCGGCGGGGTCTGCCGGCTTGTCGGACCGACCGAAGCCGACCAGGTCGGGCGCCACGGCACGTACGCCGGCCCCGGCCAGCACCGCCATCACGTGCCGGTAGAGGAACGACCAGCTCGGCTCGCCATGCAGCAACAACGCCACCGGGCCGTCCTCCGGACCAGCCTCGACCCAGGCCATCCGCAGCGAGCCGCCCTCGTCGTCGGGCACCTCGGCGTACCGCGGCTGGTAGGGGAAGTCGGTGAGGTCGGCGAATCGTTCGTCCGGCGTACGCAGGGTCCGCATGCCGCGAGTCTGGCACCTGTCGGCTCAGGCGTGCGCTGGCACCTCGTCGGCCGCCGTCGACCCCCTCGTCCTGTCCCCATCGCCGTCGGTTCGCCCCACGCCCACGTACGTTAACGAGCGCTAACCTTGACCGGTGAGCCGCCGGGACCAGATCCTCGACACCGCGGCCGAGCTGTTCGCCCGGCACGGCTTCCACGGGGTCTCGATTGCCGACCTCGGCGCGGCGGTGGGAGTCTCCGGTCCGGCGCTCTACAAGCACTTCGACAGCAAGCTGGACATCCTCTCGGCGATGCTGGTCTCGATCAGCGAGGAGCTTCTCGCCGAGGGCCGCTCGCGGGTGACCGGCGCCGACGACGACCTGGCCGCCCTGGCGGCGCTGGTCGACTGGCACACCAGCTTCGCCCTCGCGCACCCGGCCCTGATCGTCGTCCAGGACCGGGACTGGTCGGCCCTGCCCGACGATGCCCGCGAGACGGTGCGTGCCACGCAACGGGAGTACGTCGAGGTGTGGGTCGACGTCCTCCTCCGGCTGCGACCCGACCTCGGCCGGCCGACGGGCCAGGCGATGGTGCACGCGACCTTCGGCCTGCTCAACTCCACGCCGCACAGCACATTCCTGCCGCAGGACCTGATGCGTGAGGTGCTCGCCGCGATGGCGCTGCGCGGTCTCTGCGCATGAGCTCGCCCCGTATCGTCGCACCGTGAACGCCAGGAGACGCACCGTCGTGGCGGTGGCGACCGCGGCGATCCTCGGCCTGGTCGCCGGCGCGGTCGCGGCGTTCGTGGTGCCCGCGACGTCGACCTCGGGCGACTTCGAGGACCCACTCCACCTCGGCGTGCCGCTGCAGAACCAGTCCTGCTCCGGGCAGGACCTGCTGCTCGTCGCCTGGGGCGACACCCGCCCCGCCCTGGCCCCCGGCGTCCGGGACAACCCGGGTGCGAAGTACCTGCGCACCGCACAGTCCTGCCCGACCTGGTGGGACCACGGCGCCCAGCCCACACCGACCTACACCGCCTATCTGGGGCCGTACGACGCCAGCGGCTCCCGGGGTTGTGCGCTGCGGATGTCGGCGGCCCACAAGGGAGACGTGGTGACCCGGCTCGACGACGGCACCGAGCGCTTCGTGGTCTGCGTCTGCGAGCTGAGCTCGTCGGCGGCGCCGACGCTCTCGCCGGGCATGTCGCAGGACGTCGGCGACGGGATCTGGATCCGGGCGCTCCAGGAGACCCTCCAGGACCTCAGGCTCAACCAGGCCGGCGACCTGAGCGACAGCTACGACGCCATCACCCAGACCGAGGTGAAGAAGTTCCAGCAGCTGCGCGGCCTCGCGGTCACGGGCACGGTCGACGAGGCGACCTGGCGAGCGCTGCGCACGCGGGCCTGCCGACGCTACAGCTACTGAGACGGGCCCCGCGCGGCCCGGTGGCGTCCGTCCTGCGCGAAAGGGGTCGCCGACTGTCGGTGGCGGCCCCTAGGCTCGGATCATGGCAAGCACCACTCAGGGCATCTCCGACACCCAGGGCCCCCCGACTCCCCCGACGACCGCCTCGACAAGCGGGTCCTGCTCGTCGCCGGCGTGGTCGTGCTCGGCGCGATCATGTCGATCCTCGACATCACCGTCGTGGCGGTCGCCCAGCGCACCTTCCAGGACATCTTCGGCAAGACCCAGGCGCAGGTCGCCTGGACGGCCACGGGCTACACGCTCGCCCTGGCCACCATCATCCCGCTGACGGGTTGGGCGGCCGACCGCTTCGGCACCAAACGGCTCTACATCCTCGCGATCGTGCTGTTCACGGCCGGATCGGCCCTGTGCTCCACCGCGCAGAGCCTCGAGATGCTGGTCTTCTTCCGGGTGCTCCAGGGCCTCGGGGGCGGCATGCTGATGCCGCTGGGCATGACGATCATGACCCGGGCCGCCGGCCCCGAGCGGCTGGGCCGGGTGATGGCGATCCTCGGCGTCCCCATGCTGCTGGGCCCGATCTTCGGCCCGATCCTCGGCGGCTGGCTGATCGACGTCGCGAGCTGGCACTGGATCTTCCTGATCAACGTCCCGATCGGCATCGGCGCGACGATCTACGCCTACGTCGTGCTCGACCGCGACGAGATCCACCCGTCCGAGAGCTTCGACCTGGTCGGGATGCTGCTGCTCTCGCCCGGCCTCGCCCTCTTCCTGTACGGCGTCTCGTCCATCCCCGCCGCCAAGCAGGAGCACGGCACCATGTTCACGGGCACCGTCGTGATCAGCTCGGTCGTCGGCGTCCTTCTGGTCGCCGCGTTCGTGCCCTGGGCGCTGCGCCGGGCCAACATCCACCCGCTGGTGCAGCTGCGGCTGTTCACCAACCGCTACCTGACCGTCGCGGTGATCACGATGGCGCTCTTCGCGATGGCGTTCTTCGGCGCGTCCCTGCTGTGCACCCTCTACTTCCAGCAGGTCCGAGGCGAGTCGCCGCTCAGCTCCGGCTGGCTGGTCGCCCCGCAGGGCTTCGGCGCCATGCTCACCATGCCGATCGCCGGCTTCCTGGCCGACAAGATCGGGCCCGGCAAGGTCGTGCTGACCGGCCTGGTGCTCGACACCGTCGGCATGGGCATGCTGATCCCGGTCGACGACCAGACGTCCTACGCCTACATCATCACCTCGTTCGTGGTCATGGGCCTCGGCATGGGCTCGACGATGATGCCCGTGTTCACCGCGGCCCTGGCGAGCCTGAAGAGCCACGACATCGCCCGTGGGTCCACGTTGATGAACATCACCCAGCAGGTCGCGATCTCGATGGGCACCGCGCTGTTCTCGGTGCTGCTCACCAACGCCTACAACAGCCACGCGCGCGTGGTCGGTCCCACGCTGGCCTACCTCGGGGCGGGCGACGACCCGCAGAAGCAACAGGCGGTGCTCGAGCAGCTCCATCTCTCCCGGGCCCAGGCACAGCCCGTGGTCGCGCAGGGGCTGCACTTCATGGGCACGTCGTTCGGCGGGGTCTACCTGGTCGCCACGGTCCTGGTCGGCTGCTGCCTGATCCCGGCGTTCTTCCTGCCCCGCAAGCCTCCCGAGAGGGAGATCGACCCGGCCCTCATGATGGGCGCCTGAACACCTCGCCGTCCCACACCGGTACGACGCCGGTGACGTCGACCGCGGCCGCGATCGCGACGTCGGCTGCGAAGCCGCGGGCCACCAGCTCCCGTCCGCTCGCGCAGTCCGGCAGGGCGTCGGTCATCCGGTCCGCCACCGCGCCGTAGGCGGCCGCAGCCGCCTCGGCCTCGGGGCTGGCGGCCCTCGTCGCACCGCGCCCAGCGAGACCGGCGACCAGGGCGCCCGCGCCCCACAGGTCCTCGACGGCCGGGCGCAGCGACCCGTCGGGCCACCGCTCGCCCGCGGCCACCACCGACACCGTCGCCCCCGTCTGCACGCGCGCTGCGACCCAGCCGGCCACCGCCGCCGCGTTGCGCAGGCAGCAGCCGACGACCTCGACGCCGGCCGAGGCGAGGGCGAACGCGATCGTGGAGCCGTTGGGCGAGGGCAGCACCACCCGCTCGATTCCGTGCGCCCGCTCGAACGACGCGGGCGAGAGGCTGACCGAGCCGGTCGCCAGCCCGGCCCGGCGCCCGACCGCCAGGTGGGCGCCGTGCTCCGCGGCGTACTCCTCGGCGCCGTCGGCCCAGGGGTGTGGCAGCACCTCGATGCCGCGCTCGAGGGCGACGCACAGGGTCGTGGTGAACGACAGCACGTCGACGACCACGGCCACATCGCCGGGCCGGGCGTCGGCGACCAGCGCCCGCGCCCCGACCAGCCCCCAGTCCATCCGTACGGCGTGGCCGCGCTGACGGTGCTCGGGGGGCGAGGTGTCGGCTGCGGCTACCAGATCCGCACCCGCTGGTCGGGGTCGAGCCACAGCCCGTCATCCTGCGTGGTCTCGAACGCCGAGTGGAACTCGTCGAGGTTGCGCACAATGTTGGCGCGGAACTCCGAGGGCGAGTGCGGGTCGATGGTGAGGTACTGCCGGGCGAGCTCGGGGCGCCGCTTGGTGCGCCAGCAGAAGGCCCAGTTGGTGAACAGCCGCTGCGCGTCGTTGGTGCTGATCTGCTCGCCACGGGCGATCCGGTAGGCGAGGTGGGCGATGGTAAGGCCGCCGAGGTCGCCGATGTTCTCCCCGACGGTCAGGGCGCCGTTGACGTGCTCGCCCGGGAGGTCGCGTGGCGAGAACGCGTCGTACTGCGCGATCAGGGCCTTGGACTTCTCCTCGAAGGCCGACTTGTCCTCGGCGGTCCACCAGTCGTTGAGGTTGCCCGCGCCGTCGTACTGCGCACCCTGGTCGTCGAATCCGTGGCCGACCTCGTGGCCGATCACGGCACCGATGCCGCCGTAGTTCTCGGCCGCGTCGGCGTCGGGTGCGAAGAACGGCTCCTGCAGGATCCCGGCGGGGAAGCAGATCTCGTTCACGCCGGGGTTGTAGTAGGCGTTGACGGCGTGCGGCAGCATCAGCCACTCGTCCTTGTCGACCGGCGAGCCGATCTTGGCCAACTGCCGGTCGGTCTCGAAGGACGTCGAGCCGGCGACGTTGCCGAGCAGGTCGTGGGGCGAGAAGGTCAGGCCGGAGTAGTCGCGGAACTTGTCCGGGTAGCCGATCTTGGGCCGGAAGGTCTCGAGCTTGGCGTAGGCCCGCTGCTTGGTCTCCTCGCTCATCCAGTCGAGTGCGCCGATGGACTGGCGGTAGGCCGCCAGCAGGTTGGCGACCAGCTCGTCCATCATTGCCTTGGAGCTCGGCGGGAAATGCCGGGCGACGTACTCGCGCCCGACGGCCTCCCCGACGGCGCCCTCGACGAGCGAGACGCCGCGCTTCCAGCGAGCGCGCAGCTCCGGCGTCCCGCTCAAGGTGCGGCCGTAGAAGTCGAAGTTGGCCTCGACGAAGTCGTCGGGCAGGTACGCCGCGCACGAGCGCACCACCTGCGCGAACATCCACGTGCGCCAGTCCTCGATCGGGGTCTGGTCGAGCACGGTCTCGAGATGCTCGACGTACGACGGCTGGCGCACGCAGGTCTCCGCCCACGTCTCGGCGTTGCCACCGAGGTTGCGGAAGAAGGCGTCCCAGTCGAAGCTCGGGCACAGGGCGCGCAGCTCGTCGGCGGTGGTGAGGTTGTAGGTCTTCTGCACGTCGCGACACTCGGCGCGCTCCCAGTGGCCCTTGGCCAGCCGGGTCTCGAGCGCGAGGATGCGCGCGGCCGAGCCAGCCGGGTCCTCGCCCTCGGCCAGCTCGAACATGCGGGTCAGGTAGCCGACGTACTTCTCGCGGATCTCGGCGAACTTCTCGTCGCGGTAGTAGCTCTCGTCCGGCAGCCCCAGGCCGCCCTGCACGACGTTGACGAGGTAGCGGTCGGACTTGCGGTCGTCGGTGTCGACGTACGAGCCGAAGAGGCCGTGCCCGCCCATCCGCTCGAACTCGCCGAGGAACGCCGCGACGTCGCGGGTGTCGCGCAGGCTCAGGGCTGCGTCGAGCAGTGGACGCATCGGCCGGGTGCCCAGTCGCTGGATCTCGTCGGCGTCCATGAACGACGCGTAGACGCTGGCGATCCGGGCCTCGTCGGTATCGGCGTCCACGTCGCCCGGGCCGCCGACCACGCGCTCGGCGAACTCCTCGATGATCGCGTGCACCTGCGCCTCGGCGGCATCCGCGAGCTGGACGAAGGGCCCCCAGCTCGAGCGATCGCTCGGGATCTCGGTGTCGGTCAGCCAGCGGCCGTTGACGTGTCCGAACAGGTCGTCCTGCGGCCGGGTGTCAGGGTCCATGCCCTCGCGGGCCTCGTCCAGAATGCTCACGCGGGCCACCCTAACGAGGCGGGGGTTATCAGGGGGCCAGGTCGCGAAAAGCCTGCTCGACCGTGTCGATGCCGGCCTTCTCGCGGGCGTGGTACGTCGTGTGGTTCCACGTCGGCCATCGGAAGGGCAGTTGCACCTGCTGGCCGTCCTGCTCGAACGTCAGCCCGAGGCCGGGAATCTTCACCAACGGAGCCGGCGGCCCACCCTCGCCCAGGGCGAGGCGGCTCGAGGGATCGGCCAGGCCGAGCATCGCCCAGGGGATCCGGAGCTGCACGATCGAGTGCGCCTGGTCGATGCGCCACGTCGATGTGGAGTCGTAGTCGGGGGACGTGGGGTCCCACGTGCCCTCGCGCAGGGCACCGCCGTCCCAGTACTCGGCTGGCAGCGTCGTGCCGGCGCTGACCCGCGACCCGTTGGTGATCAGCCGGTAGGGGTGCCACGGCTGGCGCTCGTCCGGGACGTACGGCGACTGCTGGGTGTCGAGGCGGATCGGGTCGAGCGCCCGCCGTACGTAGACCTGAGCGGTGCCGCCGGCGGGGTCGACCTCGATCCGGTAGTCGGGGCCCCGGTGCCCCGGCAGCACGTCCGCATCGATGGTGAACGGCGCGCCGGGAGCCTCCGCGGTGGTCACCGCCAGGTGCACCCACGACGCGTCTGCCCAGGCATGGACGCGGCGGAACGGACCACGGGCGACCGTCTTGTCGGCGACGGCATCGGGAATCGGGTCCGGGTCGGTCGCCACGAGGCCGAACCACTGCTCGTTGGTCAGCGGGTCGTGCCAGAGCTGGCGCCGATCGGGCTGCTGGTGCTCGAGTGTGTTCCAGGTCTTCTTGAACCACTCGTCCTGCCACTCGAAGACGAAGGCGCCGGCGATCCCCTTCGCGTGCATCATCCGCATCAGGTCGGCGTCCATCGCCATGGCTTCCTGCTCGGAGTGGTCGCCCTGGCCGCGGTCGAGCGGCCCGGTGTGGGCGGTCCCGAGCGAGGAGGGCACGCCGAACTCCGTGATCAGCAGCGGCATGTGGGCCGCGAAGTGTCGCTCGAGCTCCACGAGGTAGCCGGCGTACGGGTCGTCGCGCCCGTTCCACTGCTCGTGCTGGATCGCCGGCTCGTAGCGCTGGAAGTCCGGGTAGTAGGGATACGCGTGGAAGCTCGCGAACGTGCCGCCCGGCCAGGCCGCCGTTGGCAGCACGTGGTTGGCGTCGATCGAGACGGCGTCCTCGGACGTCAGCGGCTCGGTCGGGTGGGTCAGCGGATCGGCCGTGGGCCAGTTGGCGAAGGCCATCGGCTCCGAGCTCCCCCGCTCGGCCTCCCACCCGGCGAGCTGGTCCATCTTCGAGGCGATCCAGCGCTCGGTCGGGGTTGCCTGCGGCTGGGCGACGAAGTAGCGGCCGGGGTGGTACGGCGCGTCCCGGCCGAGCCGGTCGGTGCGGGCCACCCCCTGCGGGTCCCACTCGACGCCGACGATCCAGCCGGCGAGCCACGGTGACACGTCGGTCGTGTAGTGGCCACCGGCGCGTCCAGGAGCCGCCGTACGGACCAGGTCACCGTGGACGGCATCGGACACGTCGTGCAGCTCGCGGGAGAACGCGTCGGACACGGCCGGGTCGTAGAGGGTGTGACCCGGTTCGAGATAGCTCTCGTCGGGCAGGTAGACGCCCTGCATGAGGTAGATCGGTGCCGTCGCGTGGCCGCGGTTGTAGGCCGCGAGCTCGTCGTAGAAACCGGGCGGCGGCAGCGTGTAGATGCGCACGACTCGCACCCCGCGCCCGCCCATCGCGCGCAACCACTCGGCGTACTGCGAGGCGGGGATGGTGCCCACCTCTCCGGGCTGGTGCAGCGGCGTGGTGCTGCCGAGGTTCACCCCGGGCAGGAACGTCTTGTCACCGGAGGACGTGTGGAGTCGGAACCCCGAGGCGTCGGACGCGGCCACGACCGAGAGACCGTCGACCTGGGCGGCCTTCGGCGACCAGTCGGAGCCCGGCGACGGCGTCGAGGTCGGATGGCCTCCACACGCCGTCAGGACCGCGCCCGCGATCCCGAGCGCGACCAGAGCTGCCCCTGCTCGCATCCGGCAAGGCTAGTCGGAGTCGCGGACCCGGATGACCGACTTGCCCAGGGTTCGCCGTTCGGCCATGTCCACGAGGGCCCGGCCGAACTCCTCCATCGGGTACGTCGCACCGATCGGCGGCTTGACGACGCCGGTGGCGAGCATCGGCTCGAGCGCCTTCCACTGCTGCTGCATGAAGCCGGGCCGGGCCATGGCGTAGGCACCCCAGCCGACGCCCCGGACGTCGATGTTGTTGAGCAGCAGCCGGTTGACCCTGACCTCGGGGATGCCCTGTCCGGAGGCGAAGCCGACGACGAGCAGCCGCCCCTGCTCCGCGAGGCAGCGCAGCGAGTCGGTGAACACGTCGCCACCGACGACGTCGAGCACAACGTCGACCCCGCGGCCGCTGGTCAGCTCCTGGACCGCCTCGCGGAACCCGCCGAGAAGAACCGTCTCGTCGGCTCCGGCCCGGCGGGCGACCTCGGCCTTCTCCTTGTTGGAGACCACGGCGATCGTGCGGGCGCCGTACCCCCGGGCGACCTGGATCGTCGCGGTGCCGACGCCACCGGCGGCACCGTGCACCAGCACGGTCTCGCCCTCCCGGAGCTGGCCGCGCTCGGCGAGGGCGAACTGGGCGGTCAGGTAGTTCATCGGCAGCGCCGCGCCCTCGTCGTACGACACGTCGTCGGGCAGGGGGAAGGCGAACGTGGCCGGCACCACGGCGCGCTCGCCCGCCCCGCCGTACTGCGCGACCCCGGCGACCCGGGCCCCTGGCTCGAAGCCCTCGCCACGGACGACCGTGCCGGCGAAGTCGACGCCCAGGGTGAACGGCGGCTCGGGCCTGAGCTGGTACTCCCCCCGCGAGAGCAGCAGGTCGGGGAAGGACACCCCGACCGCGTGTACCTCGACGAGCACGTCGTGCTCGGCGGGGACGGGCTCCTCGACGTCGGCGACGACGACGTCGCCCGGACCGGTGGTGGTGTGGACCTGGACGGCGCGCATGGTCGCCATTCAACCGGGCGGCCGGCGGTGGCGGCGCACCGCCCGGCACCCGGACCGGATACCTCATGATACTTTTCTGAAGTATCACAACCTATCCACCGGAGCCGATGAGCCCACCACTGCCCAACCCCTACACGCCCGGTCAGGTGCCGCGGGTGCTCGCCGGCCGACGCTCGGAGCTCTCGCGGATCCGCGACCAGGTCGGCCGGGTCGGCACCTTCGGTGAGATCGGCGGCCCAATGCTCGTCTTCCACGCCCCGCGCGGGCTCGGCAAGACCTCGCTGCTGCGCACCGCGCAGCGAGACGCCGAGGAGCTGGGCTTCGTCACCTCGTGGACCGCATGCTCACGGCAGCAGCCGTTCCTGCCCGAGCTGGTGCGCTCGGTCGAGCGCGCCCTGGAGCGGGCCGAGGTGGTCCCGGCCGAGGATGCCGGACGGTGGCACGCACGGCTGGAGCGGATCGGCGTCGAGGTCGGGGTGCCCGGCCTAAAGGTCTCCGGTCAGCTGGCCGTCGACGGTCCGCCGCCGCAGCCGGCCGGCGCACCGATCGCCGCCGTCGAGGACCTGCTCCACGACGCGGCCCAGCGCGTACGCCGTCGTGGCGGGACCGGGCTGGTGGTGTTCATCGACGAGCTGCACGCCGCGTCCGCCGACGACCTGGCCGTCCTGCTGAATGCCTGGCAGAATCTCGACGGCCGGCGCGAGCACAACCCGCTCGCCCTGGTGACCGCCGGGCTGCCGGTGACGCCCGAGGCGATGACTCGGGCCGCGACGTTCGGGGAGCGCAGCGCGTTCGTGGCCCTCGACGTCCTCGCCGACGACGACGCCCGCTCGGCGCTCGCCGATCCGGCTCGTGCGCTCGAGGTGACCTGGTCACCTGGCGCGCTCGAGCGCGTGGTCGGTCAGGCGCGCGGACACCCCTACTACCTCCAGCTCATGGGCAGCGCCACCTGGGCCGCGGCCGTGCCCGAGGCCGGTGCGAGCATCGACATCGCTGACGTCGACGCCGGAGTCCCGACCGCGACCGACCAGCTCACGGCGATGTACCGCGCCCGCTGGGGCTCGGCCACCCGGGGAGAGCAGGCGTTCCTGGCGGCGATGGCCGCGGCGGCCACCGAGAACGTCACGCGGGCCCAGATAGCGCAAGCCCTGGGGCAGGACACCCGCTCGATCAGCGTGCCCCGCGAGCGGCTCATCGAGAAGGGAGTCATCGAGCCGGTCGGCCACGGCCTGGTGCGCTTCACGCTGCCCGGCTTCGCGGCGTACGTGCGCGAGCGGGCCGACTGAGCGGGCGGAGTACCCGCTCACCGGGCATGCTGGCCTCGTGGACCACGCCGGGCACTTCGATCGGGTCGCCGCGGCGTACGCCGCCGGCCGCCCGGACTACCCCGCCCAGGTCTTCGACCTCCTCGTTGAGTACGGCGTGTTTGTGCCGGGCTCGCAGCTGCTGGAGATCGGCGCCGGCTCCGGTCAGGCGACGTGCCAGCTGCTCGACCGCGGAGCGGTCGTGGACGCGGTCGAGCCCGGTCCGGCCCTCGCCGCGCAGCTGCGCGAACGCTTCGCCTCCCGCCCGCTGACCGTCCTCGAGGCCGACGCCGAGACCGTGCCGCTCTCCCCGGGCGCCTATGACGGGGTGGTGGCCGCGACCTCCTTCCACTGGGTCGACCGCGACGTGGTGCTGCCCCGCCTCCACACCGCTCTGCGGCCCGGCGCCCGGCTCGTCGCGTGGTGGACGGTCTTCGGCGATCCGCGGGCCGACACACCGTTTCGGCGGCGGGTGGCCGAGATCGCGCGGATCCACGGACTCGACGGCCCGAGGCGCAACCATGCGCTCGACCTGGACCTGTGGCGCAGCCGCCTGTCCACGGGAG
Source organism: Nocardioides sp. (assembly GCA_050997635.1). GTDB lineage: Bacteria > Actinomycetota > Actinomycetes > Propionibacteriales > Nocardioidaceae > Nocardioides. Next base: position 13,466 of record JBPCQY010000156.1, read on the forward strand.
GGTTCTTCCGTCCCGAGCGAGCCGACCTGATCCGCTGGACGATCGACCTGACGCCCGGCCAGCTCCGCGACCTGTTCGCTACCTTCCCGAGCTGGCCCGCCGAGGCGGTGGCAGAGATCGGCCGGGCGGCGAGCGTTGAGGGCGAGGCCGTGACCGAGCACTACGTCACGGCGATCCAGGTGGCAGCCCGGGCCTGAGCCCTCACCGGGGACTGCGGAGCGAGTTCATCTCGAAATGCATCGGGTCGGTGTAGTGCCAGGTGCCACCCCAGGTGAAGCCCCACTTCTCGAACGCCGCCACCACACCGCGGTCGATCTCGCCGACGGTGCCGCGCTGGTTGCCCGGGGTGTTGATGTCGAAGGCCAGCCCGAACGAGTGGTTGGACAGCGTGGTCGTGCCGGCGATGAACCGCGCGTAGTAGCAGCCGGCGTACTCGCCGGGGTGGATCTTGTCGGCGAGACCCTGCGACTCGATGTCCTCGAGCGCCGCCCGGAGCTGGGGGAAGATCAGCTTGTTGCAGGTCATCGGCCCGATGATCGGCATCACCTCGGTGGCGATGTGACTGCTGACCCAGGCCGGGCTCGGGGCGATGTGACCGCCGCCGAGCAAGGAGTAGCTGAACGCCCCGACCGCGTCGGCCACGGTGCCGACCAGGAACGCGGTCTGCCGCACGCCCGGGTCGAGGCCGATGCGCGCCGCGATGTCCATCCGCTGCACGGAAGCGGAACTGCCGACGATCTTCTCGATCGGCTTCTGAAGGGGACCCGGATCGGCGCGGCCGGCGGAGATCAGCAGGGCGTTGTGCATCTTCATGTGCAGCGCCCGGCCCCACTTGGCGTTCACGATCGCGTCGACCTGCGGGATCTGCGGGGCATAGACACCGACGTGGACCTTCGGTGCGTCGGCGCTGCTGCCGAGCCGGAGGTAGCCGTCGTGGGGAACCTGCACCTTGTACTGGGGCAGCAGTGCCACTTCGCCGCCGGCCACCCGGTCCCACTCGGTCTGGAACCGTGCGCTGTCGATCGCGGTGTAGTTGCGGTAGGTCCCTGGGTCGACCGCGGCGAGGTTGATCGAGTGGTTCTCGATGCTCGCGTTGGCCAGCGCGAACGACATCACCTGGTCGACGCCGGGGAGCTTCTTGATCCGGGCGATGGCCGCGGGGCTGAGATCGCGCTGGCCGAAGACCAGGATGTCGGCGTTGGCCAGCGGCGGTGCGAAGGGCCCGGGCGCGGCGACGGCGTGCGCAGTGTCGGGCGCGTTGGCGACCGAGGCAGACTGAGTCGGCCGGCTCGCCGGCCCGGTGCCCGTCGAGGGTCGGGCTCCACCCTCGGCCGCGGAGGAGCCCCGCGCGCCGCAGCTCGTCGTACCGAGGACGAGGGCGGCGGCGAGCACGACCGCACCGACCCGGTTGACCCCCATCACGCACCCCCCCTGCTCACAGGGTAGGTGCCGGCACAACCGGCCGCTGCGGGTTGCGGATCGTCAGCCACGGCACCGCACCGCCGAGCGCCAGCAGCACGGCGCAGGCGAGGGTGGCCGAGTGGTAGGCGTGGCCGAAGGCCACCGGGTCGTCGTACTCGGTGCCGGAGAGGCCGACCGCGACGGGCAGTGCCGCCACCGCGAGCAACGAGCCCGCCCGCGCGACGGCGTTGCTCACGCCGCTCGCCAGACCGGCGCGCTCGTCGGGAGCGGCCGCCAGCACGGTCGCGGTCAGCGGCGCGACCATGAGGGAGAGACCGAGCCCGAAGATGGTCAGCGGCGGCAGCACGTCGAGCCAGTACGACGACCCCGCGCCGACGTAGGCGAGCCACACCACGCCGAGCGCCATCACCGTCGGTCCGACCGTCATCGGGATGCGTGGACCGATGCGCTGGCTGAGCGCCCCGCCGCGCGCCGCGAGCAGCAGCATGCAGACGGTGATCGGCAGGGTGGCCAGCCCAGCGCGCAGCGGTGGGTAGCCCACGACCGTCTGCAGCTGCAGCACCAGGAAGAACAGCACGGCGCCGAGGGCGGCGTAGACCAAGAACGTCATCGCGTTGGCGGCGCTGAAGGTGCGCTCGCCGAAGAGGCCGAGCGGGAGCATCGGCTCGGCCCGGCGGTGCTCGACCACGAGGAACCCGACGGCCGAGGCCACACCGACGACGGCGGCGTACGGCGCGGAGGCGTGGCCCCACTCGATCAGGGCGTACGTCGTCCCGCCGAGGGCCGCGCTGGCCAGCACCGCGCCGAGGATGTCGAACCGGCCGGCCTCACCGGGGTCCTTGGTCTCGGGCACCCACTTCTGCGCCGCCAGCACGGTGGCCACCGCGAGGGGCAGGTTGATCAGGAAGATCCAGCGCCAGCTGACGTACTGCACGAGCGCGCCGCCGATGAACGGGCCGACGGCGGCCGCGATGCTGCCGAGCCCCGACCAGGCGCCGATCGCCCGGCCCCGGTCCGATGGGACGACGGCGCCCTGGATCATCGCCAGGCTGCCAGGGGTCAGCAGCGCGGCCGCGACACCCTGCACGAGGCGGGCCGCGATCAGCACCTCGGGGGTCGGGGCGATCCCGCAGACCAGGGAGGCCGCGGCGAAGCCCCAGGTGCCGAGGACGAAGATGCGGCGCCGGCCGTAGCGGTCGCCGAGGGCGCCGCCGAGCAGGATCAGGCTGGCCAGGGTGAGCAGGTAGCCGTTGGTGATCCACTGGAGGTCGGCCAGCGACGCGTCGAGGTCGCGGCCGATGGTGCGCAGGGCGACGTTGACGACGGTGCCGTCGAGCAGGGTCATGCCGGACCCGAGCACGGCGGCGAGCACGACGCCGCGCCCGGCCGCCGAGGCGTACTCGACCCCTCCCGCACTCACATCCGGACCCTACGCGTGCCCTCCGACACCACCTCAGGGCTTCAGAGTGCGACTCGCGATCCAGGCGATGTCGTCCGCCGTGGCCGCCGGGTCCTCGGGGATGGCGAGGCGGACGTGCTGGCCGCGGCTTGGCAGGGGCGCGCCGGTTGTCCAATCCGGCGGGAGACGAGAGATTGGGGGCATGGCGAACCACGATCTCCCCTTCGGCATCGACTTCGGCGGCACCGGCATCAAGGGCGCGCCCGTGGACCTCGACCGGGGCGCGTTCGCGCACGAAAGGGTCAGGATCGATACACCCAAGCCCTCGACCCCCGACGCGGTGGCCAAGGTCTTCGTCGACCTGCTCGGGCACTTCCCCGACTCCCAGGGGGCGGTGGGGGTCACCGTGCCGGCCGTCGTCCGCCACGGCGTGGTGAGCTCGGCGGCCAACATCGACCGGTCCTGGATCGGCGAGGACGCCGACAAGCTGTTCACCGATGCCACGGGGCGCGACGTCCATGTGGTCAACGACGCCGACGCGGCCGGCCTCGCCGAGGTGAGGTACGGCGCGGCGAAGGGCCGCGACGGGCTGGTCATCCTCACCACGCTCGGCACCGGCATCGGCTCGGCGTTCGTGTACGACGGCAGGCTGGTGCCCAACTCCGAACTCGGCCACCTCGAGATCGACGGCCACGACGCCGAGAAGCGCGCCGCCTCGAGCGTGAAGGAGAAGAAGGACCTGTCCTGGGAGGAGTGGGCGGGCCGGCTGACGACGTACTACCGCCAGCTGGAGCGACTCTTCTCCCCCGACCTGTTCGTGGTCGGTGGGGGCGTGAGCAAGAAGGCCGACAGGTTCCTGCCGCTGATCGAGATCGACACCGAGATCATCGCGGCGGAGCTGCTCAACGACGCCGGCATCATCGGCGCCGCGCTCTACGCCTCGGAGGGCGGCGCCTGAGCGTCGCCGAGCGCCTGCTCGATCCTGGGGCGCAGCTTGTCGGGATCCTTGGCGGGTCCGAAGCGCTTGATCACCTGACCGTCGCGGCCGACCAGGAACTTGGTGAAGTTCCATCTGATGTTCTTGCCGAGCGCGCCGGACTTCTTGTGCTTGAGGTGCTCGTAGAGCGGGTGGGTGTCGTCGCCGTTGACGTCGATCTTGCTGAACATCGGGAAGCCGACGCCGTAGTTCTTCTCGCAGAACGCCGCGATCTCGCCGTCGGTGTCGAACTCCTGGTTGCCGAACTGGTCGCACGGGAAGCCGAGCACGCTGAAGCCCTGGTCGCCGTAGTCGTCGTGCAGCTGCTGCAGCCCGGCGTACTGAGGGGTGAAGCCGCACTGGGAGGCGGTGTTGACGATCAGCACCACCTGGCCCTGGTAGTCGGCCAGGTCGACGTCGTTGCCGTCGAGCGAGGTGGCGTTGAAGTCGTGGACGGTCGTGGTCATTCGGCTCCTCGGATGGCGGCCGCAACCGCCTTGGGGACGTCGGGATGGAACACGGTGGGGATGATGAAACTGGGGTTGAGCTCCTCATCCTTCACCACGTGGGCAATGGCGTCGGACGCGCGGAGCAGCATCGGGACCGTGATCTCGCTCGCACGGGCGTCGAGCAGGCCGCGGAAGACACCGGGGAACGCGAGCACGTTGTTGATCTGGTTGGGATAGTCGGAGCGGCCGCTCGCGACGACGGCGGCGTACTTCCCGGCCTCGGCGGGGTCGACCTCGGGGTCGGGATTGGCGAGCGCGAAGACGATCGACTGCGTGGCCATGTCGCGGATCCACTCGGGCGCCAGGATGCCCGGCGCGCTCACGCCGATGAACACGTCGGCACCGCGCAGCGCCTCGTGCAGGTCACCGCGTACGCCGCGCGGGTTGGTGCAACCGGCCAGCTCGGCCATCGCCGGGCTCAGGGTCTCGTCTCCCGCGGCGAGGGCCCCCTGCCGGTCGCAGACCACGACGTCCTTCGCGCCGCCGGCCAGCAGCAGCGTCACGATCGCGGAGCCGGCCGCGCCGGCCCCGGCGACGACGATGCGGACCTCGGGCAGACTCTTCTTGACCACGCGCAATGCGTTGGTGAGCGCGGCCGTGACGACGATCGCCGTACCGTGCTGGTCGTCGTGGAAGACGGGGATGTCGAGGCTCTCGCGCAGCCGGGCCTCGATCTCGAAACAGCGGGGCGCCGCGATGTCCTCGAGGTTGATGCCGCCGAACCCGGGCGAGATCAGCTCGACGGCGCGCACGATCTCGTCGGTGTCCTGGCTGGCCAGGCAGATCGGCCAGGCGTCGATGTCGGCGAACCGCTTGAACAGCGCGGCCTTGCCCTCCATCACCGGGAGGGCGGCGCCGGGGCCGATGTTGCCGAGGCCGAGCACCGCGCTCCCGTCGGTGACGACGGCGACCGAGTTGCCCTTGATCGTCAGGCGGGAGACGTCCTCGGGGTGCTTGGCCAGGGCCATGCTGACCCGGCCCACGCCCGGCGTGTAGGCCATCGACAGGTCGTCACGGGTGCGCAGCGGGACCTTCGAGGCCACCTCGATCTTGCCGCCGATGTGCAGCAGGAAGGTGCGGTCGCTGACCTTGTGCACCGTCACGCCCTCGACGGCCTCGACCGCGGCGACGAGCTGCTCGGAGTGGGCCGAGTCGGCCGCCGAGCAGGTCACGTCGACGACGAGGCGCTCGTGGCTGGACTCGGCGACGTCGATCGCGGTCACGATGCCGCCGGCGCCGGCAATGGCCGTGGCCACCGAACCCACCACGCCGTGGTCGGGCAGGGTGTAGAGCCGCATCGTGATCGAGTACGACGACGGGGTGGCCGACATGGCTTTCACCCTAGTCGCCGGTGGTCCGTCCGTCCGCCGCTGGTCTGCGGGTGGGCGGTGGGCCAGGCACGTTTCTGACCCGCGGAATCGGTGCCTGCGCCACCGCCCGGCGCTGGTCTGCGGGTGGGCGGTGAGCCAGGCACGTTTCCGACCCGCGGAATCGGTGCCTCAGCCACCGCCCGGCGCTGCCCGGCCGGCCGAGCGAGGGCGCAGCACCACCACGAGCAGCACTGCCGAGACCACCTGCACCGCCGCGACCACCAGCACCAGGTCGGAGCGTCCGCCTGGATAGAGCCAGCCCGCGACGGCACCACCGGCGAGCGCCGCGACGCCCTGATAGGCCGCGAACGCGCCGTACGCCGTGCCGAGGCGGGGCCGCTCGACCAGGTCGGCGACCAGCGCC
>JBPCQY010000088.1:0-5568 GCA_050997635.1 Nocardioides sp.
TCGAGATGAAGCCGGTGTCGAGCTCGCCGATCAGGTCCTCGTTGCTCACGCGCACGTCCTCGAAGGACAGCTCGGCGGTGTCGGACTCGTCCTGGCCGACCTTGTCGAGCACCCGGCCGACGGAGAATCCGTCGAGGGAGGTGTCGACGCCGAACAACGAGATGCCCTTGGCCTTCTTCTCCGGTGCGGTGCGGGCCGCGACGACCACGAGGTCGGCGCTGCCACCGTTGGTGATGAAGGTCTTCGACCCGTTGATCACCCAGTTGTCGCCGTCGCGCACCGCGGTGGTCTTGAGCGCGGCCAGGTCGGATCCGCCACCCGGCTCGGTCATGCCGATCGCCGTGACCAGCTCACCCGTGCAGAACGGCGGCAGCCAGCGCTTCTTCTGCTCCTCGTTGGTCAGGTGCACGAGGTACGGCGCCACGATGTCGGCGTGGATGCCCACGCACGACGGCAGGGTCATGTTGACCTTGGCCAGCTCCTCGGTGAGTACGGCGTTGAACCGGTAGTCGCCGGCCTCCATGCCGCCGTACTCCTCGGGGATCTCCAGACCCAGGAAACCCTGCTTGCCCGCCGCCGTCCAGAAGTCTCGCGACAGCGCGTGCTGGTCGGCGTACTCCTCGAGGTGGGGAGTCACCTCGCGGTCGAGGAACTCCTGCACCGACGAGCGGAACGCCTCGTGGTCGTCGTCGTAGATCGCACGCTTCATGCCCGCAGGTTACTCGCGGGTCACCGAACGGTCAGCCCGTGACGTTGGAGAGATCCACCACGTCGAAGTCGGCCGGAGCCTGGAACTTGAAGTCCTTGTCGAACTCGGTGACGTCGACCGGTCCGGGGAGTCGCCGCCCATCTCGAGGGTCCAACCGCGGCGGGACCCGCCTACATTGGCGGGGTGGGCGGACGGGTGGGTCGGCGAGGCTTCCTGGTCGCGGGCGGCGCGGGCGCGCTGACGGCCTGTGCCTCCCCCGACGCCGAGCCGGGCCGCGCCACTCCGGCTCCGTCCCCCTCCCCCCACACCACCGGGTCCTCGTCGGCCGGCGTCTCGGCGTCGGCCGGGACTCCGCCGGCGGCGCCCCCGACGGCTGCGGACTGGGAGCGGCTGGCGCGGCACGTCACGGGACCGGTGGCCCGCCCGGGCTCGGCGTCCTACGACCGGGTGCGGCTGGTCCAGAACCCGAGGTACGACGGCGCCCGGCCGCTCGCCGTACTCTCCGCGACGTCGGCGGACGACGTGGCGACCGGTCTCGCGTTCGCCCGGGACCACGCGCTGCCCGTCGCGATCCGCAGCGGCGGCCACGCCTACCCCGGCTGGTCGGCCGGTGACGGGCGGCTGGTCCTCGACCTCCGGCCGCTGCACCGCGTCTCGCTCAGCGGTACGACGGCCACCGTCGGGGCCGGCGCCTCCCTCGTCCACGTGTACGACGCGCTGGGCACCCGCGGCCGAGGCATCGCGGCAGGCTCGTGTCCCACGGTCGGCTTCGGCGGGCTGGCCCTCGGTGGCGGGATCGGCGTACTCACCCGGGCCCACGGCCTGACCTGCGACGCGGTCACCGCGATGCAGGTGGTGCTCGCCGACGGGCGGACCGTGACCGCCACGAAGCACCGCGAGCCCGATCTGTTCTGGGCGCTGCGCGGCGGTGGTGGCGGCCACCTCGGCGTCGTGACGTCGTTCACGATGAGGACGTTCGCGGCCCCCACGATCACCCGCTTCTACCTGCAGTGGCCGCTGTCGGCCCTCGGACGGGTCCTGCCTGCATGGCTGGGCCACGCGTCGTCGGCCGACCGCCGGCTGTGGTCGACCCTCAAGGCGCTTGGGGGCCGGGCGCACCCCTCCGGCCCGATCGTGGTGCTCGCCGGCACCTGGCTGGGACACCCGGACACCCTCACGGCGGCGCTCCGCCCGCTGATGGGCGCGGCTCCCCGGCCGACGGTGAACACCCGCACCACGGCCGGCTACCGCGACACGATGCTGGCCTACGCGGGCTGCAGCACGATCGGGGTGAGCAGGTGCCACACCGGGCCGGGTGGGGCGCTGCCGCGTGGCGCCTTCGCGGCCACGTCGCACATCGTGCGCGAGACCGACACGACGGCCGGCGTCGTCGACACGATCACCACGCACGTCGAGCGGGCCGGCTCGCTCTTCGAGGCGGGTGTCGCGCTGGACTCGTTGGGCGGCGCGATGGCCCAGGTCGCCCCGCATGCGACGCCGTTCTGGCACCGGCGTGCGGTGGCGACGGCGCAGTACACCGCGACGTACTCCTCGGGATCGCCCGCCGCCGCCGACCGCTTCGTGCACGCCTTCCGCCACGCGATGGTGCCGGCCTGGGGCATCGGCGCCTACGTGAACTACGCCGACGCCTCGCTCGCGGACCCGATGACGTCGTACTTCGGGAAGAACGCGGTCCGGCTGGCGAGGGTTGGCCGCGCGTACGACCCCGACGGGTTCTTCACCCAGCCGCAGGGCTACTGAGCTCAGCCGGTCACGGCGTCGAACAGCTCGCGCGCCATCGCCTGCTGCTCGCGCGCGGAGACCGGGATGGGCGCCTTGGTGATCCCTCGGTCGGCGGCCCGGGTGTTGGCCACGTTCACGTCGATGATCGTCCGGTCGTCGTACACGTAGACCTCACGCAGGTTGCCGTAGTCGGACACCACGAGCGTGCGGCGGTGACCCAGCCGGGTGACGCGGCACGGACGGGAGGCCCGCAGCGCGATGCTCCACGGCACCTCGCAGGGCCTCGCCCGACGCGGGAGCCCGTCGACCACGGGGATCTGCAGCGCGGCCAGGCTGCCGCCGCCGGCCAGGTCGAAGAGGGGTACGACGAGCTGCTGGGCCGCGACGCCCGCGGGGGGCCAGCCCGTGAAGTGGATGGTGCGACCGGCCAGCGACGCCACGCCCAACCGGATCCGCAGGGTCCGCAGCGAAGGCGCGGGCCCGCGGCGCCGTACGTGGTGGTCGGCCATGGCCTGCGCCAGCGCCGGCACCAGAGCCTGCGGCGGAGCTCCCGGGCCCGCCGAGAGTCCGGCCGAGGGGGACGACCCACCCGAGGCGGACGAGGGCGGCGGCGCCGAGGTGGGTGGAGCGGACCCGAGGTCGGAGGACGACTGTCCCCCGCATCCGGTCACCAGCATCACCAGGGCGCCAGCCAGCGCCCACCGCACGACATCCCGAGCCTGCACGGGCTCACCCTGACACACACACTCGCGCCGGTCCGCGCGCGCCCGACGACCCGCATCGCTCAGCGGTACTCCGGGTTCTCGTGGTCGAACCGGGCCCCGGCGTCCCACGCCGAACGCTGGTTGCCGTACGCCGGGATGCCGCCGGCGTCCCTGAGCAGCGATGCGACGTGCATCAGGTTCCAGGTCATGAACGTCGTGTTGCGGTTGGTGAAGTCGTTCTCGGGGCCACCGCTGCCGGGGTCGAGGTACGACGGCCCGGGGCCGGCCTCGCCGATCCAGCCGGCGTCGGCCTGCGGCGCGATCGTGTAGCCGAGGTGTTGCAGCGAGTAGAGGATGTTCATCGCGCAGTGCTTGATGCCGTCCTCGTTGCCGGTGATCAGGCAGCCGCCGACCCGGCCGTAGTAGGCGTACTGCCCGGCCTCGTTGAGATCGCCCGACCCGCCGTACAGCCGCTCGATGACCCGCTTCATGATCGAGGAGTTGTCGCCGAGCCAGATCGGGCCCGCCAGCACCAGGATGTCGCTGGCCATCACCCGCTGGTGGATCGCCGGCCAGTCGTCGGTCTCCCAGCCGTGCTCGGTCATGTCGGTGTAGACGCCGGTGGCGAGGTCGTGGTCGACAGCACGCAGCACCTCGACCTCGACACCGTGCTTGCGCATGATGTCCGCGCTCGTCTCGACCAGACCCGCGGTGTTGCTCGGCTCGGGTGAACCCTTGAGCGTGCAGTTGACGAACAGGGCGCGCAGGCCGGTGAAGTCGTAGTTCGCTTCGGACATGCCGCCACTGTCGCGCTCCCCGCCGTCCGCGGCAACCGCGCAGGACTCCACCCCTCCGGGGCCGACAGCCGTGTGATGTGATCGGGGACCGAGGGAACGACGACCGGGAGGGTCACGCGTGGAGGTCTGGCCGGGCACCGCCTACCCGTTGGGGGCGACGTTCGACGGGAGCGGCACCAACTTCGCCGTCTTCAGCGAGGTCGCCGAGCAGGTCCAGCTCTGTCTCTTCGACGACGACCGCGCCGAGGCCCGCGTCGCGATGTCCGAGATCGACGCGTTCGTGTGGCACTGCTACCTGCCGACCGTGCAGCCGGGGCAGCGCTACGGCTACCGCGTCCACGGCCCGTACGACGCCAAGCAGGGCCTGCGCTGCAACCCGAGCAAGCTGCTCCTCGACCCCTACGCCAAGGCGACCAGCGGCGACATCGAGTGGGACCAGTCCCTGTTCTCCTACACCTTCGGCAAGCCCGACTCCCGCAACGACGACGACTCCGCCGACCAGATGACCCTCGGCGTCGTGATCAACCCGTTCTTCGACTGGGAGGGCGACCGGCGCCTCGACGTCCCCTACCACGAGTCGCTGATCTACGAGGCCCACGTCAAGGGCCTGACCGAGCTGCACCCCGACGTACCCGAGGAGCTGCGCGGCACGTACGCCGGCCTCGCGCACCCCTCGATCATCGACCACCTCAACCGGCTGGGCGTGACGGCGATCGAGCTGATGCCGGTGCACCAGTTCGTGCAGGACAGCACGCTGCTGGAGAAGGGGCTGCGCAACTACTGGGGCTACAACACCCTCGGCTTCCTGGCGCCGCACGCCGACTACGCGTCGGCCGGTCAGCTCGGCCAGCAGGTGCAGGAGTTCAAGTCGATGGTCCGGGCGATGCACGAGGCCGGGATCGAGGTGATCCTCGACGTGGTCTACAACCACACCGCCGAGGGCAACCACCTCGGGCCGACGCTGAGCTTCCGCGGCCTCGACAACGCGGCGTACTACCGCCTCGTCGACGACGACCCGCAGTACTACATGGACTACACCGGCACCGGCAACTCCCTCAACGTCCGGCATCCGCACTCGCTGCAGCTGATCATGGACTCGCTGCGCTACTGGGTCACCGAGATGCACGTCGACGGATTCCGCTTCGACCTCGCCTCCGCCCTGGCCCGTGAGTTCTACGACGTCGACCGGCTCTCGACGTTCTTCGAGCTCGTGCAACAGGATCCCGTCGTCAGCCAGGTCAAGCTGATCGCCGAGCCGTGGGACGTCGGTCCCGGGGGCTACCAGGTCGGCAACTTCCCGCCCCAGTGGACCGAGTGGAACGGCGCCTACCGCGACACCGTGCGCGACTTCTGGCGAGGCGAGCCCAACCTTGGAGAGTTCGCCAGCCGGTTGGCGGGCTCCTCCGATCTCTACGAGGACTCCGGCCGCCGACCCGTCGCCAGCATCAACTTCGTGACCGCCCACGACGGCTTCACGCTGGAAGACCTGGTCTCGTACAACGAGAAGCACAACGAGGCCAACGGCGAGGGGAACCGGGACGGCGAGAACTACAACCGCTCCTGGAACTGCGGCGTGGAGGGACCCACCGAGGACCTGGCCATCCGGGCCTTGCGC
>JBPCQY010000222.1:0-26998 GCA_050997635.1 Nocardioides sp.
ACCTTGTTCTACGGCGGCGTGCTGCTCGCGATGAGCCTGAACCGTTTCCTGCTCGCCGCGCTGTCGGCGTCGCTGCCGCACACCATCGAGCCCGACGAGTACATGGTGGCCAACGCCGTGGTGCCGACGGGGGGGCCGGCCGGGGCGCTGGTCGGCGTCGGGGTCGGCACGGGTCTGCGGCTGGTGCTGGGACAGTGGATGCCCGACTACCAGGCCAACGCGGTGCTCTTCGGTGTGGTTGCGGTCGGCTTCGTGCTGAGCGTCAGCCTGGCCCTGCGCATCCCCCGCCACCAGCTCGGCCCGGACGTGTCCGAGCCGACCCGCGCCGGGGACGTGGTGCGCAGGCTCGCCGAGGCCCTGGACCATCTGAGGGCCCGACCGGCCGCGGGGCTCGGGCTGCTGACCATCGGGGCCCACCGGATCGTGTACGGGATCGTCACCGTGGCGATGATCTTGGTCTACCGCAACTACTTCCACCCCGTCACCGAGGTCGACGCCGCCATCGCCGACCTGGGCCTACTCGTGGTCTGTACCGGCGCCGGCTTCGTGTTCGCGGCGGTGATCGGCCCGCCGCTGAGCGCCCGGTTCGGGATCCGCCGACTGATGGTCGGCTGCCTGGTCGGCTCGGCGGTCTTCCAGGTGCTGCCTGGGGCGATCTACACCAAGCCGACCCTGCTGGTCGCCGCCTTCCTGCTCGGTCTGACCGCCCAGGTCGTCAAGATCTGCGTGGACACCCTCGTCCAGGCCCACGTCGACGACGAGGTCAAGGGGCGGGTCTTCGTGCTCTACGACATGGTCTTCAACGTGGCGCTGGTGCTTGCCGCGGCGGTCGGGGCGTTCCTGCTGCCGGTGGACGGGAAGTCAGTGCCGACCCTGGTGGTACTGGCCGGGGTCTACCTGCTGACCGGGGTGGCGTTCGGTGTGGTCAGCCGCGGCCTGAGCCTCGACCGGGGCACCGAGTCGCTTCGCCGATGACCGGGTGGGCTACTCGCCCGGCCACCACGCCAGCAGCTCCGCACGGGCCCTCTCGGAGCCCAGCGGCCCCTCCTCGATCCGTCGCTCCAGCAGGTAGCCGTAGGCCCGGCCGACGTCGCGGCCCGGTGGGATCTGCAGGATCTCCATGATCTGGGTGCCGTCGAGGTCGGGGCGCAGGGCCTGCAGCTCCTCCTCCTCGGCGAGTACGGCGATCCGCTCCTCGAGGTCGTCGTAGGCCTCGCGGAGCCGCGTCGCCTTGGCCCGGTTCCGGTTCGTGCAGTCGGCGCGGGTGAGGATGTGCAGCCGTTCGAGCTGGTCGCCCGCGTCGCGGACGTAGCGCCGCACGGCCGCGTCGGTCCACCCCGGGTCCTTCTCCAGACCGTTCCGGTAGCCGTGGAAGCGCAGGTGCAACGCGATCAGGTCGGAGACTGCCTTGACCACGTCGCCGCTGAAGCGCAGCGCTGTCAGCCGCTTGCGGGCCAGCTTGGCCCACACCACGTCGTGGTGGTGGAACGACAACTTGCCGCCCGGCTCGAAGCGACGGGTCGCCGGCTTGCCGATGTCGTGCAGCAGCGCCGCCAGCCGGCTGACCAGGTCTGGTCGTTCGGCGAGGCGTTCCTCAAGGGTGATGGCCTGCTCGAGCACTGTCAGGCTGTGCTCGTAGACGTCCTTGTGCCGGTGGTGCTCGTCGCGCTCCAGCGCCAGCGCCGGCAGCTCGGGCAGCACCCGCTCGGCCAGCCCCGTCGAGACGAGCAGGCTCAGCCCTACCCGGGGGTACGCCGCGCACACCAGCTTGACGAGCTCGTCACGGACCCGTTCGGCCGAGATGATCGAGATCCGGTCGGCCATCGCGCTCATCGCGGCCACCACCTCGGGGGCGACCGTGAAGCCCAGCTGGGCAGCGAACCGAGCGGCGCGCATCATCCGCAGCGGGTCGTCGGAGAAGGAGTCCTCGGGCGTGCCCGGGGTGCTTAGGAGCCGGTGCGCCAGGTCGACCACTCCGTCGTACGGGTCCACGAACGTGCGCCCCGGGAGCCGCACCGCCATCGAGTTCACCGTGAAGTCGCGACGACCCAGGTCACCCTCGAGGTTGTCGCCGAAGTCGACGGCCGGCTTGCGGGAGGTGGGGTCGTAGCTCTCCGAGCGGTACGTCGTGACCTCGATCTGGAAGTCGCCCTTGCGGCAGCCGATGGTGCCGAAGGCGCGCCCGATGTCCCACACGGCGTCGGCCCAGCCCGACAGCAGGGCCTCGATCTGGTCGGGGCGGGCGGAGGTGGTCAGGTCGAGGTCGTTGTGCAGCCGGCCGAGCATCGCGTCGCGCACCGGACCGCCGACCAGGGCGATCTCGTGGCCGCCGCCGGCGAAGAGCGCACCGATCTCGTCGATGACGGGCCCGATCCGATCCAGCTCGGCGGCCACCCGGCGCGCGACGTCGGCCATCTGCAGCGGGGGCGGGGCATCGGACACGGGAGCAGAGCCTAACGGGGCCGCCGGCCCGCGCCGGCGGCCGTCCCTGCCCTGGTCAGTAGCCGCGGACGCGGTCGACCTTGGCGTGGTAGCGGCGGCCGACCTTGCCGCCCGAGACCGCGGCCAGCAGGGTCACCAGCAGCACGGCGAGGGCGGTGATGATGGCGCCGATGCTGGCGTCGCGGGTCGAGAGCGGCACGTTGGGGAGGTTGACCCGGGAGAAGATGTTGTAGGCGGAGCCGAAGATCCACCCGGCCACCACGGCGAGGATGGTCACCAGCAGGCCGATCAGCCACACGCCGAAGCCCTGGCGGCCGCCGTCGTACCTCGACATCCGGCCGGCGACGTACCCACCGGCGTAGTAGGCGATCAGCAGCACCACCAGCAGCACGATCGCCGCCGCGATGCCGATGGTGCCGGCCTGACGTTGCGCATCGCTCTGGCTGAGGTTGTTGTTGACGCCCACCCCGGTGGCAACGGCCCCGATGATGCTGCCGAGCAGCGCCGCGACGCCGAGGGCCACCAACCAGCCGAAGAATGCGGCGCCGGCGTTGAGCCCTCCGAACCGCTCGCGCGCGGCGGCGTCCTGCTCGGCCGAGGTGTCCTCGACCGCCTGCTCTTCCTCGTGCCTGGCCATCGCTGCACTCCTTCGTCGACTGCCCCCGCCGACCCCATGGTCCCCCAACCGGACGCACGCGGCCTCCACCCCTCCGGGTGTACCACGACCGCCGCCGGTCGCCCCACGTGGCCGCGCCGGATCGGCGTACGCCGCCAGTAGAGTCACCCCGTGCTCCCACTCCCTCGCGTGCTGCCCATCCGGGCGGCCCGGGGGCGGAGCGGTCGTCGCGGCCGCGCGGGTGCAACCCTGGTCGCGGCCCTGATCCTGACGACCTCCGGACTGCTCGGGGCCGCCACCCCGCCGGCATCGGCGTCGGCGACGCCGGCCTCGGCCGCGGCCTCCCCCGACCCGCTCCACCTCTCGATCGGGTCGCTGACCCCCTCGGTGATCCCCGCCCACGGGCCGATCACGGTGCGCGGAGTGCTCACCAACGTCTCCGGCGAGACCTGGACCGACATCAACGTGCACGCCTTCATGGGCAGCGACCCCATTACCCGGGCTCCCGACCTGGCCCGGGCGATCACCACGCCGGAAGCCGCCGACGTCGGCAACCGGTTCTTCGAGCCCGGCAGCTTCGACCCGGTCGGGGCCCTGGCCCCCGGCGAGTCCACGCCGTACGTCGTGCGGGTGCCGCGCTCGCTGATCACCGTGACCGAGCCCGGCGTCTACTGGTTCGGCGTGCACGCGCTGGGCGCGACGTCCGCGGGCCGCGTCGACCACGCGGTCGCCCGGGCGCGCACGTTCCTGTCGCTGGTGCCGGCGTCGGTCGGACACGTCGACACCGCGCTGGTGCTCCCGCTTCGCGCTCCCCAGCCGCACGCGCCCGACGGCAGCCTCGCCGACGTCTCGGGCTGGGCGAGGTCGCTACGGCGCGGCCCACTGCGTGCCGTCCTCGACCTGGGTAGGTCTGCCGGGTCGCGGCCGCTCACGTGGCTGGTCGACCCGGCCGTGCCCGACGCCGTACGCCGGCTGGTCGCCGGGAACCCGCAACGCTCGCTGGCCTCCAACCTGCCCCCGGACTCGAGCGAGTCACCGTCGGACGGTGCCTCGCCCTCCTCGTCCGGCTCCCCGTCGGCCAGCGCGTCCGCGACCCCGCCGGCACCCGAGGCCGAGCTCACCCCCAACGCGGCCCAGCGGCCCGGGCAGACCTGGCTCGACGACCTGCACGCCGCCCTCGACCGGCCCCGCAACCAGCTGCTCGGGCTGCCGTACGGCGACCTCGACGTCACGGCCGCAGCCCATCACGACGATCCGCTGCTGACGCGCGCCGTCCGGCGCACGGGGAGGGCGCTGGCGCCGTGGGGCCTGCCCCTGACCCGCACCGTCGCGCCGCCGGGCGGGTACGTCGACGCCGAGACCATCGACGCCCTGCCCACCTCGGTCCAGATCCTCGCCGCCAGCGGCACGGTCCGCGGCAGGAGCCCCGCGAAGGCGCTGGTCAACGGGCACCTGGTCGTGCTGTCGTCACGACAGACCACCGACGGCGGCCCGGGTCCGACGAACCCGGTCGGCCCGATCGCGTTGCGGCAGCGGATCATCGCCGAGGCGGCGCTGCGCGTGCTCAGCCCCCACCCGAAGGCGCTGGTCGCCGTGCTGCCCCAGACCATCCCGGCCAGCATCGGCGTCGGTTTCTGGGCCGGCCTCGACCTCCCGTGGCTGCGGCTCTCGACGTTGACCGACGCAAAGGGCCAGACCGGTTCGACGGTCGCGGCGAGCCGGCTGCGCTACCCCCCGGCCGCCCAGCACGGAGAGCTCGAGCAGGGTTTCTTCGCCGCCGCCGACCGCCTGGTCGCGGTGGGCCAGCTCCTGCAGGCCGTGCTGCCGCGCAACGACACGGTGGCCGGCGCGGTCGCCGACGAGGCGCTGTCGGGTGCGGGGGTGAGCTCTCGCACCGACCCGCTCGGCGCCGCGGCCCGGCTGGACGCGTCCAGGGCCTGGGTGCGCGACACGCTGTCACGGGTCGCGGTCCAAGGGCCCCCGGGAGTGACGCTGTCGAGCGACAAGGGGAAGTTCTCGGCCACTCTCAGCAACGACCTCGACGTCCCTGTGCAGGTCCGGTTGCGGGCCGTGACCGACCCGAAGCTCGACGTCTCCGGCGGCGATGCGATCACCCTGCCTCCGCACGGCCGCTCGACGGTGCTGCTCACGGCGTCCACCGACGTCCTCGGCGTCCATCTGGTCCGCCTGGTGGTCACCGACGAGACCGGGCGCAGCCTCGGCTCGGCCGACGTGGTGACGATCCGGTCCGCCCACGTCTCCGGTCTCATCTGGGGCGTGATGGCCGTCGGGACGATCCTCCTGTTCGGGGCCATCGGCGTACGCCTGGCCCGCCGCATCCGCGACGCCGCCCGGGCGTGAGGGCGGCGTCGTGACGAGCAGCGCCGGCGAGGAGGCGGCCAACCGCGGCGTCCTGGCCTCCTCGGCCGTGATGGCGACCGGCACCGTGGTGTCGCGGATCAGCGGCTACCTGCGCAGTGGGCTGCTCGCCGCCGCGATCGGCAACGGGCTGCACGCCGACCAGTTCAACATCGGCAACACCATTCCCAACATGCTCTACATCCTGCTGGCCGGCGGCGTCTTCAACGCCGTGCTCGTGCCCCAGCTGGTGCGGGCGATGAAGGCGCACGACGACGGCGGCGACGCCTACACCAACCGGGTCATCACCCTGGCCGCACTCTTCCTCGGCGTGGTCACCCTCGTGCTCGTCGCGGCCGCTCCCCTGCTGATGCGACTGTTCCTCAGCAGCTCCTACGACTGCCGCGAGCTGGTCGAGCAGCGCGCCTCGGCCATCGCGTTCGCGCGCTACTGCCTGCCGCAGGTCTTCTTCTACGGCATGTTCGTGCTGGTCGGCCAGATCCTCAACGCCCGGGGACGCTTCGGCCCGATGATGTGGGCCCCTATCGCCAACAACGTGATCGCGGTGCTGGTGCTGGTGCTCTACCTGGTCTGGTTCGGGCCGCTCCCGCACGGCGCCGACGGCAGCGCGTTCACCGGCGTCCAGGAGCTGGTGCTGGGGCTCGGCTCCACGCTCGGCATCGCCGTCCAGCTCCTGATCCTGCTGCCCTACCTGCGCAGCGCGGGGTTCCGGTTCCGCCCGCGCTACGACTTCCGCAACACCGGCCTGGGCCACACCCTGCGGCTGGGCGTGTGGACGGTCCTGTTCGTGATCGTCAACCAGGTCGCCTACACGGTCGTGGTCCGCCTCGCCTCCGGTGGTACGGCGCGGGCCGGCAACGGCTGCGGCGCGGGCCCGGCCGACGCGACCGGCTACAGCGTCTACGCGCAGGCGTTCCTGTTCGTGATGGTGCCACACGCGATCATCACCGTCTCGCTCGCGACCGCGATCCTCCCCCGGCTCTCGGCGCAGGCGGCCGAGGGCGACCTCGCCGGCCTGGCACGCTCGCTGGCCTCGACGCTGCGCACCGCCCTGGCGGTCGTGATCCCGTTCGCGCTGCTGCTGCCGTTCGTGGCCCGCGACACCGCCCAGGTGCTCTTCGGGTACGGCGCCACCTCGACGTCCTACGCCAACTACGTGCCGTCGATGGTGCTCTTCGGCCCGGGCGTCGTCTTCTTCACCGTGCACTACCTGATGCTGCGCGGCTTCTACGCCCTCGAGCTGACCCGCCGGGTGTTCTGGATCCAGTGCGTCATCGCGGCGACCAACGTGGCGGTGGCGGTGGCGGTGGTGCACGGTGCGAGTGCCGCCGACACCTCACCGGCGCTGGTGGTGGCCTACCTCACGTCGTACGCCGTGGGGTCGGCCGTGTCCTACCTCGTCCTGCGGCGCAACCTCGGCGGCCTGGAGACCCCCACCCTGGTGCGTTTCCTGGTGCGGCTGCTGGTGGCGGCCTGCCTCGCGACGATCGTCACGGCGGCGGTCGCGGTCGCCTGGGAGGACGCCGGCAGCAGCCACCTCGTCGCGGCCGCGCGGCTCGTCGTCCTCTCGGCGGTCGACGTCGCGGTCTTCCTGGCGCTGGCGCGCCTGCTCCGTATCACCGAGGTGACCGAGGTGCTCGACACGTTCACCCGGCGGCTGCCCGGGCGCCGGTGAGTCGCGGCGGGGTGGCCCGCCGTACCGTCCCACGTACCTAAGATTGTTCTCACCACTCGCATCGGAAGGGGGCACGTGCCGTACTCGACGCGGCCCGGCGACGTCCTCGCCGGCCGGTACCGGCTGAGCGACCTCCTCGACGAGAGCGAGGGCGCGCGCTTCTGGCGCGCCACCGACGGCATTCTACAGCGCGACGTGGCGCTGCACATCGTGGCCGCCGACGACCCACGGACGCCGTTGCTGCGGGAGGCGGCACGCACCTCCGCCACCGTGCTCGACCGTCGGATGCTGCGGGTGCTCGACGTCGACGAGACCGACGGGCTCTGCTTCGTGGTCAACGAGTGGGGTACCGGCACCTCGTTCGACATCCTGCTCGCCAACTCCGGTCCCCAGTCGTCGCGCCGGGCCGCGTGGCTGGTCGCCGAGGTCGCCGAGGTCGTCGCGGTGGCCCACGAGGCGGGCGTCGCCCACGGTCGCCTGGTCCCCGAGAACGTGCTCATCGACACCCATGGCGCGGTGCGCCTGATCGGCCTGGCCGTCGACGCCGCCCTCCACGGCCTGCCGGCCGGGCGCCGTTCGGCCGACCGGGTCGACCTCGCCGGCCTGCTGTACGCCGCCCTCACCGGCAAGTGGGCCGGCGTCTCGCGATCCGCCGTACCCCCCGCTCCGGCCGAGCACCAGCGGGTCCTGCGGCCGCGGCAGGTGCGCGCCGGGATCCCGCGGCCACTCGACTCGCTGTGCGACCACGTGCTCAACCACGGCGGCGAGCAGACGGTGACGGCACGCGAGATCGCCGAGGGTTTGCGCGAGTTCGTGGGCGACGAGAGTGGCCAGGTCTCGGCCGAGCTCGCCCGGCTCGACCATCCGCAGCGGAGCACGATCGTGCTGCCGGCCCTACCGGACCCGCCGATGCGCGAGGCCGACGTACCAGAGCCCGAGCCGGAGCCCCAGCCCGAGCCCCAGCCCGACGACGACACGTCGCCCGAGGGCATCGCGCCCGAGCAGCCGACGCAGGCCGGCATGCCGATCTTCGACGACGAGAACGACGAGGTGACCTGGCTGCGAGCCCGCTCCGAGCCGCGCACGCCGCCGCCGCCCTTCGACCCCCCGGCGCAGCGACCGCTCTTCGCCCCCACACCCGCCGACGGCAGCCCGGCACGGCGGGCCAGGCCGTCCAGCCAGGCCTCCTCGTCGACCTCCGGTGGCTACTGGCCGTGGCAGCACGGCGAGGCCGGCACGGGTACGGGCGCCGGCACCGGCTCGGGCATGCTGCGCGCCGTCCCCGAGGAGGACGACGACGAGGACGACCGCCGCGTGCCCGGCCGCAGCCAGCTCCGGGTGGCCGCGCTCATCGCGGGCGGGCTGCTCCTGCTGGTCGCCCTGGTGATCGCCTTCAACGTGGGCCGTGGACGCACCCCGCTGGGCGGCACCGCCGACTCGTCCTCCCGGTCACCCGGCCGGTCGTCCAGCTCGGCCACCACGGGCTCGACGAGCTCGACGGCGCCGATCACCGGCATCACCGCCAACGACTTCGACCCTCAGGGCAGCCCGCCGGAGGAGAACCCCGAGGAGGCACCCAACGCGGTCGACGGCAAACCCGACACGAGCTGGCAGACCCAGACCTACAACCAGGACCTCGGCCCCGCTGGCCTCAAGACGGGCGTCGGGCTCACCCTCGACCTCGGCGCGACCCACACCGTCTCCGAGGTCGACCTGAGCCTGGTCGGCACTCCGAGCGACCTCAGCATCTATGTCGGCGACACCCCGCCCCGGGGCGTGCGGGGGCTCACTCCCGCCGGCAGCGCGAGCGGCGCGGGCGAGACGGCCAAGGTCAGCCTCGACCCGGCGGCGAAGGGGCGCTACGTCACGGTCTGGCTCACCTCCCTCCCGGCCGTGTCGGGCGGCTTCCGCGGCGAGATCGCCGAGGCGCGGGTCCTGGGCGAGTGAGTCCCGTGGCCACCGACGACACTCGCGACGACGCCGAGCTGCTGCGGGCACACGTCGGCGGCGACCCCGAGGCGTTCGCCCTGCTCTTCGCCCGGCACCGCGACCGACTCTGGGCGGTGGCGATGCGCACCATGAGCAACCCGGAGGACGCCGCCGACGGCCTGCAGGACGGTCTGATCGCGGCGTACCGCCGGGCCGGCTCGTTCCGGGGCGAGGCCCAGGTCACCACCTGGCTGCACCGCGTGGTCGTCAACGCCTGTCTGGACCGCCTGCGGGCGGCCAAGGTACGCCGGACCGAGGCGCTGCCGGACGACCTCGCGGACCGCGCGGGCCGCGGCTCGTCGTACACCTCGACGGCGCCGGTCGAGGACCCCGCCGAGGTGGCACTGGCCGGAGACCGACGGCACCGGGTGCTCACGGCGCTCGCGACCCTGCCGGCCGACCAGCGCGCGGCCCTGGTGCTGGTCGACATGGAGGGCTATCGCGTCGCCGAGGTGGCCCTGATGCTCGAGTGCGCCGAGGGCACCGTGAAGTCGCGCTGCTCACGTGGTCGCGCCCGGCTGGCGGTCGTGCTCGCCGCCGAGCTGCCGGGTGCCGGTGACCTGCACCACGCCGGGGAACCCGGGCTGCCCCGGGGCCGTCCCACCCCAGACGCTCCCGACGAACGCGCCGACCCCAGCGACCCGACAGGAGGTGTGACGAGATGACCGACGAGCCCGACGACGACGCCGTACGCCGGCTGCTGGCCGACGCCCGCCACACCGAACACATGCCCGCCGACGTATCCGCGCGGATGGACGACGTCCTGCGCGGCCTCGCTCGTGAGGACGACGACATCGCCCCGGTCGTGACCCTGCCGCGCCACCGGCGCCGGGCGGCGGCCGCGCTGCTGGTCGCGGCGGCCGTCATCGTGGTGGGTGGCGTCTCGCTCGCCTCGCTGCAGCACCGCGGCGACCGGCCGGCCGAGACCGCCGGCGCCGCCTCGTCCGCCGAGGACCGTGGGTCGGCGTTGGCCGGCACCAAGCCCGACGGTCCACCGGGCTCCGCCGGGAGCGGCGCCGCCCCGAACGCGGGACAGGCGCCGAACGACTCGTCGCAGCAGAGCCGGCTCGAGAACACGCCTCCCGTGCGCGTGCGCACCCACCACTTCGCCGCCGACGTACGCCGGGCTCGCCGGCTGCTGCCCACGTCGGTGAGCCCCGAACCCGTCCGCGGCGCCCGCTCCTGCACGAACCGCTCCCTCGGCGCCGGCACCCGCGTCCCGGCGTCGTACGGCGGATCGCGGGCCGTGCTGGTCTACCGCTCCCCCGCCGGCGGCTCGCAGGTCGTCGACCTCTACCTGTGTGGTGACGGCTCGCCCGTGCGCACCACGACGCTCCCGCAGCAGCCCTGACCGGGCCTCCCGCGCGGGGAATGTCCCTCGCCTACGATCGGTTGGGTCTGTCCCGAGCACACCCCCCTCAGGAGCACGCATGGCCGAGTCCACCACCCGCAACGTGATCATCGTCGGGTCTGGTCCCGCGGGCTACACCGCGGCGGTGTACGCCGCCCGCGCGTCCCTCCAGCCCCTCATGTTCGAGGGCTCGGTCACCGCCGGTGGCGCCCTGATGAACACCACCGAGGTGGAGAACTTCCCGGGCTTCCGCGACGGCATCATGGGCCCGGCGCTGATGGACGAGATGCGGGCCCAGGCCGAGCGGTTCGGCGCCGAGCTGGTCGCCGACGACGTCGTCTCGGTCGACCTCACCGGCGACCTCAAGACGGTCCGCACCGACAGCGAGACCTACACCGCCCGCACGGTGATCCTCGCGACAGGCTCGGGCTACCGCAAGCTCGAGCTGCCCAACGAGGACACCCTGTCGGGCCGGGGCGTCTCGTGGTGCGCGACCTGCGACGGCTTCTTCTTCCGCGAGCAGCACATCGCCGTGGTCGGCGGTGGAGACTCCGCGATCGAGGAGGCGACCTTCCTGACCCGGTTCGGCTCCAAGGTCTCCCTGATCCACCGCCGCGACGAGCTGCGCGCCTCCAAGATCATGCAGGAACGCGCCTTCGCCGACCCCAAGCTCGAGATCATCTGGAACTCCGAGGTGGCCTCGCTCAACGGCGATGACCGGCTCAGGTCGCTCACCCTGCGCGACACCGCCGACGGGTCCGAGCGCCAGCTCGAGGCCACCGGACTGTTCATCGCGATCGGCCACGACCCGCGCTCCGAGCTGCTCAAGGGCCAGGTCGACCTCGACGACAACGGCTATGTGCTGGTCGACCAGCCGTCCACCGCCACCAACCTGGCCGGTGTCTTCGCCTGCGGCGACCTGGTCGACCACCACTACCGGCAGGCCGTCACCGCCGCGGGCACGGGTTGCGCGGCCGCCCTCGACGCCGAGCGGTTCCTCGCCCGGCTCGACCACGCGGCCGCGACCGCCTGAGGCGCGCCGCGCGCTGCGGAACATCTGTCGGCGCCCGGGTGTTCACTGGACACAACGCCAGACCCGCGGCCGTCCGGGCCGCCGACGTTCGATGAAGGGAAGTTCCGTGGGCAACTTTGCTGCCGTGACCGACGCCGATTTCGAGGCGCAGGTGCTGAAGGCCGACAAGCCGGTGCTGGTCGACTTCTGGGCCGAGTGGTGCGGGCCGTGCCGCCAGGTCGACCCGATCCTCTCCGAGATCGCCGAGGCCCACGCAGACAAGATCACCTTCTACAAGATGAACGTCGACGAGAACCCGGTGACCCCGTCGTCCTACCGGGTCACCGGGATCCCGACGATCAACGTCTACCAGGGTGGCGAGGTCGTCAAGTCGATCGTCGGTGCCCGCCCCAAGGCGGCCCTGCTCAACGAGCTGGCCGACTTCATCGAGGCCTGAACCACGTCCGTGGGTGGTCGGGTCGCACCTTGGGTGCCGGCCTGACCGCTCCGAGCAGGCGCTCCAGGGCCACCTCGAACTCGTCGCGCCACGTCAACGTCGAGCGCAGCTCCATCCGCATCCGCGGCGTCGTGGCGTGTGCTCGGTGGGTCTTGAACCCGACGCTGCCCAGGAAGTCGACCGGCACCAGGCAGCGGTTCGGGCTGTGCCCCCGAGTGTCGCCGAACGCCTCCACGGCCCGGATCCCGCCGCGTTCGATCAGGTCGCGGGCCATCCCCTGCACCAGCATCCGCCCCAGCCCACCGCCGCGGTGCTCGGGCGCGACGTACACCTCGGTGAGGAGGATGGCGTCGGGTGAGACCGGCGCCGTCGGGATCGAGCCCGCCCCCGGGAAGTACGCCGCCGGCGCGTAGAGCGCGAGACCGACCGGCCGGTCGTCGACGAGGACCACCCGGCCGCACGAGCCCCACTCGCGCAACACGGTGGAGACCCAGGCCTCCTTCTCCTGCGCGGCGGCCAGCGTGCCGTGCCCGACCCGGGCCCGGCGTACGGGATCGAGCTCCCAGAAGACGCAGGTGCGGCACGGAGCGTCGAGCTCGCCCAGGTGGTCCACCGTGAGCCGGGCAACCTTGCGTCCCACCGCGTGCCTCCGCTGCGTGTCGAGTTCCGGAACCTCATGCTAGTTCGAAATCGTGCCTGAGAGGATGCGCCCGTGCGCGCAATTCGGCAGAGCAAGAAGCTCCAACACGTCCGCTACGACGTGCGCGGGCCGATCCTGGTCGAGGCGCAGCGCCTGGAGGCCGAGGGCCACCGGATCCTCAAGCTCAACATCGGCAACCCCGCGCCGTTCGGCTTCGATGCCCCCGAGGCGATCCTGGCCGACATGGTGCGGCACCTGCCGCAGGCGCAGGGCTACAGCGACTCCCAGGGGATCTACGAGGCTCGCACGGCCGTGGCGCACTACTACCAGTCCCACGGGCTGCGCGAGGCCCACGTCGACGACGTGTTCATCGGCAACGGCGTCTCCGAGCTGATCTCGATGGTGCTGCAGGCCTTCGTCGACGACGACAACGAGATCCTGGTGCCCGCGCCCGACTACCCCCTGTGGACCGGCGCCGTCACCCTCGCAGGCGGGACGCCGGTGCACTACCGCTGCGACGAGGCCAACGGCTGGCGCCCCGACCTGGCCGACATCGAGGCCAAGATCACCGACCGGACCCAGGCGCTGGTCATCATCAATCCCAACAACCCCACGGGCGCGGTCTACAGCGTGGAGACCGTGCGCGGCCTGGTCGACCTGGCCCGGCGCCACGAGCTGGTCGTGATGGCCGACGAGATCTATGAGAAGATCCTCTACGACGGGGCCGTGCACCACCACGCCGCGTCGTACGTCGGCGACGACGTGCTGTGCCTGACCTTCAGCGGCCTGTCGAAGGCCTACCGGGTCTGCGGCTACCGCGCCGGCTGGGTGCTGATCTCGGGCCCGAAGCGGTTGGCCACCGACTTCCTCGAAGGCCTGACCCTGATCGCCAACATGCGGATGTGTGCCAACGTGCCCGCGCAGCACGCGATCCAGACGGCCCTCGGGGGCTACCAGTCGATCGAAGAGCTGATCGTGCCCGGCGGGCGGTTCCACGATCAGACCATGCTGGCCGACCGGCTGCTCAACCAGATCCCCGGCGTCAGCTCCGTGCGCCCGCAGGGCGCGCTCTACTGCTTCCCCCGCCTGGATCCCGACGTCTACCCGATCGACGACGACGAGGCGTTCGTGATCGACCTGCTGCGCGCCAAGAAGCTCTTGGTCACCCACGGCACCGGCTTCAACTGGTTCGCGCCCGACCACTTCCGGCTCGTCACGCTGCCCGACGTCGACGTACTCGAAGAGGCGATCGGCCGGATCGCCGACTTCCTGGCCACCCGCCGCTGAGGTCGCGCCGTGGGGCCTACGCTGCGGGCCATGACCGAGCTGCTCTACTCCGGCATCATCCGCGCCTGCAAGCTCGGCTTCCGCGCGCTCGGGCAGGACCTCACCATCACCGGGCTCGAGCACCTGCCCCGCACGGGAGCCGCGCTGCTCGCCGTCAACCATGTCGGGTACGTCGACTTCGTCTACGGCGGGGTCGCGCCCGACCGGGTGGGTCGCAAGGTGCGGTTCATGGCCAAGCGCGAGCTGTTCGACCACCGGATCACCGGGCCGATCATGCGCGCGTGCCGCCACATCAAGGTCGACCGCGCGGACGGCGAGGCCTCGCTGAGCGAGGCCCTGGCCAATCTCCGGGCGGGCGAGCTGGTCGGGATCTTCCCCGAGGCCACCATCTCACGGGCGATGGAGATCAAGGCGCTCAAGTCGGGTGCGGTGCGGATCGCGGCCGAGGCCCGCGCCCCGCTCATCCCCTGCGTCCTGTGGGGGACGCAGCGGCTGATGACCAAGGACCACGCCAAGGACTTCTCCCGGGGGAAGGCCATCTCGATCAAGATCGGCGCTCCCCTCAGGATCACCGGAGGGGACCCGGTGGCCCAGACCGGGCGCCTGCACCACGCGATGTCGGCACTGCTGGCCGAGACGATCGCGGAGTATCCCCAGCACGAGCGCGGCGCCTGGTGGGTGCCCGCGTCGTACGGCGGGAGCGCGCCGAGCCTGGCCCGCGCCGCCGAGCTGGACACCGAGGAGAAGGCCGCGCGCACGGCTCGTCGGGCCGAGCGGGGCTGACTCGGCGACTTGTCGTCTTGTCGACATATCGCTGTATCGACCTAGACCGGGCGGTCGTTGCGGTTGCGCGGGTCCATGATGTCCACGATCCGGCGCAGGTCGTCCAGCGAGGCGAACTCGACGGTGATCTTGCCCTTGACGCGGCCCAGGTCGACCTTGACCCGGGTCTCCAGCCGGTCGGAGAGCCGGTGCCCGAGCTCGGTGAGCCCCGGGGCGACCGGCTTGCGCTGCGGCGTGCGGCGCTCGCGGCCCTCGGGCTCTCCGACCGCGACGATCTCCTCGAGACCGCGCACGCTGATGCCCTCCGCCACCACCCGTTGGGCGAGCCGGTCCTGACGGTCGGGATCCTCCACGGCGAGCAGGGAGCGGGCGTGGCCGGCCGAGAGCACACCGGCGGCCACCCGGCGCTGGACCGCCGGCGAGAGCTTCAGCAGCCGGATGGTGTTGCTGATCTGGGGCCGGGAGCGGCCGATCCGCCCGGCGAGCTCGTCGTGGGTGCAGGAGAAGTCCTCGAGCAGCTGCTGGTAGGCGGCCGCCTCCTCGAGGGGATTGAGCTGGGAGCGGTGCAGGTTCTCCAGCAGCGCGTCGCGGAGCATGTCGACGTCGTCGGTCTCGCGCACGATCGCCGGGATCTCGCTCAGCCCCGCCTGCTGGGCGGCCCGCCACCGTCGTTCGCCCATCACCAGCTCGTAACCGCCGGCGTCGGTGCGGCGTACGACGACCGGCTGCAGCAGCCCGACCTCGCCGATGGAGTGCACCAGCTCGGTCATCGCCTCCTCGTCGAAGACCTGCCGCGGCTGCACCTGGTTGGGCGTGATCGAGCCGATCGGCAGCTCGGCGAAGTAGGCGCCGGCCGCGACCTGGTCCTCGGGCGGCGCCGCCTGGGCGCCCGCAGGTGCGCCGTCGACGGTCGGCGAGGACGTCGCCTCGTCGGGCGACTCCTGGGTGCTCACGGCGGGCGCGGTCGGGATCAGCGACCCCAGTCCCCGGCCCAGGCCCCGGCGTGGACGGTCATGGCTCATCGGGGTCCCCTCGTCAGCGTGAGCGAAGCGAGTGGAGTCGTGGGGTGGTTCATCGTGCTGCTCCCTTGGTGGCCATCTCGCGCGCTGCCTCCAGATAGGAGAGCGCACCCGGTGAGGCGGGATCGTAGGTCATCACGGTCTGGCCGTACGACGGCGCCTCGGAGACGCGCACCGAACGGGGGATCGAGGTCCGCAGCACCTGGTCGCCGAAGTGTCCGCGGACCTCCTGCGCCACGCCGGCAGCCAGCCGGGTGCGGGCGTCGTACATGGTGATCAGGATGGTGGAGACGTCCAGTCGCGGGTTGAGGTGCGCCTTGACCATCTCGACCGTCTCGAGCAGCTGGCCCAGGCCCTCGAGGGCGTAGTACTCCGCCTGGATCGGGATCATCATCTCGGCGCCGGCGACCAGCGCGTTGAGGGTCAGCAGGCCGAGCGACGGCGGACAGTCGATGAGGACGTAGTCGAACCGCTCGTCGCCGGCCGTCCGGGCGTCGCCGATCCGCGGATCGCCGGCGATGGCCTGGTGCAGGCGACTCTCGCGGGCCACCACGCTGACCAGCTCGATCTCCGCGCCGGCCAGGTCGATGGTGGCCGGGACCACCCACAGGTTGGGCAGCTCGGCGCTGGGGGTGCAGACGTCGGCCAGCGGCACGCCGTCGACCAGCGCGTCGTACGCCGAGGGGGTGCCGCGGTGGTGCTCGACCCCCAGAGCGGTCGAGGCGTTGCCCTGGGGGTCCAGATCGATGACCAGCACCCGCTGGCCGAGCTGAGCGAGCGCCGCGGCGACGTTCACGGCCGAGGTGGTCTTGCCCACCCCGCCCTTCTGGTTGGCAACCACCAGGACCCGGGTCGCGCCCGGACGGGGCATCGGGGGACGGCTGCCGGCGCCCAGGCGGGCCAGCACCGAACTCTCGGCCGCGCTGGCCAGCGGTGTGGTCGCGTCATCGTACGACGGGAGACCGGCGGCCAGGTCGGCCGCGGTCGGCGCCCGGAACGGGGCCGAAGCCACGCTCGGTGTTTCACGTGAAACCTCGGCCACCGGCGGGGTGGGACTGGTTGCACGTGAAACCTCGGCCCCCTCGGCCCGGCCTGGGGTTTCCTCCGCGGCGTCCGGTGGTGGCACCCAACCCTCCTCAACCTGTGGATAACCAAGGGACTCCTGTGGAGAATCACGCTCACCGGGCCAGCCCAGACCGGTGGAAAACCGCTGCCGACCCCAGTCCGAGGA
The DNA here is from genome assembly GCA_050997635.1 of Nocardioides sp. Lineage (GTDB taxonomy): Bacteria > Actinomycetota > Actinomycetes > Propionibacteriales > Nocardioidaceae > Nocardioides. The sequence goes on from JBPCQY010000222.1 coordinate 16,882, forward strand.
GGCCGAGCGGTCCTGGTCGGAACCGGGCTGCTGACTCACGCATGGCCCTTTCGTCGAGCGGACGCGCGCGCCGGACGGCGGGCGCTGGTCGGGGGAGGGGGCCACGCTACCGCCGTGGGATCGGCCCACACCACCCGGACTGCACAGGTCTCGGGCAGCCCATCGGTGCCGCCGAGCGTCAGGATCTCCGGCGCGGCCGCCCCGAGTCGCCGCAGCGTCGGTCTCGCCGTCGCGATCTCCTCGGCGACCGAGCTGCCCTTCATCGCCAGCAGCGCCCCGGTGGCGCTGACCAGCGGCATCGACCAGCTCAGCAGGCGTTCCAGCGGCGCGACCGCCCGCGAGGTCACCACGTCGAACCTGCGCTGCCCGTGCAGCGCGTCCGCCCGCGCCCGCACCACCTCGACGTTGTCCGCGCCCAGGGCCTCGGCCACCTCGGCCAGGAACACGGTACGGCGCAGCAGCGGCTCGACCAGGGTGACCCGCAGGTCGGGACGAGCCAGCGCCAGCACCAGTCCCGGCAGCCCCGCCCCGGACCCGATGTCCGCCACGCTGGCGTCCGCCGGCAGCAGGGGGGTCAGCAACCCGCAGTTGAGCAGGTGGCGCTCCCAGAGCCGCGGCGCCTCGCGGGGACCGATCAGCCCGCGCTCGACGCCCGGGCCGGCCAGCCACCCGCCGTACGCGGCGATCCGGGGCAGCGTGTCCACAGCGAACACCCTCCGGGCCACGTCGGGCACGGAGGGTGTTTCACGTGAAACGTCGGGGTCGGGGGCCACGACGTCAGCTCGGCAGGATCACCACGAAGCGGCGCGGCTCCACGCCCTCGGACTCCGAGGTGAGCCCCGCGGCTGCGACGGCGTCGTGCACCACCTTGCGCTCGAACGGCGTCATCGGCTTGAGCGAGGCGGGCTCGCCGGAGGCCCGGACCTCGGTGATCGACTCCTGCGCCAGCGCGACCAGCTGCTCGCGCCTGTCGGCGCGGTAGCCGGAGATGTCCAGCATCAGCCGGGAGCGGTCGCCGGTCTCGCGGTACACCGCGAGCCGGGTCAGTTCCTGGAGGGCGTCGAGCACCTCGCCGCGCTGACCGACCAGCTGCTGCAGGTCGGCACCCACGATCGAGACAGCCGCGCGATCGCCTTCGACGTCCATGTCGAGGTCACCGTCGAGGTCCGCGATGTCGAGGAGCTCCTCGAGGTAGTCGGCGGCGATGTCGCCCTCGTTCTCCAGCTGGTCGGTCTGATCCGGGGCCGGCCCGGTCCCCGTCTCCGGCTCGGTCACGGTCCCGGTCTCGGTCGCCTCGGTCGTCTCGCTCATGCACTCTCTCCCTGCTGCTCGTCGTGGTCGGGGGCGGCGTCGGTGGGGGGCGTCGCGCCGGGCCCCCGGTTGCCGCCGGACTTCTTGCGCTGCTCTCGCGTCTGCTTCTTCGGCTGCTGGCGCTGCGCCGGGCGGGCCGGCGACTCGGTCACCGCGCCGACCGCCGTGGCCTCGGCCGGGAGCTCACGCCCCTTGAGGCGGTCCCGCTCCTTCTTCGCCTCGAATGCCGGCGTCCCCGGCGCGGGGTTGCGCCGGATCACGTAGAACTGCTGGCCCATCGTCCACAGGTTGGTGGTGGTCCAGTAGAGGAGCACACCGATGGGGAAGGCGATACCACCGACCGCGAAGGCCACCGGGAGGATGTAGAGCAGCATCTTCTGCTGCTGGGCGTACGGGCCGCTCATCGCGTCGGACGGCATGTTCTTGCTCATCAGCTGCCGCTGGGTCAGGAAGGTCGTGGCGGTCATCGCGACCACCAGGAACCCGGCCAGGATCTGCACGTTGACCGACGTGGCGTGCGTGAACGAGTCCGCGATCTTGGCGCCGAAGATGTTCGCGCTACTCAGGCTCGAGACGTCACCCTTGGTCAGGATGCCGTTGGCGGTGTCGTGCGCGGCGCCGTTGAGCAGGCGGAACAGCGCCAGGAAGATCGGCATCTGCACCAGGATCGGCAGGCAGGAGGAGAAGGGGTTGGTTCCCGTCTCGCGGTAGAGCGCCATCGTCTCCGCGGCCAGCTTCTCCCGGTCGTGACCGTACTTCTTCTGCAGCTCCTTGACCTTGGGCTGGATCAGCTGCATGTTCCGGCTGGAGTTGATCTGCTTGACGAACAACGGGATCAGGGCCGCGCGGATGATGATGGTCAGGCCGACGATCGAGAGCGCCCACGCGGCGCCGCTCTCGCCGGGCAGCACCGTGCTGAGCACCCGGTGCCAGCCGACCAGCACGAAGGAGATCGCGTAGTACAGCGGCGTCATGACGAAGTGGCCGATGGTGCCGAGGAAGTGCACGGGTCAGGCTCCTGTGGTCGGGGTCGCGTCCGCGCGGGTGCGGGGAGGAACGGGGTCGTAGCCGCCGCGGGCCCACGGGTGGCACCGCAGCAGCCGACGGCCGGCCAGCCAGGTGCCCCGCACGGCGCCGTGCTCGGTGACGGCGCCGAGGGCGTAGGCCGAGCAGGACGGGTAGTAGCGGCACACCTGGCCGTACAGCGGGCTGATCACGGCCCGGTAGGCCTTGAGCAGCGCAATCAGAACGTACTTCACTTATCTCACCCGCTCCAGACAACGAGCGAGGTCGCCGCGGAGTTCGCCGTACGACGCCCCGGCCGCGGCCGGACGCGCCCGGACCACGAGCAGGGCGTTGCGCGGGAGCACGGACAGGTGCTCCCGGGTCAGCTGACGGAGTTGGCGCTTCACACGGTTGCGGATGACGGCGTTGCCGACGGCCTTGCTGACCACGAAGCCGGCTCGGGGGAGCGGATGCTCGCCCTCGGCCAGGTGCACGACCAGCGTCGCGCAACCGGCCTTCTGCCCGCGCCGTACGACGCGGCGGAAGTCGTCGCTCTCGGTCAGACGGTTCGTCCGGGACAACACGACGCGCCCGTGGTCAGGCCGACACGGTCGGCTCAGACGGCCAGACTCTTGCGGCCCTTGCGGCGACGCGAGGACAGGATCGAGCGGCCGGCGCGGGTGCGCATGCGCAGACGGAAGCCGTGCACCTTGTGACGGCGCCGGTTGTTCGGCTGGTACGTACGCTTGCTCACGAGTCTCTCCGATGGTGTTCAGGGGCGGCCACACCGATGAGTTTGGCCCAGGACGCCCGTTGGATCGGGAGTGCACGGCGAATCCGCGAGGTTTCGGCCAGCACCGCCCACCCACGGCTCATCCGCACAGGGTTGAGGCGAGTCGTGGACATGCGACCCGTCGACACCGGGTGACCGCGCAACGGTACGTGGCCGCCGCAGCGGGGGTCAAATCTCAGCCGCCGTTCCCCGGGTCGGTGTCTGCTTGTGGAGAACGCCTTGCCGGGGTCCACCAGGCCGCGTAGTGTTCGAGCCTCGCCGAGATTCCCCGCACTCGAGCAGCCCGATCCATCAGCGTCGTGTGACCCGTCTCACGACGGCACTTATACACGCTCTGACCTGCACAAACGCGGTCAGGAGTCGAGCTGGACGGAGCGCCTCGGCCGGCCCCCCACCCCGGTGGTGAGCCACGTTCACAGCCTGTGGACAAACCTGTGGAAATGAGAGCCCGTCGGTGACTCGGCGGCGCCTGAGAATCGGGGAGAACCTGTGGACGACGTCTCGGACCTGGCCACCGCGTGGGCGCGGGTGGTGCAGGACCTCCAGCCCCACCAGCAGGCGTGGGTGCGCGTCAGCGAGCCGGTCACCCTGCACGAGAGTACGGCGATCATCGCCGTTGCCAACGACTTCACCCGCACCCAGCTCGAGGGTCGCCTGCGGGGCCAGCTCGAGGATGCGCTGACCGTAGCGCTCGGCCGCGAGATCCGGCTGGCAGTCACCGTCAACCCGGCGCTGGAGGAGGGCGGGCCCGCCCGACCCGCGATGGAGTCGAGGAGTCCACAAGTCGACATGTCGCCAGAGCGACCGGAACGGCCCGCCGAGCCCGCGCCGCTGGCCGCGACGGCGTCCGAGTCGAGCCGCCCCTCGGCCATGGAGACCCACCTCAACCCGAAGTACACCTTCGAGACGTTCGTGATCGGCTCGTCCAACCGGTTCCCACACGCCGCGGCCGTGGCCGTCGCCGAGGCGCCCGGCAAGGCCTACAACCCACTGCTGGTCTACGGCGACTCCGGCCTGGGCAAGACCCACCTGCTGCACGCGATCGGTCACTACGTGCGCTCCCTCTACAACGGGGCCAAGGTGCGCTACGTCTCCAGCGAGGAGTTCACCAACGAGTTCATCAACGCGATCCGCGACGACCGGCAGGACCGCTTCAAGCGGCGCTACCGCGACGTCGACGTACTCCTGATCGACGATATCCAGTTCCTGGAGGGCAAGACCCAGACCCAGGAGGAGTTCTTCCACACCTTCAACACCCTGCACAACGCCAACAAGCAGATCGTGCTGACCTCCGACCGCGCCCCCAAGCGCCTCGAGGCGCTCGAGGACCGCCTGCGCAACCGGTTCGAGTGGGGTCTGATCACCGATGTCCAGCCGCCCGACCTCGAGACCCGGATCGCGATCCTGCGCAAGAAGGCCGCCATCGACCGGCTCAGCGCGCCGGCCGACGTCCTGGAGTTCATCGCCAGCAAGATCCAGACCAATATCCGCGAGCTCGAGGGCGCGCTGATCCGGGTCACGGCGTTCGCCAACCTCAACCGCCAGGAGGTCGACATGACCCTGGCCGAGATCGTGCTCAAGGACCTGATCCCCGAGGGCGGCGAGCCCGAGATCACCGCCGCGCTGATCATCGCCCAGACCGCGGCCTACTTCGGGCTCTCCATTGACGAGCTGACCGGCCCGAGCCGGGGCCGGCACCTGGTGATGGCACGCCAGATCGCGATGTACCTGTGCCGCGAGCTCACGCCGCTGTCGCTGCCCAAGATCGGCGCCCAGTTCGGCAACCGCGACCACACCACGGTCATGTACGCCGACCGCAAGATCAACCAGCTGCTCGCCGAACGACGCGCGGTCTTCAACCAGGTCAGCGAGCTCACCAACCGCGTCAAGATGCAGGCCCGGCAGAGCTGAACCCCGCGCCGGCCGGGGCGATGAATCACATCGACGCAAGATGTGGGGTTCGTGTGAGCGGTCCCGGTGCGTCGTACACACCCCTGTGGACGCACGGCCGGCTCCCTGTACCGCGGCCGCCGCGACCCACAGCCGACGCCGCGGCCCCACAGGGTCGCCCACAGCCCCTGTGGACGCAACTGGCCGCCCTGACCTGCACGAACAGCACTTCTCCACACTGTCCACCGCTGCTATGACTACCACTCACTTACACCAGAGATGGATGGTCGGTGAACGTCCTCTCCCGGCCCCGCCTGTGGATGACCCCGTGGCTCTTGCCGGCCACACCTCCCGTGCGTCGGTCCCGCATGGCAGGATGCACAGTCCCACCGATCGAGCAAGACCGAACAACACAGACCAGACGACCGAGAAGGACCAGACGTGAAGTTCCGCGTTGACCGCGACGTGCTCGCGGACGCCGTTGCCTGGGCGGCGCGCAGCCTCCCCGTCCGTCCCAGCGTGCCCGTGCTGTCCGGCCTGCTCATCGAGGCCAGTGACGCCGGCCTGGTGCTCTCGACCTTCGACTACGAGACGTCCGCGCGGGCCACCCTGAGCGCTGAGGTCTCCGACGAGGGGCGCGCGCTGGTCAGCGGCCGGCTGCTCGCCGACATCTGCCGCTCCCTGCCGGCCAAGCCGGTCGACATGACGCTCGACGGCACCCGGGTCAGTCTGACCTGTGGTTCGGCCCGGTTCAGCCTGCAGACCATGCCCGTCGAGGACTATCCGGCACTGCCGCCGATGCCGGCCGCGACCGGCAACGTCGCGAGCGACGTGTTTTCCCACGCGGTCGCCCAGGCGGTCACCGCTGCCGGTCGCGACGACATGTTGCCGGTGCTCACTGGCGTCCGCATCGAGATCGAGGGCTCCTCGATCAACCTGCTGGCCACCGACCGGTTCCGGCTCTCCCACCGTGAGCTCGACTGGTCGCCACACAGCCCGGACGAGTCGGTGGCGGCGCTCGTGCCCGCTCGGGTCCTGGGCGAGACGGCCAAGTCCCTGACCGCCGGCAGCGAGGTCACCATCGCGCTGGCCGCGTCCGGTTCCGGCGAGGGCATCATCGGCTTCGAGGGCAGCGCCCCCGGTGGCTCCCGGCGTACGACGACCCGGTTGCTCGACGGCGAGTTCCCCAAGGTCCGGTCCCTGTTCCCACCCGAGCACCAGACCACGGCCAAGGTCGACAAGGCCGCGCTCATCGAGTCGGTCAAGCGGGTCGCCCTGGTCGCCGAACGCAACACCGCCGTCCAGATGGCGTTCAGCGACGGCGTGCTCACCCTCGACGCCGGGTCGGGCGACGAGGCGCAGGCCAGTGAGTCCATCGAGGCGACCATCGAGGGCGAGGACATCACCACGGGCTTCAACCCGCAGTTCCTGCTCGACGGACTGCAGGCCATCGACGAGGCCGTGGTCGAGCTGGCGTTCACGGTGGCCACCAAGCCTGTTGTCATCAGTGGTTCGGTGCAAGACTCAGACGGCGGGAAGGACTCCGGCTTCCGCTACCTGCTGATGCCGCGCCGCCTGCTCTCCTAACACCCAGAGCGCACCTCGGAGGGATCGCATGGACATCGGACTCGTCGGCCTCGGCAAGATGGGTGGCAACATGCGCACCCGGCTCCGCGACGCCGGCCACACCGTCGTCGGCTATGACCGCAACGCCGAGGTCTCCGACGTCGCCAGCCTGGCCGAGATGGTCGAGAAGCTGCCGTCGCCCAAGGTCGTGTGGGTGATGGTCCCCTCCGGCGACCCGACCCGCGAGACCATCAAGGAGCTCGGCGACCTGCTCGACGACGGCGACCTGGTCGTCGACGGCGGCAACTCCAAGTGGACCGACGACCAGGTCAACGCCGAGCTGCTTGCGAAAAAGCACGTCGGCTTCGTCGACTGTGGCGTCTCCGGCGGGGTGTGGGGCCTGAAGAACGGCTACGCCCTGATGTGCGGTGGCTCCGACGAGGAGGTCGCCAAGGTCCAGCCGGCCCTCGACGCGCTCAAGCCCGAGGGCGAGGCCGGCTTCGTGCACGCCGGCAAGAACCCCGGCGCGGGCCACTTCGCCAAGATGGTCCACAACGGCATCGAGTACGCCATCATGCAGGCCTACGCCGAGGGCTGGGAGCTGCTGGAGAAGGTCGACCTGGTCGACAACGTGACCGACGTCTTCGACTCCTGGCGCGAGGGCACGGTGATCCGCAGCTGGCTGCTCGACCTGCTGGTCACCGCACTCAAGGACGACACCCACCTCGACAAGATCTCCGGCTACGCCGCCGACTCGGGCGAGGGCCGGTGGACCGTCGAGGCAGGCATCGACAACGGCGTCGCCATGCCCGCCATCGCCGCCTCGCTCTACGCCCGCTTCGTCTCCCAGCAGGACGAGAGCCCGGCGATGAAGGCGATCGCCGCGATGCGCAACCAGTTCGGCGGCCACGCGGTCAAGACCGAGGCGCCCGCCGGCGGCGACGCCCCCACGAGTTGATGTGTACGTCGCGCACCTGAGCCTGCACAACTTCCGCTCCTACGCCGACGTCGACGTCGAGCTGGCCCCGGGCGCGACGGCGTTCATCGGACCCAACGGCCAGGGCAAGACCAACCTGGTCGAGGCGGTCGACTACCTCTCCAGGCTCTCCTCCCATCGGGTCGCCAGCGACGCTGCGCTGGTGCTGGCGGGCGCCGACCAGGCCGTCGTACGCGCCGCCGTGGTGCGCGACGGCCGCAGCGCGACCCTCGAGGTCGAGCTCAACCCCGGCAGGGCCAACCGGGCCCGCGTCAACCGCTCCCCGCTGCCGCGCGCCCGCGAGCTGATCGGCCTCGTGCGCACGGTGATATTCAGCCCCGACGACCTGGCCCTGGTCAAGGGTGACCCTTCCGACCGGCGCGGCTTCCTCGATGACCTGCTCACCCTGCGTACGCCGCGCCTGGCCGGCGTCCGCGCCGACTACGACCGGATCCTGCGCCAGCGCAACTCGCTGCTCAAGACCGCCGGAGCGGCGCGCCGTGGCTCCACCTCCCCCCTTCGAGACGCCTCGTCCCTCGGCTCCTCAGGACAAGCATCGTCCGCACTGTCGACCCTCGGGGTCTGGGACGCCCACCTGGCCCGCACCGGCGGCGAGCTGCTCGCGGCCCGCTTGGATCTGGTCGACCAGCTGCGTCCCTACGTCGGCCAGGCCTACGCGACCGTCGCGAGGGGTGCGGGGCGCGAGGCCGCCGACCTGACCTACCAGCCGTCGTTCGAGATCGCCTCGACCGACCGGCTCGGCCTGATCGAGGAGCTGCTGGCCGAGGTGGAGAGGCGCCGCAACGACGAGCTCGACCGCGGCGTGTCCCTCGTCGGCCCCCACCGTGACGAACTGGTGCTGAGCCTCGGGAACAGCGATACCCGGCTGCCGGTCAAGGGCTACGCCTCCCATGGTGAGTCCTGGTCGTTCGCGCTCGCGCTCAAGCTCGCGTCGTACGACCTGCTGCGCGCCGACGGCGACGACCCGATCCTGATCCTCGACGACGTGTTCGCCGAGCTCGACACCGAACGCCGCGCCCAGCTGGCCGAGCTGGTCGCCGACGCCGAGCAGGTGCTGGTGACCGCGGCCGTCGCCGAGGACGTCCCCGAGAAGCTGGCCGGCGTACGTTTCTACGTCTCGGGCGGCGAGGTGCGTCGTGAGCCCTGAGCCTCCCGACCCGGAGCGGCGCGACGACGGCCTCGATCTCGCCCGCCAGCAGACCAGGTCCACGTCGGGCACCACCCCCGCCCGGCGCACCCGACGACGCGGCGCGGAGGCCCGGCGTACGGCGACCTCGGGCCGGGCCGGGAGCGGCGCCCACCCGGATGAGCGCGACCCCCAGCCGCTGGAGCTGACGGTCTCGCGGGTCGTCGACGCAGGCGGGTGGGACCTCGACCTGCGGATGGCCGGCGTGTTCGGCCGCTGGCCCGAGCTGGTCGGTGAGGAGATCGGGGCGCACGCCACCCCCGAGTCGTTCGCCGAGGGCCGCCTCGTCGTGCGCACGGACTCGACCGCCTGGGCCACCCAGCTCACGCTGCTCGCGGCCACCGTCGTACGCCGGCTCAACGAGGAGCTGGGCCACGACACGGTGCGGGTGATCGAGGTCCTCGGCCCCCACGGCCCCTCCTGGAAGAAGGGCCCGCGATCCGTGCGCGACGGCCGGGGTCCCCGCGACACCTACGGCTGATCACGGGCCTCGCGGACGTATGGGGAGTTGGACCGACCCCCAAACGCCCGTCCGATCGGCCCTCAAAGGGCGCACAGGACGACATTTGGTCCTTTGTCCCCCGCTGCGCCGAGTGGGGCGTGGCTTCAGAGGCCCGGAGCGGTATCATGGACCGCAGGTCGCCGACACGTCTGGTCGCGACCAGTTCCATGTGAAGACCGTGCGACGAAGAGGTGCGTGTGCCCGCCGAAGAGCCGACCGACGAGTTCGACCACAGCACCGCCGACGAGCAGACCCCCCATCCGGGGCAGCCGGCTCCCGACGTGACCGAGAGGGTCTCCCGGAACGTGCCGACCGGGGAGTACGACGCCAGCGCGATCACGGTGCTCGAGGGGCTCGAGGCGGTCCGCAAGCGCCCGGGCATGTACATCGGCTCCACCGACACCCGGGGCCTGATGCACTGCCTGTGGGAGCTCATCGACAACTCCGTGGACGAGGCCCTCGCCGGGCATGCCGAGCGGGTGGACGTCCTGCTGCACCCCGACGGCTCCGCAGAGGTCCGTGACGACGGCCGGGGCGTACCGGTGGACACCGAGCCCCGGACCGGCCTGAGCGGGGTCGAGGTCGTCTTCACCAAGCTGCACGCGGGCGGCAAGTTCGGCGGTGCGTCCTACGCCGCCTCCGGCGGCCTGCACGGGGTCGGCGCCAGCGTCGTCAACGCGCTGTCCTCGCGCCTGGACGTCGCGGTCGACCGGGGCGGACGCACCCACAGCATGAGCTTCCGTCGCGGCGAGCCGGGAGAGTTCGACGACGCCGACGAGGCGTCGCCGGACTCCGTCTTCGTCGCCTTCACCGACGACTCCCGCCTGCAGGTCGGGGGCAAGGTCCCTCGCGCCGGCACCGGTACCC
>JBPCQY010000055.1:0-20900 GCA_050997635.1 Nocardioides sp.
CACGTGTCCTCCCTCTTGAGGAGGGGACCATCGGAAACGCTAGCTTCCTCGCCATTCCCTCCTCGGCGGGCGACCACGAGGGCGCGATGGCGGTGGCAAACCTGGCTCTGTCGCCCGAGCAGCAGGCGATGAAGGCCGACCCGGACACGTGGGGCCAGTTCACGGTGCTCGACACCAACCTGCTGAGCCCATCCGATCGGGCACGGTTCGACGACCTTCCGACCTCGGACGTCGTGCCGCCCTACGACGTGCTCTCGCGCAACGCCAACCCCGAGCTCGCCTCGTCCTGGGTGCCGCGGCTGGACGAAGGCTGGCGCAGGGCAGTGCTCGGTTCAGGATCGTGACCCAACACCCCACCAGACCCCAGGACCTCCGAGCCATCAGGCAGTTCGGCGGCGCACGCCTCGTCGCCCCCGCGGTGCTCCTCATCGTGGCGGTGACCGGTACGGCGCTCGGCGCCGTCGTTGCGACGAGTCTGGGACTGTTGCCCCTCGTGGGACAGCCTCGCCTGAGCACCGACGGATACACCACGCTGGCGGGTGATCTGCAGGCGGCAACATACGAGTCGCTGCTCACTGCCGCCACCGCGACCCTGCTGGCTGCGGCCATCGGCTTCACCATCGCGACAGTCGTCGTGCGCGCGGGCCGCGGCGTTCGACTCCTCGTCGGTCTGGCCGTCGCGGTCCTGACGGTGCCGCACCTGGTCGGCGCGGCCGCGACAGGACTGCTGCTCTCCGACGTCGGCCTGGCCCAGCGCTGGTCGGGGATCTCAGCAGCTTCGTGGCCTGAGCTGGTGGGCGGACGCTGGCCCTGGGCAACCGTGCTCGAGCTTGCCTGGAAGGAATCGGCCTTCGTTGCCCTGGTTGTCATCGCTTCCATCGGGCGGCACTACGCGGACCTGCGTGAGGTCGCGGCGGTGCTCGGCGCAGCTCCGCGGGCGCAATGGCGACGCGTGCTGCTGCCCCTCTCCGCGCCCGCCCTGGCGTCGTCCTCGCTCATCGTGTTCGTCTACTCCCTCGGCACTTACGAGGTCGCCCGACTGCTCGGGCGCGCCTACCCCGAGCCGCTCCCGGTCATGGCTTACCGGCTCTTCACCGACATCGATTTGGCGGCGCGGCCTCAGGCTGCGGCGACCGCCGTGGTCGCGACGGTGCTAGCCCTGCTCGCGGCCGTGATCTCACTTCCGCTCGTGCGGCAGCTCGGAGCAGGCCGATGAGTGCACGGGAATCGCTGCGCTGGGGTACGGCGCATCAGCCGCGCCGCACCGCGATCCCGGCCCTGCTGATGCTCTGGTTGATCATTCCGCTGACTCCGTTGGTGCTGTGGGCAGGTGCCACACGCTGGTCGGGCGCGGCACGGCTGCCGCAGGACCTCGGCCTTCGCGGGTGGCAGGAGGCGCTGGACGCGGGCGTGTTCGCGGCGTTGATCCGGTCCGCTCTCCTGGGAGCGGCAGTCGCGCTGATCGCGACGCCTCTCGGCGTGATGGCGGGACGAGCGCTGGGATGGCGGCTGCTCCGCAGACCCACACTCCCGTCGATCGTGCTGCTCGGGCCCGTCGTTCTGGCACCGTTCGCGGTCGCGATGGGTCTTGATGTCGTCATCCTGCGACTCGGCATTCCGGGAGATGTCGCTGTGCTCCTTGTCCTGAGCGTGTTCGCGCTGCCCTACACCACCTTCACCATGCGGGCCACCTATCTCGGACTGGACCCTGGCCTGGAGGAGCAGGCCCGGGTCCTCGGCGCCAGTTCGCGCCAGGCCCAACGCCGCGTCACGCTCCCGGCCGCCACCACCGGCCTCGTCACAGCCACCGGACTCGCCTTCCTGGTCGGGTGGAGCGACTACACGGTCACCCTGCTCATCGGCGGCGGCCAGATCGTCACCACGCCCATGCTGATCGGCTCCTCCGCCGCCGGGTCCGGCAACGACGCCCTCACCTCGACCCTGGCCATCTCCGCCAGCCTGCCACCACTGGTGGCCCTGGCGGTCTTCACCTACGCGGCCTTGCGCCGCAGGACGGCTTCGCACTCATGACCGCGGCTCTCAAACTGTCCTCGATCACCCACCGCCACCCGGGCGCGGAGCAACCGACTCTGGCCGACGTCGACCTCGAGGTCCAGGACGGACAGATGGTCGCCGTGCTGGGGCCTTCAGGGTCAGGCAAGACCACCCTGCTCCGGGTCGCGGCGGGTTTGGAGCGGCCGGAGGCGGGCGACGTCCAGTTCGACGGGACCAGCGTCCTGGGCGTGCCACCGGAACGGCGCGACCTCACCGTCATGTTCCAGAAGCCGCACATCTTCCCGCACCTGAGCGTGCTGGACAACGTCGCCTTCGCGGACCGGCTGCGCGGCCGGAGCCGCTCGCAGAGCCGGGCTGCTGCCCAGCGGTACCTCGACCTGGTCCACCTCGGGGACCTCGCCCGGCGCAGGCCCCGGCACCTCTCCGGCGGCCAGGAGCAACGCGTTGCCCTCGCCCGGGCCCTTGCCGCCAGCCGCCGGGTCATGCTCCTCGACGAGCCGTTCAGCGCGCTCGACACCAGCCTGCGAACGTCGATGCATGGGTTGCTGGGAGAGGTTCGCGCCGCCCTCGATCCCACCATCGTGATAGTGACCCATGACCTCGACGAGGCCGGGCTGGCCGACCGGGTCGCCGTGCTCGTCGAGGGACGTATCGAGCAGTTCGACGCCATCGGGAGGCTCTACGCGGCGCCGAAGACGCTGGCGGTCGCCCGGCTCGTGGGAGGCTTCAACGAGCTGCCCGGCAGGGTCGAGGCGGGTGCGCACCACTCGGGCCTGGGTTCCATCCCCCTTCCCAGAGGTGTCGAGGTGGAGGGGCCTGCGATCCTCCTGCTTCGCAAGGAGCGACTTGGCCTGGCACACGTCGATGCGAGGCTGACCGTCGCCGGCCGAGTCGTGCAGGTACGGCAGTCCGGCCCGCACCAAGACGTGGTCGTCGAGCTCGATCATCCGCCGACCCGAGCAATGCTCAGAGTGGACGTCCAGGCCAGACTGGGAACCAGCCTCTGCCCTGGGGACCGGACCGGCGTGCTCATTCCATCAACCGATGGTGTATGGGCTGTGCGTGACCCTGATACGGGCGACTCGTCCCGGGGCGCAGATGTGGTCGTCACGCCGGCTGTCGACGACCACGCGACCAGACGTCGTGCCGAGCCCGGGAGAGCCCCATGAGGTGGCAGTCCCTATGGAGGCGGTTGGAGCGGGCGACGCGCCCAGTGCATCCGGTCACCGAACGCGTGCTCGCCCAACGTTGGGCTGCATTGCCTCCCGGGGTCAGGACGGACCAGCAGGTCCTCGGGCGGCACGCGGTGGGGTGTGAGGGCACGCATGGCGTCTTCCCGAAGTGTGACCTGACCTGCTCCCCTTGCTATCACTCCAAGGACGCCAACAAGGTCCGTGTCGATGGCCCGCACACAGTGGCGCAGGTAGAGGCCCAGATGCGCCTTCTGGAACAGGCGCGGGGCCCGCGAGCGCACACCCAGCTGATCGGCGGAGAGGTGTCCCTCCTTGACCCCGAAGACCATGCTGCTGCGCTGGCGGCGATGCGCAGGCACGGCCGTGAGCCGATGTCGATGAGCCATGGCGACTTCGACAGTGCGTACCTGCGTGCTCTGGCCCTGGACGAGAACGGAACACCCCGCTTCCGTCGGCTCTCGTTCGCAGCCCACTTCGACTCGCTCATGCGGGGTCGCATCGGGATTCCCCGCCCCAGGACCGAGGTTGAGCTGAACCCGTACCGGGCCACGTTCGTGGAGATGTTCCGCGACCTGCGCCGCGACCACGGCGTGCGCTCCTACCTCGCGCACAACATGACGATCACCCCGGCGAACCTCGACCAGGTCGAGCACGTCGTGGCCGACGTGAGCGGCATGGGGTTCTCGATGCTGTCCTTCCAGCCCGCAGCCCATGTGGGTGACGAAAGACGCTGGACGGGAGGCGACTACCGCGCGGTCGGCATCGACGACGTCTGGGAGCGGCTCGAGGCTGGTCTCGGCCAGCGCATCGCCTGGCAGGCGTTGCAGTTCGGCGACCCCCGCTGCAACCGATCCGCCTTCGGCATCCGCGTCGATGACCACTGGATGCCGATGTTCGACCCTGACAGCGAGGCCGACCTTGCCGCGAGGGACCGCGCCCTCGCCCACTTCGGCGGCGTGAACTTCGGCGGTACGACGCCGCTTGTGCTGGTCGTGAAGGTGCTGCGCGTGCTCGTTCGCTACCCGGGCGACCTGAGCGTCGCGGTCGCATGGGTACGCCGGCTGGTCGAGCGGTCCGGCGGAGTCCGTCGAGTCTGGGTTTCCTGGCGTCGTGGTGGCGTCGCACCGATGACCTACGTGGTACACAACTTCATGGACGCCGCTGACGTCGCTCCCGCGTGGCGGCTGATGCAGGCCGGACGGATCGCGACTGATCCGGCCGTCCGAGCCACCCAGGAGCGCTTGTCGGCGTGCACGTACGCGATGGCGCACCCCGAGACCGGCGAGCTCGTACCGGCATGCGTTCAGCATTCGGTCCTCGACCCGGGCGAGAATGAGCAGCTGCGTCGACTCCTCCCGCTCACGGTCGCCGGATCGTGACTGCGGGACACCTCGTGGACGTCAGGGCGGCGACGGTCCGACGCCAGTGGGGTTGGTCCTGGCGGTGCCGCTTCGACCTGGGGCTACGGTGACCCACATGCCGAGTGACCACGAGGATCAATCCCTCCCCGGTGTCGACCACCCTGCCAGTCCGGACGGTCCTCGGCGGCCCGGCCTGCTGATCTTCGACGTCAACGAGACGCTCTCGGATATGTCGCCCATGGCGGCGCGGTTCGAGGACGTCGGCGCCCCGGCCCACCTGGCTACCACTTGGTTCGCGGGGCTGCTGCGCGATGGCTTCGCGCTCACCGCTGTCGACGCCAGCGACTCGTTCGCCCGCATCGCAACCGAGGCGTTGCGGGTCGGCCTTCACGGCCTCCCACTCAACCATGGAGCCGCGGAGGCGGTCACGTACATCATGGACGGGTTCGCGGGACTTCCCGTCCATGCCGACGTGCCTGACGGCATCAGCGCACTCAGCGGTCTCGGGTTCCGGCTGGTGACCCTTAGCAACGGGTCGGCCTCCGTCGCCGACGCACTGTTCGACCGAGCCGGCATCCGCGGGCACTTCGAGCGCCTGCTGACGGTGGAGGACGCCGGACGCTGGAAGCCAGCTTACGAGGCCTATGCGTATGCATGGCAGCAGTGTGGTGTCGACCCGGAGGACGCGATGCTGGTCGCGGTCCACCCCTGGGACATCGACGGGGCATCTCGTGCAGGACTTGCCACTGCTTGGCTCAACCGGCCTGGTAGGCCTTATCCGGAGTACTTCAGAGCCCCTGACCTCCGGGCGGTGTCCCTGACCGACCTCGCCGATCAGCTGCGCTGAGCGGGTGAGCCCTCGGTATTGCCGGGGCGTCCAGGAGCCTGCCTCCGCGTGGGGAAAGACTCGGTCGCCTGAGCGGTTCTCCCAGTTGCCACCGTTCGATCTGCTGCCCGTCACAATCGACGGCTAGGCCGCGCGTTGGACCATCGCGGTTCAGATCCTGGGGAGGGTCTTTCGGTTCGGGCCTGCGGCATGCTGGATGGGAATGACCTCGTTCCACACTGAGGATGGCCTCGGGGTCCCGGCCGTCACGGCGCAGCAGATGCGCGACGTCGACCGGGTCGCCGTAACTGCATGCCAGCCCGACGGACGCAACGGCGAGCGTCGCGCAAGCGAGCTCTGGCCCTTGCACTGTGACTCGGACAGACCCCTGCTCGGTGAACTCGACCACGGGAATGACCGGCCCAGCGTCGAGTCTCCGGGGGGACGCTCTGGGGGCCGGGCCGTGGGCCGCCGAAGCCCTCGCCAGGTCCGCGTGGCGATGGTTGAGATGGTTAGCGCACCGTAATGGTTGGTGTGGTCGGGGAGGGGTAGCCTGATTCGGAGGACGATACGTTACCGTCGCTCCGGAGGGGATGTCATGACTGAGACCCGGACGCCCACTGTGGCGGGCGCGGTTGGCGAGACCACGATCTTCGTCCGCCTGTTCACGGCGGTGCGGATCTTTTCCGGCCTGGTCTTCTTGAGCAACGGGCTGGCGAAGGTGATCGGGAAGAGCGGCTTCGATCTCGGGTTCTTCTCCTTCAACCTGGTGGGCACGTCGGCGGCGAGAAGTATTCTGACCGGTGCTGCGCAGCGGACGGGGATCCGGCCGCTCGGTGCCTTCTATGAGCAGGTGGTGCTCCCGTACTGGGGGGTATGGAGCGTGTTCTTGACTCTGGCGGAGGTGTCGATCGGGGTGGGTCTGTTGCTGGGGATCGCGAGCCGCCTGGCGGCGGTGGGTGGCCTGCTGTTGATCGGCCCGGTCTGGGTGATGTTGTGGCACGCCGACCATTACCTGTGGGAGTACCCGGCCGACCTGTTCCCGCTCGTTCTGCTGGCGATCGCCCCGGCCGGCCGCTACCGCGGCTTCGACTCCACCCTCGCCGCCAGATTCGGGAACCGATGGCCATTCTGAAGCGTCCCCAGGCACCCGACCGCGGGGTGGCTTCGCCCCTGGTGGTGATCGACGGCGGAGACCTGGGCTGTGGCGAGCTGTTGCTGGTGGTCTACCGGCGCGTGCGCGATCTGCCGGCCGACACGGTGATCGCGATCACCACCAGTGATCCGGCCGCGGTGATCGACATTCCCGCGTGGTGTCACCTGACCGGCCACCGATACCGAGGCTCACAACGTGATGCTGCCGGGGTGGCCTATCTCGTCGAGATCGCCCGACAACGGAACCCGGTAGATCCCCAGATGCCCTGGCACCTTCCAACAGCAACGGAGAGCACCCGATGACCAGCATTCTCGTGTCCCTGGCCAGCAGCCACGACAACACCGACCGGGCCACGGTGGGCTTCGTCATCGCCGGCGCCGCGGCAGCCTCCGGACAGGACAGCACCGTGTTCTTGTCCGCGGACGGCGCCTGGCTCGGCAAGTTGGGCGAAGCCGACAAGATCCACGAAGACGGGTTCGCCCCGCTGGCCGAGCTGCTGGCCGGCTTCGCCGACGCAGGAGGCAAGATCATCGTGTGCAGCCCGTGTGCGAAGAAGCGCGGGATCTCCGAGGCCGACCTCGTTCCCGGTGCTGTCATCGCCGGCGGAGCGGCCGTGGTCGCCTTGATGGCGGCCGGCGCGCAGACCATCTCCTACTAGGGTCACTGAATGCAGCCAGTGGAACGACCGGCAGCCGAGCTACAGGGCGGCGCCATGGACTGCGGCAGCGGCCTGCTGCTGCTGTTGATGCGCAGTATCGGCCGGCTCGAGGTGGGACAGGTGCTGCTGGTGCACACCGAGGAACCCTCGGTTCCGCCGGACCTCCTGGACTGGGCGCGGCTGGCTGGGCACGCGATCCTCGACACCACAGCTCAACACCCGGACGGCCCGTGGCAGGTGTCTGTTCGACGGGGGACACCACCCGTCGCGAGCTCTTCCCCCTGGGGGCAGTCCGAGGCCGAGGTGTTCACCGGTGGCCCGGAGACACCGGTGGGTCATCGCCTCTGGCTCTACAGCAACTTCCACTGCAACCTGGCCTGCAGCTACTGCTGTGCCGAGTCCTCCCCCAGCGCACCCGCGCGGCTGCTTCCACTCGAGCTCGCGCTCGAGGTCGCCGACGAGTTCTGCGCCCAGGGCGGACGCGAACTGCTCGTCACCGGCGGGGAACCGTTCATGCATCCGCAGATCCAGGCCATGCTCACCGAGCTCTCCGCCCGGCTGCCGGTCACCGTGCTCACCAACGCGATGACGTTTCACCGAGGCCCACGGCGGGCAGCCCTGGAAGCCCTGCCACGCGACCGGGTCACCCTCCAGGTGAGCCTCGACTCAGCCAGTTCCGAGCTCCACGACGAGCACCGGGGACCGAGAAGCCACTCCCAGACCCTCACCGGCATCGCGCTGGCACGCGACCTCGGCTTCACCGTTCGCATCGCCGCCACCCTCCACGAGGATGAGATCGCCACCGCAGCCAGCCTGCAGACGCTGCTGGACACACTAGAGATCGACCCGGCAGACCGGCTGATCCGACCGGTAGCCGAACAGGGATTCGCCGAGCACGGTCAACAGGTGTCCATCGACACCCTTGAACCCGAACCCACCGTCACCGTCGACGGCATCTGGTGGCACCCCGTCGCCGTGAGCGACCCCTCGATGCGAGTCGCAGACCACCCACGTCCGCTGGCCCCCGCCCTCGACGTCATCCGTGCCACCCTGGACATCCAGGACGCAGCCCACCGCGAGGGCCGCCGACACGTCTTCCGGTGCGCCTAACCCGACGGTCATTCACCGAACCCATCTGCAGGGCGACCGCGGGCCCGATCCACCGCCCCCGTGGAGGCTCGACCATCGGTCCGTGCGCAAGGCTGCAGACAGTCACCCCGACGATGGGTAGGAGCCACTACAGGACGACGCAGGCTTGGATGAGACGGCGCGCAGATCGAGTTGAGCACCGAAGAGCGCGAGACCCTGCGGCGGTGGGTTCGTCGTCATACCTCGTCGCGGGCGTTGGCGTTGCCCTGTCGAATCGGGGGGCGGACGTCGTCGTTGCCGGCCAGCAGGTCCGCGGCCGCGCTGAGGCCGGCCTCGGCCCAGGTCGCCAGGTGCGGACGGCCGGCGCGTTGTCTGGCGTAGTTGTCGTGGAGTCGCTGTGGCGAATTGGGTATCCGTTCGGATACCATAGTTCCCGTGATCAGCCGGAACATCCTGGAGCAGGCCCGCGAGGGAGCGGGCCTGTCGCAGGCTGCCCTGGCCGAGCGCGCCGGGACGTCGCGGCCAACCCTGTCGGCCTACGAGCATGGCCGGAAGTCCCCGACCCTCGAGACGGCCGCACGAGTCGTAGGTGAGGCCGGGTTCGACCTGACGATCACCCGGCGGATCGAGTTTCAGGAGGTCGCCCTCGACCGAGGTCGCCCGATCCGGGTCCCCAACACCTTGCCCCGGTTGCCCCTCGAGCAGGCATTCGCCGTCGTCCAGCTCCCTCTCCACCTGAACTGGTCCGACCGCGGCCGGCGCTACAGCCTTCACGATCGCAGGCAGCGGGCCAGGGTCTACGAGATCGTCCTGCGAGAGGGCGGACCCCAGGATGTCCTCGCCTACGTCGACGGAGCACTGCTGGTCGACGTGTGGGATGAACTCGTGCTGCCGCCCGGCATCCGGGACGCCTGGAGCCGTGCTGTCACCGGTGTTGTTGCCGAGCACGTCGCCTGATGGAGGGGGCAGCATTCCTCACGCCCCAACAGATCGAAGTCGCTGGCATCTTCTTCGATCTCAAGGCCTCCTCAGGTTACGTCGTCGCGGGCGGCGCGGGGCTCCTGGCCTCCGATCTGATCGCACGTCCGACCGAGGACCTGGACATCTTCGCCTCCTCGCCGACGACATCGGTGATTCACGCGAAGGAGGCGTTCCTGCAAGCGCTCGGAGGCTGCGGTTTCGACGCGACTGTCGTCCAGGCCAGTCCGGCGTTCTGCCGCATCGTCGTGGATCGCGACGGTGATGAGGTCCTCGTCGACCTCGCCATCGATTCACCCCCGAACAGCACGCCGACAGTGACTCTGCTCGGACCGACTTTGGCGCCGCTGGAACTCGCCGGCCGAAAACTGCTCGCGCTCTTCGGTCGAGCCGAGGCCCGCGACTTCGCGGACGTTTACGTCCTCGCGTATCGCTTCGGCACGGACGAGCTCCTGGAGCAGGCCCGGTCTATCGATGCCGGCTTCGATTCCCACGTGCTCGCACAGATGATGGCAACGCTGGGGCGGCTCGCGGACGACGAGATCCCGTTGTCAGCCGGCGATGTCCCACTCGCCAAGGCGTTCTTCGGGGCCTGGGCAGAGGAGCTGGGATGAGGACCTGCCTCACTACTCGAGGTGGCCGGAGCCCCTGTCGACGTCTTCCATGGAGTCCTGATCCGTCGAGCAGAAGCGGGGTCGCGTCCCCGACCTTCGGGTTTGCCTGGCTGCGTGACCAGGCGTACGTCGCAGCCATTGATGACGCGCTCAGCGATCTCGCCAACGGGCGAGTGGCTGGGCCGGCGTCCAAGCCACCCTGGCTCGATGGCGCGGACACCGCGCTCGGCGCCGCCTGCCGCAGGTTCAGCACCTCGGGGACGCCCGCCGCTGCACGTGCGGCTGCCAGCCCGACAAATGTCTGACATGCGTAGTACATTTGAGCCATGAAGACGATCAGCAAGCGGGAGCTGAACCAGCAGACGGCCCGGGTGCTGGCTGCGGTGGATGCGGGCGAGACCGTGGTCGTCACCGAGCGGGGGATTGTCCGCTGGAGGATCGAAGCGGTCGGCACCGAGTCCGATCCCGTGGCCCGCCTGCGCGCCCAGGGGCGGATCATCGCGTCCAGGGCAGACCCGGCGCCGTGGCCGGAGGCCGAGACCGATGCGCCGTACTCTCCCGAACGGGTTGACCAGCTCTACGCCGATTCCCGCGGCGACCACTGATGCGCTGGTACCTCGACTCCTCGGTCGCACTGCACGCGATCCTGCCGGGCGGAGATCGCACGGCGCGGGGCTGGCTGGACGCGGTCCGATCCTGCGCGGGCGAGGTGCACTCCTCGACCTTGCTGTACCTGGAGCTCGCCCGCGTCCTGCGCCGTGAGAATCTCGACCCCAGACTCGCCCGGTTGGTGCTCGATCGTGTTGAACAGGTCAGTATCGATGACGGGGTACTCCGCTTCGCGGCGTCGATCGAGCCGCACGTGAAGGCGTTGGACGCAATCCACCTCGCGACCTGCCTGCTGTTGGGGTCCGGCGTCACGGTGGCCACCCACGACGCGGCCATGAGAGAGGCTGCCGCGCTCCTCGGACTCGACGCGGTCGATCCGCTCGCGAGCGGCGGCTGACGTCTCCACCGCGACGTAGGTCGCGTACTCCAGTTTGAGAAATGTTCGACACTTGCTTGGCAAATTCGCGATAAGAGTGTAGAACTTATGAGAGATGACCAACCACTCTCGAGGAGCCTGCGATGACCTCTGTTGATGACCGCACCGGTGCGGCCCCCAAGCCGACGGGGCCGCTGAGCAAGATCGACTACAGCGAGCGGATCCCCAACAACGTCAATCTGGCCAATGACCGGCGCCTGCAGCGAGCGCTGGAGGGCTGGCAACCGAAGTTCCTCGACTGGTGGCAGACACTGGGTCCGGCGCTGCCGACCAAGGATGTCTACCTCCGTACGGCGATCGCCGTGGGCCGCGACGGGTGGGCGCACTTCGACCACGTGCCGATGGAGGAGTACCGCTGGGGCATCTTCCTGGCCGAGGCCAACCCCGACCGCACGGTCAACTTCGGCAAGCACAAGGGCAAGCCGGCCTGGCAGGAGATCCCCGGTGAGCACCGCGCGGACCTGCTGCGACTGATCGTCGTCCAGGGCGACACCGAGCCGGCCTCGGTGGAGCAGCAGCGGATCCTGGGCAACACCGCGCCGAGCATCTATGACCTGCGCAACCTGTTCCAGGTCAACGTCGAGGAGGGCCGCCACCTCTGGGCAATGGTCTACCTGCTGCACGCCTACTTCGGCCGCGAGGGTCGCGAGGAGGCCGAGCAACTGCTCAAGCGCAACTCCGGCGACCTCGACTCGCCGCGCATCCTGGGCGCCTTCAACGAGGAGACCACCGACTGGCTCCAGTTCTTCATGTTCACCTACTTCACCGACCGCGACGGCAAGTACCAGCTCGGCACGCTCAAGGAGTCGGCGTTCGACCCGCTGGCGCGGACCTGCGAGTTCATGCTCAAGGAGGAGGCCCACCACATGTTCGTGGGCACCACCGGAGTACAGCGCATCGTGGAGCGGACCGCGCAGGTGATCAAGGAGAACGACGGGCAGGCCGGCTTCGACGACGGCGTGATCCCGCTCGAGGTGATCCAGAAGTACCTCAACTTCCAGTACTCCGTCTCGATGGACCTGTTCGGTTCGGAGCAGTCCACCAACGCCGGCAACTACTACAGCTCCGGGCTCAAGGGCCGCTGGCAGGAGACCCGGCGCAAGGACGACCACGTCCTGCTCGAGGACACCCGGACGATGAACTACATCGAGGACGGCGAGATCAGCGAGAAGCAGGTCCCGATGCTGAGCGCGCTCAACCTGGACCTGCGCGATGAGTACGTCGCCGACTGCGCGAACGGCGTACGCCGCTGGAACCAGGAGCTCGAGGACGCGGGGCTCGATGAGCGGCTCACCCTGCCGCACGAGGGCTTCAACCGACGGGTCGGCGCCTACGCCGGACACCACGTCAGCCCCGAGGGCGAGGTGCTAGCGGCCGACGCGTGGGAGCAGCACGTCGGCGACTGGCTGCCGAGCGAGGTCGACCGCGAGGCGGTCGCCGCGCTGATGGTGCCGGAGTACGAGTACGGCAAGTTCGCCGGCTGGATCGCAGCCCCCAAGACAGGGATCAACGACCAGCCGGTCGAGTTCGACTACGTCCACCTCGCCGAAGAGGGCGTGGCCTGACATGTCCGACGACTCCGGACCCGAGCTCACCTGGGTCCGCGAGCAGACACCGGTCAGGGACGCCGACAAGGCCCGGATCATCGGGGGCGCGCCCCACGGCGCCTTCGTGCTGACCTTCGCCGACGACGAGGAGCTGCCGGGCGACTGGTGGTCGGCGCGCGACGCCGACGGCACGGTCCTCGGCTACGGCCGGCTCGACACCACGTGGGGTGGCGACGCGGAGATCCTGCTCGCGGTCGCGCCCGACCAGCAGGGGGCCGGCGTCGGCACCTTCATCCTGGGCGAGCTCGACCGGGAGGCCGCCGACCGCGGCCTCAACTACATCCACAACCGGATCCGCGACCACGAGCAACGCGACCTCGACCACGACTGGCTGGGCGTGCGTGGTTTCCGCGGCCCGGTCGAGGGCGACCTGCGCAAGCGCGTCGGTACGACGTACGGCACGCCGTCCACCCAGCCCCGGCACGCACCCGACCCGTACGACGCCAGCCAGGACCCGTCCGGTCAGCCGCCCGGCCACGAGGAGCAGGGTGGCTACGTGGATGTCGAGGAGCACCAGTACTGACCGGCTCGCCGGCCTGGTCAGATCCGGTCGGACGCGTCGGCCTGCAGCCGGTCCCACTCCTGCTGCGCCTGCCGGTGCCACTGTGCGTGCCGCTCGTGGAAGACCGACGCGGCGCGGGGGCCGGGCCAGTCATGGTCGAGCAGCTCGCGGGGGAGGTCCGGGTCGAGGAACGGGAATCGTCGCCACGCCTGGACGAGGTCGACCTGGGCGACGAAGGCGTCGGTGGCCGAGCTGGCCCGCCGGGCCTCGAAGTTGTCGAGGAACGTGAGGTAGCGCTTCTCGACGTCGGCCAGGTCCCAGGCGGCCCCGACGAGCTTGGCCTCGTTGCCGATGCCGGCCGTCGGCCCCACCCAGGCGAACGACTGGGAGCCGAGGTCCAGCTCGTGCACCACGCGGTTGACCTCGTCGGCATGGCCGGCCTCCGGGGTGACCCAGAGCCCGGAGCTGGGCGAGCCCAGCCCGAGCCACGTCAGCTGGGTGCGCAGCCGGTGCCTGAGCTTGCGCTGGCTCTCGGGGATCGAGACCGTCAGCAGCAGCCAGCGCCCGTCCCAGGCGTGCGGCTCGCGCATGAAGCCGTAGATGCGGGTGGTGCCCTCCGCGAGCAGCTCGGTGCCGCGGTCTGTCAGCGTCCAGGCCGTCCTGCGGCCGTGTCGCTGCGAGGTCAGGAGCCCCTCGGCGCTGGTCCTCGCGAGGGCTTGCCGCGAGGCCCGCTGTTCGACACCGAGCCCTCCGAGCGCCTCGATGATGGTGCCGGTCCACACCGGCTCTCGCCGTGGCAGCGCGAACTCGCCGAGGATCGTGAGCAGCAACGAGCGGGCGCTCGCCGAGCCGACATCGCGTCGACGATTCAGCGGCGCAGAGGGAGTGTCGGTCATCTCGTGCCTCCTGACCCGCATGGACGGCTCCGGACTCGTTGGTCGGATGTTGCCACAGTCACGGCCACATCCGGTGGACCCGGAGCGGACTCGACGGAGTGGGCCTGCCCGCGAATCATTCCACATAGGCTTGACGTAGCGCCATAGTTACGTAGACTGTTTCCAGTTGGAGGACGAGCCTGTGCCGCACGACCAGCGGGCGCAGCGGCTCTAAGGAGAGGAACCTTTGAGATGACCGCCGTTCAGCACCTGCAGACCGAGGCCGACGGACGCTCCGGGAGTGGGGCTGCGAGCACGGATGCCGGTACGCCGCCGCCGGTGGTCGACTTCGACACGAGCCCCGAGCAGTACCGTCACTGGCAGCTGACGGTCGACGGCGACGTGGCCACGGTGACGCTCAAGATCGATGAGTCCGGCGGCATCGTGCCCGGCTACGAGCTGAAGATGAACTCCTACGACCTCGGCGTCGACATCGAGTTGTACGACGCCGTGCAGCGGTTGCGCTTCGAGCACCCGGAGGTCAAGGCGGTCGTGATGACCGGCGGGCTGGACCGGATGTTCTGTGCGGGCGCGAACATCCGGATGCTCGCCCAGTCGAGCCACGCGTGGAAGGTGAACTTCTGCAAGTTCACCAACGAGACCCGCAACGGCATCGAGGACGCCACCGAGGCCTCCGGCCAGACCTGGATCGCGGCCCTCAACGGCACCGCCGCCGGAGGTGGCTACGAGCTGGCGCTGGCCTGCGACGACATCGTGTTGATCGACGACGGGTCCTCGACCGTCTCCCTGCCCGAGGTGCCGCTGCTGGGCGTCCTGCCGGGCACCGGAGGGCTGACCCGGGTCGTCGACAAGCGCCATGTCCGCAAGGACCGCGCCGACCTGTTCGCCACCAAGTCCGAGGGCTACCGCGGCGACACCGCCGTCCAGTGGGGCCTGATCGACGCCACCTTCCCCAAGCGGGAGTGGGATGAGCGGATCGGTGCCCGGGCCTCCGAGGCGGCTGGCCGCTCCTCGCGATCCGGCGACCAGGGTGTCGCGCTGACGCCCCTGGACCGCAGCGTCGACGGCGACACGATCAGCTACCCCTTCGTCACCGCCGCCCTCGAGCGCGACGCCCGCCGGGTGGACATCACGATCGCCGGCCCCGGCGCGGCCCCGCCCGCGGATGCTGCTGCCGTGCTCGAGCAGGGGGTCGACTACTGGCCGCTGGCCCTGACCCGCGCGCTCGACGATCTGGTGCTGCGGCTGCGCACCAACGAGCAGGACCTCGGCACGTGGGTCTTCCGGACCGAGGGCGACGCCGACCAGGTGCTGGCGTACGACGCGCAGCTGCGCGAGCTCGCCGACGACTGGTTCGTCAACGAGGTGAACCTGTTCTACAAGCGGCTGGTCAAGCGGCTCGACGTCACCAGCCGCAGCCTGATCGCGGTCATCGAGCCGGGCAGCTGCTTCGCCGGGCTGCTGCTCGAGGTCGGGTTGGCCTCGGACCGGCAGTACATGCTCGAGGGTGTCTACGAGGATGTCGATCCCGACGCGACCCCCGCCTCGATCGTCCTCACCGAGAGCAACGACGGCGCGTTCGCGATGGGCAACGGCCTTACCCGCCTCGCCAGCCGGTTCTGGGGACACGATGACGCCCTCGAGCAGGCGCGGGCGAAATTCGGTGAGCCGCTCGTCGCCGCGGCCGCCGACGAGATCGGTCTGGTCACGATGGCGCTCGACGACATCGACTTCGAGGAGGAACTCCGCATCGTGCTGGAGGAGCGGGCCTCGCTGTCCCCGGACGCGCTCACCGGCATGGAGGCGAACCATCGGTTCGTCGGTCCCGAGACCCTGGAGACCAAAGTGTTCGGCCGGCTCACTGCCTGGCAGAACTGGATCTTCAACCGGCCCAACGCGTCCGGTCCGGACGGCGCGCTGCGCAGGTACGGCTCGGGGCAGCGCGGCACCTACGACTACCAGCGGGTCTGAAGCAGATGTCCGACCAGTTCAACGCCGCGCACTACCTGGTGCACCGTCACCTCGCCGAGGGCCGGGGAGACCACGTCGCGGTGCAGGGCGGCACGACCCAGCTCACCTACGCCGAGCTGAGCGCCCTGGTGCGCCGAGTGAGCGCCGGGCTGCGCAGCCTGGGGCTGCACCGCGACGACCGGGTGCTCCTGGTGATGTCTGACGACGTGCCGATGCTCGCGACGATCCTGGGTGCGTTCAATGCCGGGTTCGTCGCGGTCCCCATCTCCACGATGTTCAACGGTGCCGAGCTCGGCAAGATCATCGCCGACTCGGGTGCCCGGCTCGTCGCCTGCAGCGAGGAGTTCGCCGACAGCGTCACGGCGGCGCTGGCCGAGGCGCCTGAGGTCGAGCATGTCGTCCAGTACGGCGACCCCGGGGCGCTCGCGACGGGGTCGCGGCACACCGTGCACGACTGGGAGTCCTTCTTGTCTCCGGGGTCGCAGGCCCTCGAGGCAGACCCGGCTGCGGGTGACACCGCGCCGACCGTCGAGGACAGCTGGGCCCTGTGGCTCTACACCTCGGGCACGACCGGGCTGCCCAAGGCAGCCATGCACCGCCACGCCAACATCCGCCACGTCTGCGAGACCTACGGGCACCAGGTCCTGGGGATCAACGCCGAGGACTCGACGTTCTCGGTGGCGAAGATGTTCTTCGCCTACGGCATCGGGAACACCGTGTTCTTCCCGTTCTCGGCGGGCGCCACGGCCGTCCTCGAACCCCGTCGGCCCAGCCCTCAGGCAGTCGCCGAGCGGCTCGGCACCGCGCGGCCCACGCTGTTCTTCGGGGTCCCGACGTTCTATGCCGCGCTGGTGGCCAGCGACATCCCCGATGACACCTTCGCTTCGGTGCGCCTGTGTGCCAGTGCGGGCGAGCCGCTGCCGGCACCGCTGCAGCAGCGGTTCACCGAGCGGTTCGGGGTGAAGATCCTCGACGGCATCGGCTCCACCGAGGCGCTGCACATCTTCTTGTCGAACCGTCCCGACGACATCCGGCCCGGCACGACCGGGGTGCCGGTGCCCGGCTACGAGGTCGAGGTGCGCACGGGTGACGGTGCGGTGGCCGGCGCGGGAGAGCCGGGCGCGTTGTACGTCAAGGGCGACTCGGTCGCCCTGGGCTACTGGCGTCGTACCGATGCCAGCCGCCAGGTCTTCCAGGGTCCCTGGCTGAGCACGGGTGACACCTACGTCCGCGACGAGGACGGCTACCACCGCTGCCTGGGACGCAACTCCGACATGCTCAAGGCCGGCGGAATCTGGGTCTCTCCGGCCGAGGTGGAGAGCCGGCTGCTCGAGCACCCGGCGGTTCGCGAAGCGGCTGTGGTCGGCGTCACTGACGCCGACGGCCTCGACAAGCCGGTGGCCGTCGTGGTTGGCGAGGGTGTACCGGCAGACGAGCTCCTCGTCTGGTGCCGAGACGGGCTGGCCCACTTCAAGGCGCCCCGCCAGGTCGTGTTCGTCGACGACCTTCCCAAGACCGCGACCGGCAAGCTCCAGCGGTTCAAGGTGCGGGCCATGCTGGTGGAGCCGACGACCGACCCCGTGGTCGAGGCGGCGGCGGTCGACACCGCGGGAGCGGCGACGTGAACGCCCGGCACGAGGTCGATCTCCTCATCGTCGGCGCCGGCCCGGTCGGGATGTACGGCGCCTACTACGCCGGCGTCCGCGGCCTGTCCGTGGCGGTCGTGGACTCGCTGAGCCAGGTGGGCGGGCAGGTGACGGCCATGTACCCCGAGAAGCAGATCTACGACATCGCGGCGCTCCCGATGGTCACCGGGCGCGATCTCATCGCCGGGCTGCGGGCTCAGGCGGCGCAGTACAACCCGACGTACGTGCTGGGCGAGGAGGCGCAGGACCTCTCGACCGCGACCGATGCCGACGGGCGCGAGCGGCTGACCGTGCGCACCAGCGCCGGGACGGAGATCGTCTGCGGTGCGGTCATCGTCACAGGAGGAATCGGCACCTTCACACCTCGGCCGCTGCCGGCCGGCGAGGAGTTCCTCGGCCGCGGCCTTGAATATTTCGTGCCGTCGAGGGACGCGTACGCCGGCAAGGACGTCGTCATCGTCGGCGGCGGGGACAGCGCCATCGACTGGTGTCTGATGCTCGAGCCGATCGCGTCCAGCGTCACGTTGGTGCACTGGCGGCAGGCGTTCCGGGCGCACGCCGCGAGCGTGGACCAGGTGCGGTCGTCGACGGTGGAGGTCATCACCGACGCGCAGGTCGTGGCGCTCGAGGGCGGCGACTTCATCGAGAAGGCCCACGTCGAGGTGAAGGGCGCGGACGGGCCGCGCCCCATGGCCTGCCAGCACGTCGTCGCGGCCCTGGGCTTCACGGCCAACCTCGGCCCGCTGCGCGAGTGGGGCGTCGAGCTCCACGACAACCGGCACCTGGTCGTCGACACGACGATGGCCACCCACGTCGCGGGGGTGTACGCCGCGGGCGACATCATCGACTACCTGGGGAAGGTGCGGCTCATCTCGGTCGGCTTCGGCGAGGTCGCCACCGCGGTCAACAACGCGGCCGTGCACATCGACCCGAACGCGCAGCTCTTTCCTGGGCACTCGACCGACGTGCCGCACGCGGTGCCGGCCTGAGAGCCGGATACGTTCGAACCGACAGCCAGGAGGAGAACGGTATGCCCTATGTGATCGCCAGTCCCTGCATCGACGTCAACGACAAGGCGTGTATCGAGGAGTGCCCGGTCGACTGCATCTACGAGGGGGGCCGCAAGAGCTACATCAACCCCAAGGAGTGCATCGACTGCGGCGCCTGCGAGCCGGTCTGTCCGGTCGAGGCGATCAGCCAGGATCGCCGGGTCGCCGAGGAGGACGAGCAGTTCGTGAACGACAACCGAGTCTTCTTCACCGAGCCGCTCCCCGGTCGTGACGAGCCGCTCGGTGCCCCCGGCGGTGCCTCGAAGGTGGGCGAGCTGGACACCGACACCCAGCTCGTCCTCGACTGGTAGGCGCCTCATGCTCGACGCTCACCTGCTGGTGGACGCTCATGTCCACGTGCCCGTGTTGGGATCGCTTCGTCGGCCCTGGCTCGACTGGGCGCGTGACTTCGGACCGCCCGGGATCCTCGACCGGGTGTGGGACGCCGACGGGCGCCCGAAGCCGCAGGCGCTCGACGAGCTGTTCGACGAGCAGGGCGTCGACGCTGCCCTCCTGTTCTGTGAGTACAGCCCCAAGGCCACCGGCTACCAGCTCTTCGACGATCTGCTCCCGATCGTGGACCACAACCCGCAGCGGTTCCGGCCGGTCGCCAACGTCAACCCGCACCTGCACTTCCCGATCGCCGACGAGGTGCGCCGACAGCTCGACCTGGGTGCCGCTGCACTCAAGCTCCACCCGGTGCACGGTGGCTTCCGCTGCGACGACGCCGCGCTGTTCCCGGCCTACCAGGTGCTGGTCGAACGCCGGGTTCCGCTGGTGGTGCACTGCGGGACCAGCAGCTTCCCGGGGTCGATGAACGAGCTGGCCGATCCGGCGTACCTGCTGCCGGTCGTGCGCACCTTCCCCGAGCTGGACATCGTGCTGGCCCACGGCGGTCGCGGCTGGTGGTACGACGCTGCCGCGTTCATGGCCCTGAGCCACCCCCACGTGTGGATCGAGCTCTCGGGCCTGCCCCCCAAGCGGCTGCCGGAGTACTACCACCGCCACGACCTGGGCAGGCTGGCGCGGAAGTGGATCTTCGCCACCGACTGGCCGGGCGTACCCGGCGTCAACATCAACGCGCGCGCTGTCGTCGACCTCGGCCTCGACGACGAGCTGGCCGGTCTCGTCCTCGGCGGCAACGCGACCTCGGTGTACGCCGGACTGGGCCACCTGCTCGACGACGAAGGAGCAGCATGAGGCCCGAGGGACACCCCAGGAAGAGCAAGGAGTAGTTCGATGACGTCACCGCCTGCACGCGCCGAGTACCTCGGCCGGCCCGCCCGCGAGCTGTCCGACGAGGAGCTCGAGCAGCAGGGCAAGAACGCCCACGAGACCCGGAACTGGGTCTTCCTGCACGGGACCGCGGAGCAGTTCGCCACCCACACCGCCCGGATGCTCGAGCTGGAGACCGAATACGTGCGGCGCTACCCGAAGCGCACGTGGCAGGGGTCCGGCGGGGCACCGACCGAGGAGTCCGAGGCCGCCGTGCTGCGCAAGGCGCTCCGCGCGGTGCTGGTCCAGCTGGAGGCGTTGCTCGAGCCTGCATCCCCGGACGTCGACGCCGCGGACGGCGCCGACGACCCGACCACCGCCCTCCTGCGCAGCGTCGCGACCGCGGAGGGCGGGCGGATGAACAAGCTCGAGGTGCACCAGCTCGCCCGTGAGGTGGGCCTGGACCGGGCGGCCCTGGCCCGGCTCTACAACGGCGAACCGCCGCTGCTGCGCACCGACAAGGCGGACCGGGTGATCACCGACGCCGGTCGGGCCGCACTCGGCTGACCGGGCTCACGAGGCGGGTCAGCCGAGCTTGCCACCGCCGGCCGGGGCGTCGTCCGGGTAGAGGTTCTGGAGGCGGACACTACCGCGAGCGGCGACGCGCCCGTCGTGGTCCGACACGGTCTCGACGAGCCACAGCTGCTGCAGACGCCCCCGGTGCAGCGGTGTCGCCGTCGACGTCAGCGTCCCCTCGGTGACCGCGCGGAAGAAGTCGGTGGTGTTGTTGACGCCCACCACCTTTCCCCGATCGGCGAGCCACAGCGCCGCCCCGACGCTGGCGAGCGTCTCGACGACCGAGCAGTGGACACCGCCGTGGACGATGCCGTACGGCTGGTGCAGCTCGGAGCGGGCCGACCAGGTCGCCACGACTCGCTCACCGTCGGCGGCCTGGAGCTCCAGCCCGAGGTGGTGCGCAAAGGGTCCGAGAGGATCTGTGATCTGGGACGTCATGACGACATCCTCTCCTCAGCGCGCGTGCCGGCTCGCCCGACCCCCGGCCGACCCGACCTGGGCC
>JBPCQY010000065.1:0-3699 GCA_050997635.1 Nocardioides sp.
CCGGAGCGCCCGAGGCATCCCCGGATCAGTCCTTCTTGTAGACGCCCTGGGCGAAGTGGCCCACCTGGTCGCTGGTGAGGGCGGCGACGAGGTCGGACTCGCTGATCATCCCGACGATCTTCCCCTCCGCCAGGACGGGCATCCGCTTGACCTGGTGCTCCCGCATCACCTGGAGTACGTCGTCGATCGAGTCGTCGACGTCGGCGGTCTGTACGCCGCCGGTCGCCAGCGCCCCGGCCTTCACGTCGGCGGGGGACGCACCGTCGGCCACGCACCTGACCACGATGTCACGATCGGTGACCATGCCGGTCAGGTTGCCGTCCGCGGCCTGGATCGGCAGGGACCCGATGCCGAGGTCCTTCATGTACCTGGCCGCGTCGAGCAGCGTCTGGTCTTCGGTGAGGCACTGGGCGCCTCGGTTCATCACGTCGCGGGCAACGCTCATCGTGGTGCCTTTCGCTCGAGGCTGATGACACGACCTTGCCGTCTCGGCTGCCGGTTGGCCACCCTTCTCGCGCATCCGGTCAAAGGCGCGGCTGCCCGGCGGGTGGGCGATCAGCGAGGCCACCTCGCCGGCGGCGCCGTCGACACCGTCGGTCGTGTCGACGACCAGGTCGCAGTCGCCGTGGGCGAAGACCAGGGCGGCCTGCGCCCGCGCCGTGCCGGGGTCGCGGTCGGCCCGGGCGCGCTCGCGTCGGTCGAGCTCGTCGAGATCGCAGTGCACGTGGACGAGCAGGACATCCTGGCCGGCCGTGAGGTCGAGCAGATCGTCGAGCCGCCACGGCTCGGACAGCGCGTGGTCGCCGAGGACGTCGCAGCCGGCGTCGACCGCACCTGCCAGCGCGCGGTGGTAGGCCGCGCGGGTACGCCGGAACACCTGCTGCCACGACTCCTCGGAGAGCTCGCCAGGCGGCCGGGTGCGGATCTGGTGGAAGAGGTCGACCGGCATGACCAGCCACGGCGTCGCCAGCCGATCGGCCACGGCCACCGCCAGCGTGGTCTTGCCGGCGCTCGACGGCCCGTTGAGCAGCACGAGGCGACCGGAGGTCATGGCGCCAACACTCGCACGGCGCAGGACGGTGTCGAGGGCCTGGCGTCCCTAGACTGGAGGCGTGGAGTTCTACTCGGCCTACGACCAGGGGTTCGCGCGGGTGGCCGCGTGCACGGTGCCGGTCGTGCTGGCCGACCCGGCGGTGAACGCCGCCACCGTGCTGGA
This sequence comes from Nocardioides sp., assembly GCA_050997635.1. GTDB lineage: Bacteria > Actinomycetota > Actinomycetes > Propionibacteriales > Nocardioidaceae > Nocardioides. Next base: position 1,217 of record JBPCQY010000065.1, read on the forward strand.
GCAGGCCCGCGCGTGTCACGACGACGGGGTCGCGGTCGCGGTCTTCCCCGAGTTGTGCCTGACGGGCTACTCCGTCGAGGACCTCTTCCTCCAGGACGCCCTGCTCGACGCGGTCCAGTCCGCGCTCGCCACCCTCGTCGGGGCCAGCTCCGACCTGCTGCCGGTGCTCGTCGTCGGGGCACCGCTGACGCAGGGCAACCGGGTGCTCAACACCGCCGTCGTGATCCACCGCGGCGAGGTGCTCGGTGTCGCGCCGAAGTCCTACCTGCCCACCTACCGCGAGTTCTACGAGCGCCGGCACTTCGCGCCCGGCGACGACCGGGCCGGTACGACGATCCGCGTGGCCGGCCGCGACGTACCCTGCGGACCCGACCTGATCTTCGACGCCACCGACGTGCCCGGGCTGCGCCTGCACGTCGAGATCTGCGAGGACATGTGGGTGCCGGTGCCGCCCAGCGCCGAGGCCGCGCTCGCGGGCGCGACCGTGCTGGCCAACCTGTCCGGCAGCCCGATCACGATCGCCCGCGCCGAGGACCGGCGCCTGCTGGTCCGCAGCGCGAGCGCACGCTGCCTCGCGGCGTACGCCTATGCCGCCGCAGGACAGGGCGAGTCGACCACCGACCTGTCGTGGGACGGCCAGACGATGGTCTACGAGTGCGGCGACCTGCTGGGGGAGAGCGAGCGGTTCCCCGACGGCCCCCGGCGTACGACGGTCGACGTCGACCTCGACCGGATCCGGCAGGAGCGGCTGCGCCAGGGCACCTTCGACGACAACCGCCGCACCCGTGGTTTCGAGACGGTCGCAGGGCGACCTCCTCAACCAGCGGGGGAGTCAGCAGGGCGACCTCCTCAACCACCGGGACAACGCGCGTTCCGCGAGATCGGCTTCGAGCTCGACCCGCCGCGCACCGACCTCGGCCTGCGCCGCAAGGTCGACCGCTACCCGTTCGTGCCCGACGACGCCGAGCGGCTGGCGCTCGACTGCTACGAGGGCTACCACATCCAGGTCTCGGGACTGACCCAGCGGCTGCGCGCCATCGGCGAGCCCAAGATCATGATCGGCGTCAGCGGCGGCCTCGACTCCACCCACGCGCTGATCGTCGCGGCGCGGGCGATGGACGCGCTGGGCCGGCCGCGCTCCGACATCCACGCCTTCACCATGCCGGGCTTCGCGACGGGCGAGACCACCAAGGGGCTCGCGACCCGGCTGGCCAAGAGCCTCGGCGTCACGTTCGAGGAGCTCGACATCCGCCCGGCCGCTACCCAGATGTTGCGCGACCTCGGCCACCCCGCCGGCGACGGCGAGCCGGTCTACGACGTGACGTTCGAGAACGTGCAGGCCGGCCTGCGCACCGACTACCTGTTCCGCGAGGCCAACCACCGCGGCGGGATCGTGCTCGGCACCGGTGACCTCAGCGAGCTCGCGCTCGGCTGGTGCACCTACGGCGTCGGCGACCAGATGTCGCACTACAACGTGAACGGCGGCGTACCGAAGACCCTCGTGCAGCACCTGATCCGCTGGGTGATGGGCTCGGGCGACTTCGGCGACGACACCACCGAGGTGCTCGCCGAGATCCTCGAGCAGGAGATCACGCCCGAGCTCGTGCCGACCGTCGACGGCGCCAAGCCGCAGGCCACCGAGGACACCGTCGGCCCCTACGCGCTGGCCGACTTCGCGCTCTTCCACACGGTGCGCCTCGGCGCGCGGCCGCGTCGGATCGCCTTCCTGGCCTGGCATGCGTGGCACGACGAGCAGGTGGGGGAGTGGCCGCCCGGGTTCCCCGACGACCGTCGTACCTCCCACGACCTGGCCACCGTCCGGCACTGGCTCGAGGTCTTCTGCCAGCGGTTCTTCGCCAACCAGTTCAAGCGGTCCGCGCTCCCCAACGGCCCCAAGGTCAGCTCCGGCGGCACCATGAGCCCGCGCGGCGACTGGCGGATGCCGAGCGACGCCCGCGCCACCGCGTGGCTGGCCGAGATCGAGGCCGACGTCCCAGCGACCTGAGATCGACGACAACCTTTCGCGCATTCCCTCCGTCTCCTGCGTGACGGGGCTCATCGGGAGCCTCGCCCTCACGAGGAGCCGACATGACCCGAGTACGACGCGTGGCCGCCGTGGCGATCACGCTCGCCGCCCCGTTCCTGGCCACCAGCGCCAACACCGATGCGCACGCCGCGACGCCGACCCGGATCGCGGCCCCGGCCGCGAAGCCCGGTCCGCCCACCACTCACCTGTCCCTCCATGTCCGGGGCTGCGACTCGTGTGTGGTCGCCCTGCAGCACGCGGTCACCGGGCACCGCAGGGTCTGGACGTCGCCGAGCCGCAAGATCGGCGCCGACCACTCGGTCGCCTTCACGGTGCGCACCTCGCGCACCCACGGGATGTCGTTCCTGATCGAGGCGCCGTGGGCGGGCAGCACCGGCGCCGTCCCCAACCTGGTCACCCGCTACCGGGGCGCCACGGTCGACTCCAAGGTCACCCG
>JBPCQY010000116.1:0-11865 GCA_050997635.1 Nocardioides sp.
GGCCACATCCAGTACACCCGCAACATGGTCACCGGTGCCTCCACCGCCGACCTGGGCCTGGTGCTGGTCGACGCCCGCCAGGGCCTGACCGAGCAGTCGCGCCGGCACGCCGTACTCCTCTCGCTGCTGCGGGTGCCGCACCTGGTGCTCGCGGTCAACAAGATGGACCTGGTCGACTGGGACGAGCCCACCTACCAGAAGATCCACGACGAGTTCACCCAGTTCGCCACCAAGCTGGCGATCCCCGACCTCACGGTCATCCCGATCTCGGCGCTCAAGGGCGACAACGTGGTGACCCGCTCGGAGAACTCGCCGTGGTATCACGGCCCCACGCTGATGCACCACCTCGAGCACGTCCACGTCGCCTCCGACCGCGACCTGGTCGACACCCGCTTTCCCGTGCAGTACGTCATCCGCCCCAAGTCCGACCAGCACCACGACTACCGCGGGTACGCCGGTCAGGTCGCCGGCGGCGTGCTCAAGCCGGGTGACGAGGTCGTCGTCCTGCCCAGCGGGATGACCTCGAAGATCGCCGGCATCGACCTGTTCGACCAGGAGATCGACGAGGCGTTCCCGCCGATGTCGGTCACCGTGCGCCTCGAGGACGACGTCGACGTCTCCCGCGGCGACATGATCGCCCGGGTCAACAACGCGCCCAAGCCGAGCCAGGACATCGACGCGATGATCTGCTGGATGACCAACGAGCCGCTGCGTCCGCGGCAGAAGCTCGCCCTCAAGCACACCACTCGGATGGGCCGGGCGATGGTCAAGGACATCCAGTACCGCCTCGACGTCAACACCCTGCACCGCGACCAGGACACCAAGGAGCTCGGTCTCAACGAGATCGGCCGGGTCCAGCTGCGCACCACCACGCCGCTGCTGTGCGACTCCTACTCCAAGAACCGCACCACGGGCTCGTTCGTCCTGATCGACGAGGCCACCGGAGTGACCGTCGGCGCGGGGATGATCAACTCCGGGTCCTGACCGGGACTTTGCGCATTCCCCCGTGGGACCTGGGCGCCGTCGATCACGCTGGCCGACGGCCTCGCCGCGACGTACGCCTGGATCTTCGACCAGGTCAAGCGAGCGATCTGACTCGCTACGCCGCCAGGCGCGCCGCGCTGTGGGACCGTCAGCGCCTCGGGTCCGCCGGTCAGCTGCCGCCTCCAGGCGGCAGTCGAGCCTCGTTGGCGCGTCCCACCTCGGGTGGTCGATCGGGCGGCCGCGTGCCTGCAGCGGCAGTGAGTTGTTCGGCGACGTAGCCGGCCATCGCCGGGACGGCGAACTCGACCAGGCCGCGACGTGGGGCGCGGACAAGGCCGCGCTCGAGGAGGATCTCGCGCACGTCGGAGAGATCCTGGGCGGACTTGGCGCCGAGCGCGTGGACGATGGTCGCGGTGGTGGCCCGGCCACCGGCGGTCGACAGGGCAGCGAGATAGTCGCGTTGGCCAGGGGACAGACCTTCCCAGGTCGCCTCGAAGTTGCCAGCGCGGATGGCGTCCAGGCTGCGGGCGATACCAACGGCGGCGTCAGCCGCCGTGATCCTCCCCGGACCTTCCGCGGTCTCCCACGTCTCGGCGGCCATCAGTTGGAGGTGGGCGGGGTGACCGCCGGACTCGCGTACGACGGCGTCGACTGCCGTTGGCTCCCACGCGACGCCAGCCTTCAGCGCGGGTTCGACGACGGCTGCGGTCGCGTGCTCGGTGAGAAGGGCGGTCGGGATCGACTCCTGGGGCAGCAGGCGGTCGGGGTGGGTGACGCCGGCGGCCTCAAGCACGCGGTAGATGTGCGGGAGGGCGGTGGAGGCGAACGCCACACGTGCGTCGGGGCGCTCGACGTTGAGGCGCTGCAACATGGTGGCCAGCAGCGTCAAGTCGGTCTTCGCGGAAACCTGCAGCTCATCGACTGCCAGCAGCACGCCGCCGGTGGGACGCTCTTCGCGCACGGCGCTGGCGAGGTCCGCCAAGGCGTGCGCAACGTCGGATGCGTCGCGGGTGAACGCTTCTTGTGGAGCGCTGCGCAGGCTCAGACTCGCGCTGACTCCGGCGGCGCCGAGGCTGACGCCCGCGACGTTCTCGAACGAGCGTCGAACCTTCGCCCATACCGACACCTGGGCGTCGAGGCGAGAAGCGGCCCGGCGGGCGACGGCCTCGACCAGGCCGACATTGCCCGCCGCGGCCTGGTACTGGATCACCTCGTAGTCGAGCTGGTCGGCAATCACGGCGAACCGGCTCATCAGGACGGTCTTCCCAACGCCGCGGGGCCCACACAAGATCAGGTCCTCGCCGCCGACCCGGCCGCGAAACTCCAACTCGGACAACATCCGCTGCCAGCGTGCCAACGGCGCCTCGCGACCAGCCAGCAACGGCGGCTGGTGACCCGCGCCCGGGCTGTAGATGTTGTGGTCCACGCTGCCCACCTCCTATACACACCTATACAAGGCCACGTGTATCACACCGTATCGGAACGGCCGCTTCGTGGGTGAGCCACGCCGTACGAGCCCGGCGAGGACCCGATCCCGCTCCGTTCGGCAGTCAACCTGGATTCGGTGGAGAGGGTGTCGATCACCCTCCTGGTCGAGCGGATCGGTCGGCTGGCCGATGCTCGGATGCGACAGATCTGCGCGGCGCTCGCCGTCGCCGGCGACTGTGGGACTGACCTCAGTCACTCGACATCGGGCGGCGGTCACCGACCCCGTTCAGCCTCAGCGGCCCTCCGTCAGGATTCGGCGAAGTTCCAGGACTGCACCACGCAAGCTGCCTCGTCCTGCGCGCCCGCGCGGCGGTAGGTGGCAAGTGCGGCCGCGTTGTCCACGTCGACCGCGACCCACATGCCGTAGCACCCACGGTGCTTGGCCAACGCGGCAAGGGCGAGCACCAGCTCGGTAGCGATCCCGCGCTTTCGGGCGAAGGGCGCCACGCCCAGCTCGTACAAGAACATCTCGGTGCCCTTGTCCGGATGTGTGGTCTCCACACCAGAGACCATCCCGATCACAGCTGCAGCGCCGTCGTCGGCATCATCGTCGTAGGCGAACAGCAGGTGATGACCCGCCGTACTGAGAAACTGCTGCGTCGCGGACGCGTCGGGCGGCTCGTCGAAGAGCTCCGCCCCAGCCTCGATCGCAGCTTGGTCAACCACGCGTTCGATCCGCACAGTCGCACCGTAACCCGATCCCCCTCGCGCGAGCGTGTTCTGCGAATAGCTGCCGCACGAACTCGGTCGCCTGACCTGTGGCACGACGTGCTCACCGCCCTGGCTCCAGCGGACCTTGGCCCACCGGGACACCAGAGTGATGCATAGAGCATCGTTTTGCATCGAATCGGCTAGCCTAGAGGAATGACGAAGGCCATCACCCTGCGCCTCGATGAGGCCGATTACGAGGCTCTGGCTCGGCAGGCCGACCAGTTACGGGTCTCCCCGGGCACGCTGGCGCGGATGCTCGTCCACGCGGGCCTCAGCGAGGACGTGCCCGTGGGGCAGGACGCCCGGGCGGCCATTGCGCGGCTGGTGCGGCGCTCTCAGCAGCGACCGGCGGCCGATGCGGTCACATTGGTCAACGACGCACGTGCCGCTCTGGGTGCACACGGGTGAGCCTCGTTGTCGATGCCACCGTGATCGTTGCGCTGGTGGTCGCAGACGAGCGACAAGCCGCAGTCCGGGCTCATCTCGCAGGGTGGGTGGAATCCGGCCAGGATGTGCACGCGCCGGCGGTACTGCCGTACGAGATCGCCAACGTTCTCGCCCGGCTGGTTTTCGACGGCGATCTCGAGGCCGGCGACATCGCCGATACGTGGGCCGACCTGGCTGCCCTCGACGTGGTGCTCCACCCGTTCGACCTCACCCAGGACGGTCCTGCCGTCGCGGCGATCACCACGCAACTGCGGCGTCGCCACGCGACCGAGTCGACCTACATTCGCCTGGCGAAACAGCTTGACGCGGCCGTGTGGACGCTCGACGGCCCACTCGCTCGCAACGCGGCCGACGTTGGCCTACCCGTCAAGCTCATCACCTGAGGCGCGTCGAGGGCCGGCAGCGGTGCCACTCCTCGAGCGGGTCGCTGCTGATGCCGAGCATGACGCGGCGGCGCTGGTCGGCGACGACGGCGACCTCGTGGACGACGCGAGGATGGTGGGCCGCGGCGTACGCGTGGATCTTCGGCCAGGTCGAGCGAGTGGTCTGACCTTGGAAAGTTTGGCCGGTAGCCGGGCCGGCGCCGACGGTCAGCCCCGCAGCCTAGGATCTGGCGTTGGGCACATGGGCGGAGTGCGAGTTGGACCAGCAGACACAGGAGAGCCGAGCAGTCATGAGATCTACCCTGCGGGTGGCGGTGGTGACAACGCGACTTTGGCCCGGGCACAACGACCTGTGGCTCGCGGCACGCGAGCGGGTCTCGGAACTGTTGATCATCGGCGCACGCTCGGAGCCCTCCGTCGAGGCGGCCAGCGTCGGCCTGCCCGTGCTCAACGAGCGTCGCGGACTGAACTGGCCGCACCTTCGCGGCGTGCGCAGGACGCTCGAACAGTTCAGCCCCGAGCTGGTTCACGTCAATGGCGAGCTCTGGAGCTTCACCGGCCAGGAGCTGGTGACTCTGCCTGTCTCCGTGGTGGTCCACGGCTCCGAGAACCCGTGGCATCACGGTGGCGTCGCAGAACAATTCGTACGCCGAAGGCTGGTGAACCGCGCCGTCGACCGGATCGTGGGTTGCGCCCGCTGGGACCGTGTGGGTGCCGACCATGTCGTGGGGCTGCGCAGCGAGAATAGCGGCGGGGCCATCCCTGCGTGGGTGTGCCCGGCGGTGATCCGCCCCAGGAGTATCGGGCCAGTTGCTGGGCTCCCCACCGCTTCGAGGCCGGCGTCCCACTCGAGGTGCTGCTCGTCGGTCGGGCGGCGCCCGAGAAGGGCTTCGACCACGTGGTGGAGGCGGCGGCGGACGTCACCGGGCGCCCAGTGCGCATCACGCTCTGTGGCGACGGCTCCGAGGTGCCACGACTGCTGGCACAAGCAGAAGCCCTCGGTGTCCCCCTCCACCTTCAGGGCTGGACCTCGCCCGAGGGCTTGGCCTCCCTGGCTCGTCGCCTCTCGGAGCTCGGGGCGAGCCAGGACGCCCTTGCCGACCTGTCCCGGGACCAGGTCGAGCTCGCCCGCCGCTGGAGTCCGGCGAGCGCCTGTGAGTCGGTGGTGAACTTGTGGCGCGCATGTCTCAGGTGACCCGCACTGCTGCGCCGGTGCGTCGACGCCTACCCACATGGGTCATCTCCGTTGGCGACCAGGGCGTTGTTGCCCTGGTCAACCTGGGGTTGTCGGTGGCCGTCACACGGGTGGCCGGAGTCACCGCACTCGGTCAGTTCGTCATCGTGACGACGGCCGTGTTTGTCAGCCTGGGGGTGGCTCGGTTGACGGTCTCCGACCCGTGGTTGGCTTCGCGGACCGCGCCCCGCACGGTGGGGCCCGAGCTGAGGTGGCTCGTCCTCATCTCGGCGGCGGGCGCCTCGGGTGTGGTGGCCGCGGCGGTGGTGCTGGGTGCCGGCGCTCAACCCCGTTGGTTCATCGCCTGCCCCATCGCCTTCCTCATGATCGTCCAGGACTTCGGTCGTTACACCGCGTTCCGTCGAGAGCGCCCCGTGCTTGCGCTGCAGTCCGACCTGGCCGTCCTGCTCGTCGGCGTCATGGTCTCGGGCGTGTGGCTGGCTCTCCACCCCCTCACGGTGACCGCCATTCTCGCGTCCTGGGCCGTGGGAGTCGCGGCGGGGACGCTGGTCTCCTCCTCACGATTCGTCGGCGCCCTCACGCCCCGCCACGCCTATCGCTACTGGACGAACTACTGCCGTCCGCTCGCCCTCAAACTGGGCCTGGACACCGTCGCCTACCTGATCGGCGCAAAGGGATCCCTCTATCTGCTCGCCTATCTGGCGTCCCCTCGAAGCGTCGGCATCGTCCGCATCGTGCAGACTCTCTTCTCCCCGTTGGCACTGATCGTTGCGGGACTGACGATGTGGCTGGTCCCGCTGCTCGCCAACCAGCACGACCCGGCGCAGACGAACCGCACGCGACGCCTGGTCACGACCTGGCTCGCCTTGGGATCGATCCCCCTCGTCGGACTCGCCGTGTTCGCCGGGCCATGGCTGGCAGGGTTCCTCTTCGGCATCGACACACCCCCGGGATGGCTGGCCCTCTCGCTGGCCGGCGTCTCCACCTGTGCCGTCGCGGTGGGCGCGCCGTGGGTGGCCAGCGCCCGCGTCTCGGGCGGGTATCTGCCCATTGCCTGGGTGCGCTTGGTGGTTGCCGTTCTCACCGGGGGCGGCATGCTGGCGTTCATCATGCTGCAGAGCGCGTCTGGTTACCTGGGTCTACTGGCGATCCAGAGCGTCACGGTCTCGATCACCGCCATGATGATCGCCCATCGCCAGATGTCCGCCGCTCGCCCCTGACGCGTCGTACCTGTCGGTCGTCCGGCCTGGGGGGCGGGCGTCGTGGCCCACCCGGGAAGCTCCACGACCAGGTATTCAACGACCCCGCGCACCGAGTTGGCGTCCAGGACCAGCGTCCCGCGAGGCAGCCGACCGACGGCTGGATGGTGGTGTGGCGGAGTCGCCTTCACCAACCAGACGATCCGTGCCACGCCAACGTCAGCAAGCACCCGGCTGCGCCCCCTGGAGATCACCACCCTGCGGGTGGTCGCCGACCGCGAAGATAGGTGTGGTCGGCGTCGAGCAGGACCGTGCGGCCGTAGGCGGTCGTGGCGAGCTCAGTCGGTCAGAGCGTGAAGGCCTGGGTGTAGGCAACGTCCCCGGTGGACGTGGTGAACGTGAACCGGAGACCCTGCCGCGGGTCGTTGTTGTGCAGGTTCACCGTGAAGATGACGCTGCACCCGCTCGACGCGGTGCCGCTCGAGACGAGCTGCTTGCGGCCCTTGCCCGACGTCGACCCCGCGGAGCTCCAGCCGCTGGTGGCCGTGATGGTCTGCAGGGTGTTGTTGCCGTTGGCGTCGATGTTGGTCACCGTCAGCGTCGTGGCCGACGTGGTGGCCGTGAAGGTGACCACCTTGCCGCTGCGCGTGGCGGTGCCGGTCGTCGTACCGTTGGTCGTCGGGCAGGTGGCGAACGCCGGCGCAGCGGCGACGACGGTGATGGCGGGAACGGCCCAGGCGGCCGTGACGCCGGCGCGGACGATCGAACGTCGCGCGAGGCCCTTGTCGGGCAGGGTCGAGTTTTCGGACATGTGTCAGCCCCCGGTGCTGTATGTGGTGCGTCGGTTGTGTCGACCGGATCCCCACGAGCCGGACGAGGCGCCCCCCCAAAACCGAGCGCTGACGAAACAGTAGGGGCCAACGCCCCCGAATCTCACTGGAACTCCTCCGGGCAGAAGAGAATTTGCTTTCAAACCTTACGTCACGCTCCGGTCTAGACCGGAAGTCTGACGCCGCGGTGATCAGACCAGCTCGAGCAGACCCTGCTGACTCAGCTGGGTCAGCACGGCCGTGGTCGTGATGACGCCGTCCCGGTCACCCGGTGGCGGACCGAACTCCTCGACCAGGGCACTCGCCACGGCGTCGACGTCCGCCCAGCCGTCGGCGATCACTCCCAGCGCGAAGGTGGAGAGCTCCGAGAGCGCGACGACGTTCTGGCCGACGTAGATGGCGCTGCGACCGTCCTCGACGTACTCGTCGACCACGGGGAGCCGGCGTACCCTCACCGGTCACCGCCGCGCAGCGGCTCATCGATCACGGGCACCAGGTCGGGTGCTTCCGCATAGGTCACCCGGCGTACGCCGCCGGCCGCCCGGGCCAGCTCCGCCAGCCGGTGCAGTGGCCGGTCGAGCCGGCGGGAGTAGAACGTCTGGGCCGCGAGCTCGGGCAGCGCATCCACGATGGCAACCGGCTCGACCACCGGGAGGCCGGCGTGCCCGGGGTCTCGGTGCAGCAGCACCACCGCGCGCACCCGCGGTGTGGCCCCGCGCAGACGCTGCAGGCCGGCGGAGCCGGGGTCGACCTGCTCGCTGAGCTCGGCGCCCGGATGCGTGAGCACCGAGAGGGGCTTGGGGTAGGGCATGACCCCGAGCTCGGAGTCGATGGCTGCCGTCTCGTCGCTCAGGTAGGCGAAGTGCCGCCCGAGCGCGGTCGCCAGCGTGGTCTTGCCGGCCCCGGATGCCCCGATGAGCACGGCGCAGCCCCCGGTGTCGGGGTGCGCGACGACCGCGGCGTGCAGCATCAGCAGTCGCCCCGCCTGGGCGGCGACGGCGCGTTGGGTCACCGCCGGAGAGATCGCGTGCATGACGCTCGCCAGGTCGTGCCCGCCGACGACCTGCACCTGGTGGTCGACGGTCAGTTCCGGCACGCGGTCCGGGTCGTCATCGAGCCACGCCTGGAGCTCGACCACGGCCTCCCCGTCGGCCTCGGCCCGGCACCACGACCACGCGTCGGACAGCGCGGCGTACAACGCGTCGCCCTGCGACCCGCTCACGAGGATGTCCAGGCGAACTCCGAGAACTCCCAGATGGAGGGCGCGTCGGTCACCTACTCTGCTGTCGTGCACGCGGGGAAGTCTAGGTTCCCGCGGCCCTTGGGGGAGTGGAACACCTGGAGATGAAGGACTATCTGCGCATCCTGCGTGCGCACTGGCTGGGGCGCTCCCCCGCACCAAGGTCAAGAAGTCGCGCTTCGTGTTGGGCCGGGCCCGGGTTCGACGCCTGACGGCACGGTGAGTTCAGGCGGGGATCGCGAGCAGCTCGCGCGCCTCGGCCGGCGTCATCGGCCGCCGCTGGGCGAGCTCACCGATCTCGACCGCCCGCTCGACGAGCTGGCGGTTGGACTCGACGGGTACGCCGCGGCTGATCGTGATCACGTCCTCCATCCCGACGCGCAGGTGGCCACCCTTGGACAGGCTGGCCAGGATCACGCTGAGGGTCGAGCGGCCGATGCCGGTGGCCGACCAGCTGGTGACCTGCCCCGGGAGGTCGCGGACGGCGGCGACCAGCGCGTCCGTCGTACCGTTCATGCCGCCTGGCACGCCCATCACCAGGTCGACGTGCACTCTGCCGCCGGCGGGCAGGCCGTAGCGGTCGAGCAGCCGGGTCAGCGCGTGCACCTGGCCGAGGTCGAACAGCTCGAACTCCGGTACGACGCCGCGCTCCTGGCTGAGCTGGTAGAGGTCGCACACGAACGGCCACGGGTTGAGGAACACGTCGTCGCCGAAGTTGGTGGTGCCCATGGTCAGGCTGCAGGAGTCGGGACAGGCGTCGAGCACCTTGAGGCGGTCCTCCAGCGGGTCGTGCACCGAGCCGCCGGTGGAGAGCTGGACGACCAGGTCGGTGGCGTCCCGCAGTGCCTGGACGGTGTCGGTCAGCCGGCCGAGGTCGAGGGTCGGCCGGTGCTCGTCGTCGCGGATGTGCACGTGGATCATCGCAGCGCCGGCGGCCTCGCACTCGCGCGCGGTCGCCACGAGTTCGTCGAGGGTGGTGGGTAGCTGGGGGCAGTCGGCCTTCGCCGTCTCGGCGCCGGTGGGGGCCACCGTGATCAGGAGGGGGTCGCTCATGGCGTCATGGTGTCAGAGTCGTCCGGATCAGTCGCCGACCTGTCACTTGTTGACGCCGTACATCGCTGACCTGTCAGACGGCGATGGAGACCTCGGCGACCGATCCGATCTGGGCAGTCACCGTGCGGTCGACGGTCTCGGCGCGGGGGGCGAGCGTGCGCAGCGTCCACTCCCCGTCGCCGGCGAAGAAGCGGAAGTGACCCGAGGCCGACGTCGGCACCTCGGCAGTGAACTCACCGGTGGCGTCGAGCAGCCGCACGTAGGCGTTGGAGACCGGCTGGCCGCCGCGGAGCACCTGCCCCTGGACGACGGCCTCCTTGGCGAGGTTCACCCCGTCGAGGGAGAGGCCGCCCTCGACCGCGCCGCACATCAGGCACCCACCGAGTCGGCGGAGCCGCGCTCGTCACCGAGTGCCACGGGCACACCGACGAGCGAGCCGTACTCCGTCCACGAGCCGTCATAGTTCTTCACGTTGTCCTGGCCGAGCAGCTCCTTGAGCACGAACCACGTGTGCGAGGAGCGCTCGCCGATGCGGCAGTAGGCGATGGTGTCCTTGCTCCAGTCGACGCCGGCCTCGGTGTAGAGCGCCAGAAGGTCCTCGTCGGACTTGAACGTGCCGTCGTCGTTCGCGGCCTTGCTCCACGGCACGCTCGCGGCCGTCGGGATGTGGCCGGCGCGCTGGGCCTGCTCCTGCGGCAGGTGGGCGGGGGCGAGCAGCCGGCCGGCGTACTCGTCGGGACTGCGTACGTCGACCAGGTTCTGCGTGCCGATCGCGGCCACGACCTCGTCGCGGAAGGCGCGGATCGAGGAGTCCTGCTCGGTCGCGGTGTACGACGTCGCCTCGCGCGCCGGCAGCTCGGCGGTCAGCTCGCGGCTGTCGAGCTCCCACTTCTTGCGGCCACCGTCGAGGAGCTTGACGGCCTGGTGACCGTAGAGCTTGAAGTACCAGTAGGCGTAGGCGGCGAACCAGTTGTTGTTGCCGCCGTACAGCACGACGGTGTCGTCGTTCGCCACGCCACGCGAGGAGAGCAGCGTCTCGAACTGCTGCTTGCTCACGAAGTCACGGCGCACCTGGTCCTGCAGGTCGGTGGTCCAGTCGAGCTTGATGGCGCCCTGGAGGTGGCCCTTGCCGTAGGCCGTGGTGTCCTCGTCGACCTCGACGAGCACCACCTTCGGGTCGTCGAGATGGTCCTGCACCCACTGGGCGGTGACGAGGGTGTTGTCGCGGGTCATGTTCTCTACCTTTCTGATGTGCCGGTCGCCGGCACGGGGTTCAGGGGTTGGGTCGGGTCGTGGTCGTCGGGCGAGCGGAGTCGAGACCCCGACGCAGGAGCAGATACAGCTCACAGCCGAGGCAGAGGCCGAAGACCGCGTTGAGCAGGGCGGCCACCAGGGCCAGGCCGGTGGCCACCAGGCCGAGCGTCGTCACGCCGGCCGCGAAGCCGACCAGGCCGACGAGAGCGAAGGCCAGGCCGACGACCTGGGCGAACCGCGGCGGCGTGGGGTCCTCGAGGTCGGCCGGCGGCTGGAGGCGGGGTCGCACCAGACGCCGGAAGACCCAGGCGTACGGCGCGTGCTGGACACCGCGGACGGCTCCCAGCGCGAAGACGACCGCCTGGACGCCGAGCAGCACACCCGCCACCGGCTGCGGGAGCAGCAGCACCGCGGCCAGCACCACGCTGGTGATCGCGGCCGCGACCTGGGGGCCGCGGGGGTCGACGCTACCGACGACGGCGGGACGAGCAGAGACGGTCGTGGACATGATGCTCCTGACGGGGGCGGACTGGGGCCGAAGGGCGACCCCGCGGGGTCGCGTCCGGGCATCCGACACAGCGACGAGCACACGCGGCAGTGGTCCACTGCGCGGCGGCGGGTCAGCAGGGTCGAGGACATGACATTCACAGTAGGGCGGCCGGAGCCGGCCACACCAACGCACTTCCCACGATGTGGACGCCCTGTCCGGATCGTGGTCATCGGGCGGGCTCTCCGGACGCCAGTACCGCGAGCACCTGCTCCTTGCGCGGGGTACCGGCGGCGCGGGTGACCTCGCGCCCGGCCGGGTCCAGCACCAGGGTCGTGGGCGTGCGCAGCACACCGAGCCGGCGGACCAGGTCGAGGTGCTGCTCCGCGTCGATCTCCAGGTGTACGGCGCCCGGCACCACCGCCGCGACCTCGCCGAGCACCCGCCGGGTGGCCCGGCAGGGCGCGCAGAACGCCGAGGAGAACTGCAGCAGCGTGGCCCGCTCACCCCGGTGCTCGTCGTAGGACGTGTCGCTGAGGACCGACTCGCTCGGCTTCGGCGGTTGAGGAGGGCGCTCCGCGCCCGGGTTCGGTG
>JBPCQY010000138.1:0-2545 GCA_050997635.1 Nocardioides sp.
GGAACATCTCCGGCGCTGGGATAGCCTTGGCCCGCTTCTCGCGCGAGTGGCGGAATAGGCAGACGCGCACGGTTCAGGTCCGTGTGTCCGAAAGGACGTGGGGGTTCAACTCCCCCCTCGCGCACCATCACCGGCCCCGGGATCACTCCCGGGGCCTCGTCATGTCCGGGCGGTCCTGCTGCGCCCGCCGGAGGCTCGGGTGGCGATGGTGCGGTAGGCGAAGCCGTGCGGGCCGGGGAACACGGCGTACCTCAGTGTGCCGAGCCGGGTGGCGGGGGACAGCGGTGGATCGCAGTCACCAGGTGACTGCGAATCACCGCCATCGTGGGCTGGCGGCCCGCTCAACCGGCGACGTACGTCTCCGCTGGCCGGTCCGAGCGCGACCCGGTGCGGGCCCCACGCCAGTAGATGGTCAGCTGGCCGAGCCAGACGCTCGCCCACGCGATCAGGAGGCCGGCGACGTCGTCAACCGCGAAGTGCCAGCCCAGGTAGATGGTGGCCACGATCGTGCCGAGCAGGTAGACGCCCATCACGTAGGAAAGCCCGCGCAGCCGGTGGTAGCGCAGCATCATCAGGATCAGGGCGGTGATGCCGATGTGCAGGCTGGCGAACGCGGAGATCTGGGCGAACGAGTCGTGGGCGGAGGGGTGCGCGAGGAGGGTGGCGCGCTGGTCCATGTACAACGCCTGCGTCTGGGTGACGATCGAGCGCGGGAGGCCGGCGAAGTCCTGCGGCCGGTCCTGGAACGGACCGAGCGAGGGCACCAGGTAGTAGGAGCCGACACCGAGGATCCAGGCCCAGGCCAGCGCCGCAACGGCGACCATGCCGTCGCGCAGCCGGGAGTTGAAGGCCACGAACGCGAGCAAGGCGATCGAGTTCATGGTCGCGAACGACTCGTACCAGGGCACCAGGATGTGGTCGGCGAGTCCCTGGCCCAGCAGGTCGTGCAGGAGTACGGCGGGCGAGTGGCCGAAGAACAGCCACTGGTCGAGGGCGGTGAGGTCGCGGTCGCGCGGGGCGTTGAAGACGTCCCAGCTCTTCAGGTTGCGGTAGGTGAAGTAGATGAGGTGGTAGCCGACCAGCGCGACCAGGGTCAGGCCGACCCGCCGCCACGTCCAACGCCTGCGCAGCGCCGAGAGCACGCCGAGACCCGGCGTACGCAGGCCACGCCACAGAGCGTCGACCACGATCAGCACGACCAGGAGCATCAGCGTGGCCAGGAACTTGTCGCGCAGCAGGTTGCCCTTGGGGTCGCGGAACCAGATGCCCACGACCTCCGAGCGCCACACCCCGATCGCGACGAAGACGACGGTCACGAGCCAGAGACTCAGCAGCCAGGGACGAGCCGGCTCCTCGTCGTCGGCCGCTGGTGGCACGTCGACCGACGGGAGCAGCCGCGGTCGCCAGGAACGATCGATCACGGCCCCATCCAACCTCACGGCCGCAATACTTCATGCCATGGCCTGGCGACGTGTGATCCTGCTGACTCTCGCCGCACTCGTGATCAACCTGCCGTTCGTGCACAGCAGCTATCAGACGCACCGCGTCACGACCGATGGCCGACGGGTGACCGCGACGGTCACGTCGGGCAACCAGCTCGCCTCCGGCTACTTCGTCGCCTTCCGCTACCCGAGCGACATCGACCCCGACCAGCGGCTGTGGACAGCGCAGGTCGACCGCACGACGTACGACGACTCGCGCGTCACGCGCACCATCGGGGTGCGGGTCCGGCCGGGTCACCCGGCGGCGTACCGGGTCGACGGGCAGATCGTCAGCCAGGCGCCCCTGATCCTGACCCTGGCCGGCGATGTGCTGCTCCTGCTGCTGGGGCTGGCGATGTTCCGCTTCGGTGGCCGCTGGCGGCGACCCCGGCTGGAGGCGCGGGCGATCGGCGACCTCGAGCCCTGCCCGCCCGGCTCGCGGCTCGACAAGCAGCCGGACGGCACCCACGTGATCGCGGGGCAGGTCAGCACGATCGGGGTGGACCAGGTGGTGCTCGACCTGGGGGACCGCGAGGTCGTCGTCCACCTCGGCGGCCGGCCCAACCCCGTCCAGCACGGCCAGCCGGCCCGGGTCACCGCACGGTTGGTCGGCTGATGCTGCAGACCGACGATTCACCGTGTCCGAATTGGAATCCCGCTGAGGATCCTCTTCCCTTCTGATCGCACTACGCTGACGCGACGGACTGGATGACGACCCCTGCGCCCACGGGAGGTTTCGGTGTTCTCTGAGCACGTGGGCAGTCTTCGACGTACGGCGCTGGTCGGGGCGATGGTGGGTCTCATCGCAGGAGGCCTGGGTGTTGCGCTGGCAGCGTGCGGGCCTGGGAAGTGAAGTCGCACAGACCCCGGAGCCGCCAGGGCACCCCCGCGACGTCACCGAGCAGATCGATCCCCTGGGACCTGGCCTGAGCGCGCCGCAGGCGATCGCCCGGGTCGTTCACGACCTGGGCGACCCCTCGGTCACCTCCGCCAACCTGGTCCCCTCGCGAGCCGGCTCACCGACAGACGCACCCTGGTTGAGGGTCCAGGTCGACAGCCGCCAG
>JBPCQY010000213.1:0-5303 GCA_050997635.1 Nocardioides sp.
GCCACTGCGACCCCAGTGGCACGGACAGGTCACCCCCAGAATGAGGCAGCGCGTCGTGGCCATGCCGCCCGACCGGACCACATCGGGGGATGGAGCCGGTCCGCGTCGACAAGGTGCCGGGTCTCGAAGCCCGGCACCTTCGTTCGCCCGGCCCGGGCTGAGCCCCGGCGATACTCGTTCCTCGCACCGGGGGACGTCCCGGTAGCGTGCGCCCATGGCCAAGGACCGGGCAGCACAGGACTCAGCTCCGCGTGACTGGGTCACCCGCGCGGCCGACGACGCGATCCGGCACCACGAGAAGTCCGGGGCCTCCGGTCCGGTCACCTGTTCGTCGGGCAATTCGCCGTCGGGGCCGGTGCACCTGGGCAACTTTCGTGAGTACCTCACCGTCCACTTCGTCGCCGACGAGGTACGACGACGCGGCGTCGAGGTGCGTCACCTGCACGTGTGGGACGACTACGACCGGTTCCGCAAGGTCCCCGGCGGCGTGGACCCGGCCTGGTCGGAGCACCTCGGCCGGCCGCTGTCCGCCGTACCCGACCCCTGGGAGTGCCATGCCTCCTGGGCCGAGCACTACAAGGAGCCGCTGCGCACCGCGCTCCACCACCTCGACGTCGACATGGCCGAGATCTCCCAGGCCGAGCGGTACACCGCCGGTGTCTACCGTGAGTCGGTGTTGTCTGCTGTGCGTCAGCGGCACGAGATCGATGCCGTGCTGGCGAAGTACCGCACCCGCAGGCCCACGCCCGAGGCCGCGTCGGAGCAGGAGGCGCAGGCACTGGCCGCGTCGGTGACCGACGACGAGGAACCGACCGGCCCCTCGGAGCTGGAGCGCTTTCCGTTCAAGCCGTACTGCGAGGTGTGCGGACGCGACACGGTCACCATCACGGCGTACGACGACGAGACCACCGACCTCTCCTACACCTGCCGCGAGTGCGGCCACCACGGGGTGCTCAACCTCAGGATGCAGAACGGCGGCAAGCTGGTCTGGAAGGTGGACTGGCCGATGCGGTGGGCCTTCGAGAACGTGGACTTCGAACCGGCCGGGATGGATCACGCGACGCCCGGGTCGTCGTTCACCGTCGGCCACGAGCTGGTCGAGACGGTCTTCGGGATGCCGCGGCCTGCCTGGTTCGGCTACGGCTTCGTCGGCTTCGCGGGCGTGCAGAAGATGTCGGCCTCCGCGGGAGGGGTGCCGACCGGCGAGGACGCCCTGCGCGTGCTGGAGGCCCCCATCCTGCGGTGGCTCTACGTCCGGCGCCAGCCGAGGCAGACCTTCGACATCGACTTCGGGCCGGAGGTGATCCGGCTCTACGACGAGTGGGACGCGCTGGGTCGCAGGGCCGCCGATCCGGCCAAGCGCGACCTGCAGGTGCTCGCCTTCGAGCGGGCGTCGTCGACCGCGACGGCGGGGCGCCTGCCGACGCCGCGGGTCGTCGTACCGTTCCGGACGCTGGCGTCGGTCGCCGACGTCACCGCCGGCTCCGCCGACCTGATCGGCCGCACGGTCGAGCACGTCGGCTTCCCCCACGACTCGGTCGACGACCTGCAGCCCCGGCTGGACAAGGCGGTCGCGTGGACCGCCGAGTTCGTGCCCGAGAGCGAGCGCACGACCGTGCGCGAGACCCCGGACGCCGCGGCGATCGAGGCGCTCACCTCCCGGGAGCGCGAGTGGCTCTCGCTCCTCCTGCAGGGGCTGCACGGCGACCTCGAGCTCGACCAGGTCACCGCGCTGGTCTACGGCGTGCCGAAGCTGGCGCGCGGGCTGTCGGTCGACGACAAGCCGACCGAGGAGGTGAAGGCCGACCAGAAGGTGTTCTTCACCCTGCTCTACCACCTGCTCGTCGACGCCGACCGCGGTCCGCGCCTGCCGACGTTGATGGTGGCGCTGGGGGCTGAGCGGGTGCGTGCTCTGCTCGGCGGCTGACCGGCGACCGGGTCAGCCGTCGCGGACCCAGAGCTCGCGGGGCGCCGTCGTCGACGCATCGGCCGTCATCGTCGGCGACCACGAGGGCGGTGCCCCGCTCGGTCCCCCGGCGCAGGTGCTGGACGAGATCGGGCATCGGGCCGAACAACGGTTCGACCTCGGCCGCGAGCCCGATCCAGTCCGGCACGTCGAGCTCGCGTGCCGCCCGGACGACCAAGGGCACGGCAGTCAGCCCAACAGGGCGTCGTACGCCGCCGGGCTGGAGTCGCGCAGGAACTCCGAGCAGCGCTCCCACTCGGCGGTCTCGCCGATGGCGCGCGCAGCAAGCGCGAGGGTGGCCAAGCAGCGCAGGAAGCCGCGGTTGGGCTCGTGCTCCCACGGCACCGGGCCGTGCCCCTTCCAGCCGCTGCGGCGCAGCAGGTCGAGGCTGCGGTGGTAGCCGACCCGGGCGTAGGCGTAGACGGTCACGGCGTCGGCGTCCTCGTCGCGAGCCTGGTCGGCCAGGGCCGCCCACGCGAACGGCGACGCCGGGTGACGTCGTACGACGGCGGCGGGGGCGTCGCTCTCGAGCTCGGCGGTGGCAGGGTCCTCGGGCAGGTGGGTCGGCGGCGGACCGGCCATCAGGTCGACGTTGCTCATGTCCCCACTGTGACATCCGCAGGAAGCGGTCACCTGACCGCCCGCGCACTTGTAACGCGGGGTTATGGCCGCGCAGGTGCTCGCACAGCACCGCATCTGTAGCCACAACACCGCATCAGTCGCCGCCGACGACCGGGCCGTCCCGCCGGTTATCCACAGGCTGCCCCGCACGCCCACCGATCGCCGGGAATTTTGGGCAGGCTGCTCACATGCGTCCACGCCTCGAAGCCATCGCCTCCCAGCAGGGCGGGCTGGTCACTCGTGCCCAAGCTCGCGACCTCGGCTACCGCGGCCCCGAGCTGCGGGGGCTCACCGCAGTCGGCGGTGCCTGGGTCGTCGTACGTCGGGGCGTCTACATCGCGCGCGCCCTCTGGGAGGCCTCGTCCGCCCTGGAGCGATGGCAGCTGCGTGACCGGGCCGCCCATCTGACCACCGAGGTCGCCCATGAGCTGAGCCACGACTCTGCCGCCCGGCTCCACGGTCTCCCGCTCGTGTCCGTCAAGCGCGAGCTGACCCATCTGACCCGCCCTAATGTCCAGGGCTCGCGCACCGAGCACGGCGTCAAACACCATCTCGGCCCCGTCCCGTCGCCCAGCAGGGTGGTCATCCACGCCCTGCCCGCCACTGGTCTGGCACGTACGGCGCTCGACGTCGCCCGCGAGCACGGCCTCCCCACCGGACTCGCGGCGTGCGACGCCGCGAGGAGACTCGGCGTGAGCTGCGCCGACTTCACCGACGAGCTCGCCTGCATGACCCACTGGCGAGGCGTCATCTGCGCGCGCGAGGCTGCCTCGCTCGCGGACCCGCGCCCCGAGAACGCCGCCGAGTCGTTGGCGCGTCTCCTGGTCATCGAGCTCGGCATCGGCACCCCGGAGCCGCAGTTCGCCCTCCTGATCCACGGTCGCGTGATCTGGTGCGACCTGCGAGTCGGCAACCATGTCTTCGAGTTCGACGGCCGGATCAAGTACCGCGGCCGCACCGAGGGCGGTGTGGCCCTCAAGCCCGCCGAGCAGGTCGTCTGGGAGGAGCGCCAGCGCGAGCGCGAGGTCTGCGCCGAGGGTCTCGGGGTGTCCCGCCTGGATTGGAACGAGCTGTTCGGGGCGGCCAGGATCCGCGCAAAGAAGCGTCTGCTCGAGGAGTACGCCGTCACTCTCGCGCGTTTCGGCCCGCGCCTGCCGGATCATCTCGCGGCGTTCTCCCGGCTGCACAGCCACGACCGGGTTCCGCGCTTCCGCGCCTCCTGACTCGATCGCCGCCTCGCTCCACCTGCCGCAGACGTCCGCTGCGGTGTTGTGGTCACTGGTGCGGTGCCGTGCAGCCACATCTGCGGCCATAACCCCGCGTTACACGAAACGCAGGGACGTCAGGACAGGTGGTGGCCGGTCGAACGCAGGTTCTGGCAGGCCTCGAGGACTCGGGCGGCCATGCCGGCCTCGGCGGCCTTGCCCCAGGCGCGGGGGTCGTAGGCCTTCTTGTCGCCGACGTCACCGTCGACCTTGAGTACGCCCGAGTAGTTGCTGAACATGTGGTCGACCACGGGCCGGGTGAAGGCGTACTGGGTGTCGGTGTCTACGTTCATCTTGACCACGCCGAAGTCGACGGCGGCCGAGATCTCCTCGGCCGTCGAGCCCGAGCCGCCGTGGAAGACCAGGTCGAGGGGCCGCGAGCCGGGGCCGAAGCCGGAGTCGGCGCCGTACTTCTCGACGATCGCCTGCTGCGCCTTCTCCAGGATCTCCGGGCGCAGCTTGACGTTGCCCGGCTTGTAGACGCCGTGCACGTTACCGAAGGTGAGCGCGGTGAGGTAGCGGCCCTTGTCGCCGAGGCCCAGCGCCTCGACGGTCGCCAGGGCGTCCTCGGGAGTCGTGTACAGCTTCTCGTCGATGGCGCCCTCGACGCCGTCCTCCTCGCCGCCGACCACGCCGATCTCGACCTCCAGGATGATGTGGGCGTCCGCGCACTTGGCGATCAGCTCCTGCGCGATCTCGAGGTTCTCCTCCAGTGGTACGGCGGACCCGTCCCACATGTGCGAGGAGAACAGCGGCTCCTCGCCGCGGGCGACCCGCTCGGCCGAGATCTCCAGCAACGGCCGGACGAAGCCGTCGAGCTTGTCCTGGGGGCAGTGGTCGGTGTGCAGGGCCACGTTGACGGGATAGTTCTTCGCGACCTCGGCGGCATACGCCGCGAACGCGACCGAGCCGGTGACCATGTTCTTCACGGTCGACCCCGAGAGGTACTCCGCACCGCCGGTCGAGATCTGGATGATGCCGTCGGACTCGGCGTCCGCGAACCCCTTGAGTGCCGCGTTCAGGGTCGGGGAGGACGAGACGTTGATCGCCGGAAAGGCGAACGACTTCTCCTTCGCGGTGTCGAGCATGTGAGCGTAGATCTCGGGCGTGGCGATGGGCATGAAGACAACTCCTCGTGCTGGGGCGGCGCGTCATTTCAGCCTAACCGCACTCAACACCAGCCGGTACGGCGCACCGTGCCGCCATGACGAAGCGACTCGGGGGTCGTGACAACCCTCCCGGTCCTCGCTCCGTATCCCCTGTGAGAGTGACCCACAGGGAGACATCATGGACACCACGGACATCCACGACGAGATCGAGCGCAGCTTCGGCGCCGGCCCGGCCACGCGTACGACCGACGCGCTGGTCGACGACCTGCTGACCCGCGGCCATGGCGTCGTACGCCGGCGCCGGGCGGCGCTCGCGGTCGGTTCCGCGGCGGTCCTGGTCGC
>JBPCQY010000045.1:0-37950 GCA_050997635.1 Nocardioides sp.
GTGGCCTCGTCGAGCACGCCGCGCAGGCCGGAGTTGATCTGGTCGCGGCTGGTCAGCGTCCCCTCGAGGTCCATGCCACCGACGATGTTGCGCAGGGTCGTCATGGTCAGCTGCTCGATCGCCTGGATGTAGTTGGCGATCTCATAGGTCGCAGCGATCGGGTCGGTCACCTGGAAGTAGATGACGGTGTCGATCGAGACGACCAGGTTGTCCTCGGTGATGACCGGCTGGGGCGGGAAGCTCACGACCTGCTCACGCAGGTCGATCAGGTAGCGCACCTTGTCGACGAACGGCACCACAACGTTGAGCCCTGCGGACAGAGTCTCCTTGTACTTGCCGAACCGCTCCACGATGCCGGCGCGCGCCTGCGGGACGATCCGCACGGTCCGCGCGAGCAGCACGACCAAGAACAGCACGATCAGGATCACGACGACGTAGACGACCGTCATAGGAAGGTTCCTTTCATCGGGTGGGCAGCAGGTCCGGTCACGGACCGAGCTCGGTAAGCGGGTGCACATAGGCGGTGGCGCCGCGGATCTCGAACACCTCGACGGTCGCGCCCGCGGGGATGGTGAGGGACTCGTCGTACGGCTGCGCGGTCCAGTCCTCACCGGCCAGGCGCACCAGGCCGGGAGCAAGAGCCGAGACGTCGGAGGTGACCACGGCCCGCTCGCCGACGAGCTTGCCGTGACCGAGACGGAGGTCGGGCCCGGTGTGCAGGTGCCTGATCAGGTTGGGTCGGGCCAGGGAGAGCATGGCCGCCGAGGCGCCGGCGGCGAGCAGGGCCTGGACCAGGAACGGCGTACCGACCAGAGCGGCGAGGCCACCCACGACGGCGCCTACGGCCAGCATCAGCAGGATCAGGTCGAGACTGAGCATCTCGGCCACGCCCAGCACGATCGCCAGGCACAGCCAAGCCGCCCACAGGTGATCACCCAGCCAGCCCATGCCCCGAGCCTAGCCTCCGGCCCGATGCCGACGGGTACGACGGTGCGCGGCGAACCGTCCTTCCTCGTAGGTCAGGGCCAACGGCATCTCGAACGTGGCGCTCAGGGAGGCCTCGGTGATCACCTCGTCGATCGGTCCGGCGGCGACGACCCGACCACGGCGCAGCAGCAGCCCGTGGGTGAATCCGGGCGGGATCTCCTCGACGTGGTGGGAGACCAGCACGGTGGCAGGTGAGCCGGGGTCGAGCGCCAGCGACGACAGGGTGCTCACGAGGTCCTCGCGGCCGCCGAGGTCGAGGCCGGCGGCCGGCTCGTCGAGCAGCAGCAGCTCGGGGTCGGCCATCAGGGCCCGCGCCACCTGCACCCGTTTGCGCTCCCCCTCACTGAGCGTGCCGAAGGTGCGGTCGGCCAGGTGGGCCATGCTCACCTCGGACAGCAGCTCGAGCGCCCGGTCGTGGTCGAGGTCGTCGTATCTCTCACGCCAGCGGCCCACCACGGCGTACGACGCGGAGACGACCACATCGCGCACGATCTCGTGGCGCGGGATCCGCTCGGCCAGCGCGGCGCTGGTCAGGCCGATCCGCGGGCGGAGCTCGAAGACGTCGACGGTGCCGAGCACCTCATCGAGGATTCCCGCCACACCGTCGGTGGGATGGATCTGCGCGGCCGCGACCTGCAGGAGCGTGGTCTTGCCGGCCCCGTTGGGACCGAGCACCACCCAGCGCTCTGCCTCGTCGACCCGCCACGAGATCTCCTCGAGCAGCGTGGCCCGACCACGTCGTACGGTCACGTCGGCGAACTCGAGGACGGCGACCATGGCGCCAACCCTATCCAGCCCGGCGGTAGTCTCCGGCCGCGTGAGCCGAGGTCTGCCCGTGTCCGCGCGACTGGCCTGGTGGGGCACCGCCTGGCTGCGTGGCCAGGAGGTCACCGACCACGTCGTCGACGCCGTGATCGGGGCCGACGCCACCCATGCGGTCACCGGGCTGCCGGGCAGCGGCGAGACACTCCCGCTCGCGTTGGCGCTCGGCACGCTGCGGGCGACCGGCGCCGACGGGATCGGCCTGTGCCTGCCCGTCGAGGGCGATCCGGTGGGCTGCGGCGGCCCGGCCGCGTTCAACGCCGCGGCGCTCGAGGCGGGTCAGGCCGTCGTCGTGGGAGGCCACGGGCTGGTGCCGCACCGGGTGGGCGCGGCCGTCACCTGGACGGCGTACGACGCGTGGCCGCGGCAGCTGAGCGACGTCGGCCAGGCGGACCGCGACCTCCGGTCGGCGCTGCTCGCGTCCGCGGAGGCACTCGCCTCCCTCGACGTGGCGCGTTGGCGCCCCGAGGTGGCCGACGAGCTGAGCAACCTGCGGCATCGCCCGGCGCTGGACCCGCCGGCCGGCGTACCCACGAGGTGCACCGAGCTCGCGGCTCGCGCCGTCCAGGCGCACGCGATCGTCACGCTGGCGCTCGAGGACGACGGCGCCGCCGTCTCGGCCAGCGCGATCGGGCTGCGCCGCAAGGCCATCAACCCCCTGGCCGGTGCCGCGCGCCGGGCGTTGGTGGCGGCCTGCTCTGCCGAGGTGTGGCCGCCGGGACCGTGACCTACCCGGCGGACCCGTGGCTCAGTAGCCCTGCGCCGTGCCGGGTACGGCGCCGCCGGCAGCCTTCGGCGAGGGGCCGTACTGGTTGTCGGGGTGGCTGTCCATCACGAAGAACACGATCAGCACGATCGCGCCGATGATCGGGATCAGGCCGATCAGCAGCCACCAGCCGGAGCGGGAGGTGTCGTGGAGGCGACGGGCACCGACCGCCAGACCGGGCAGCAGCAGAGCCAGGCTGATGAGGCCCCCGATGAGCCCGATACCACTCGAACCCCTGGTCCCGAGAATGGTGTCGATGATGCTGGCGAGGATCCCGAGGATCAGGTTGAAGAGAAAGAAATACCAGTACTCCGACCGGCGGGCGCGGCCCGAGAAGTCGGCGTACTTCTGCAAGCAGGTACGAACGGCGTCTGCGATCGACATGAGACCTCCAACTGTCAACTCCCCGGCGCGCCGGGACGGCGGCCACGCGTTCTTGCGTGACCTGGCCGCAGGGTAATCGCTCACCAGGTGCGAGACGGGATCTCGCGCGGGTCGCGCCGGGATAGCCTCGTGCCCGCCATGGATGACTTTCCCGACGGGGCGCCCCGCACGCTGCTGATCACCCTCACCGGCAAGGACCGGCCCGGCGTGACCTCGGCGGTCTTCTCCACGCTCGCGCAGGCCGGCGTCGAGGTCCTCGACCTCGAGCAGATCGTGCTGCGTCGCCGGCTGATCCTCGGCGTGCTGGTGAGCGCACCCCGGGACTGGAAGAGTCTGAGGGCCGCCGTCGAGGAGGTGGGGCGCGACCTCGGGATGAGCGTCGACGTCGACCGCGGCGTCGGCGACAACCTGGTACGACGCGAGGGCCGCTCGCACGTAACCGTGATCGGGACGCCGCTGCGCGCCGCCGCGATGGGCGCCATCACCGGCCGGATCGCCGACGCGGGCGCCAACATCGACCGCATCGAGCGGATGGCACGCTATCCCGTCACCGCGATCGACCTGCACGTCTCGGGTGCCGACCCCGACCGGCTGCGAGAAGTGCTCGCCCTCGAGGCCGCCGCACAGTCGGTCGACATCGCCGTCCAGCCCGCCAGCCTGCTTCGCCGTGGCATGCGGCTGATCGTGATGGACGTCGACTCCACGCTCATCCAGGGCGAGGCGATCGAGATGATCGCCGAGCACGCCGGCTTCGCCAACGAGGTCCGCGAGGTCACCGAGGCGGCGATGCGCGGCGACCTGGACTTCGAGGAGTCGCTGCGCTCGCGGGTCGCGTTGCTCGCCGGGGTCGACGCCGCGGCCCTCGACGAGGTGTACGACGCCATCGTGCTCGCCCCCGGAGCCCGCACGCTGGTGCGCACCCTGCACCGGCTGGGCTACCGCTTCGCGTTGGTCTCCGGCGGCTTCACCCAGATCACCGACCGGCTGGCGCAGGATCTGGGCGTGCACTACTCCCGCGCCAACGAGCTCGAGGTCGTCGAAGGGAAGCTCACCGGACGCATCGTGGGGGACGTTGTCGACCGGGCCGGCAAGGCCGCGGCGCTCGAGGACTTCGCGGCGCAGGTCGGCGTACCGCTGGCGTCCGTGATCGCCATCGGCGACGGCGCCAACGACCTCGACATGCTCAGCGCCGCCGGGCTCGGGATCGCCTACAACGCCAAGCAGATGGTGCGCGAGCACGCCGACACCTCGGTCAGCGTGCCCTACCTCGACACGATCATGTATCTGCTGGGCATCTCGCGGGAGGAGATCGAGGCGGCCGACGCGGCCGACGGCCTGGTCACGCCGAGCCCGCCGATCTAGCCCGCGTCGGGGCTGGTCCAGACGCCGAGCACGTTGCCGCCCGGGTCTGCGAAGTGGAACCTCCTCCCGCCCGGAAAGTCGTACGGCGCCTCGACGATCGCGCCACCCGCGGCCTCCACCGCGGCAACCGTGGCGTCGAGGTCGTCGGAGTAGAGCAGCACCAGCGGCCCGCCGGGGCCGGGCTGGCGCTCGCCGTTGAGGCCACCGACCTCGCCGTCGGGCCCCTGGATGCCGGAGTAGGTGGGGCCGTAGTCGGCGAACTCCCAGCCGAAGGCGGAGCCGTAGAACTCACGGGCGCCCGTCATGTCGGTGACGTTGATCTCGATGTAGTCGAGGGTGTGGTGTCGATGTGTCATGCCGTCGAAGTTAGCCCCGACCACCGACAGCGTCAGCCGCGACCGACGTGGGCGGCCTCGAGGGTCGCGGTGTCCAGGTGGGCCCAGGACCCGTCGAACGCGAATACGGCCACCGAGCAGGTGGCGAAGCCGGTGGCCATGTCGCGCTCTGCGCCGGGATCCCCCTCTCCGTCGTCGAGGAGCTGGGCCAGTGACCCGACGGTCGGGTTGTGGCCGACCACGATCAGGTTGATCACCTCCTCGGGCACGTCGTGGACCAGGTCGAGGGCGGAGTCGGGGTCGGCGGCGTACAGGTTGCGCGAGGCCTCGACCTCGGCCGACCAGCCTGCGGCCGCCGCCATCTCGTCGTACGTCGTGCGAGCGCGGGCAGCGGCCGAGACCAGCGCGCGGTCGGGGACGAAGCCCCATCCGGCGAGCCATCTCCCGGCGTCGACGGCATCGCTTCGACCGCGATCGGCGAGCTCGCGGTCGATGTCGGTGGCTCCGGACTCCTGGGCCTTCGCATGGCGGACGATCGCGAGACGGTGCTGCACAGGCCCACTGTCGCACCGGCTAGCCTCCCTGTCATGCCAGACGCCCCCACGGACCGGCCCGGGCCGCTCCTGATCATCGGGGGCGCCGAGGACAAGCTGCGCAGGCGCACCATCCTCAAGGAGTTCGTCGCGGCCAGCGGTGGCGAGCAGGCCCGCATCGCCGTCATCCCGACGGCCTCCAGCCTCGGCGACGAGGTCGTCGAGGTGTACGACGCGCTGTTCCGGCGGCTGGGCGCGGCCGACGTGGTCGCCTGCCGCCCCGAGAGCCGGGAGGACGCCTTCGACCCGGCGCTCTCGGCCCGGCTCGACGACGTCACCGGCATCTTCATGACGGGCGGCAACCAGCTCAAGCTGAGTGCGATCG
This sequence comes from Nocardioides sp., assembly GCA_050997635.1. Classification (GTDB taxonomy): domain Bacteria; phylum Actinomycetota; class Actinomycetes; order Propionibacteriales; family Nocardioidaceae; genus Nocardioides. The sequence goes on from JBPCQY010000045.1 coordinate 5,575, forward strand.
TGTGCGGCAGCCCGCTGGGTGACGCCATCCATGCGGCACACCAGCGTGGAGTCGTCGTGGCCGGTACGTCGGCCGGCGCCAGCATCCAGTCGTCCCACATGGTCGCCTTCGGGGTCGGCGGCGCCACCCCCAAGCAGCGGATGACGCAGGTCGCGGCCGGCCTCGGACTGCTCACCTCGACGGTGATCGACCAGCACTTCGACCAGCGCAACCGTTACGGTCGCCTGCTGATGATCGTCTCCCAGTCGCCCCAGCTGCTCGGGATCGGTGTCGACGAGGACACCTGCGCGGTCGTCACCCGCGAGGAGGGCCACGAGCTGCTCGAGGTGCTCGGCAAGGGCGCCGTGACCATCTTCGACCCCTCGCGGATGACGACCAACGCCTACGAGGCCAAGCGGTCGGCTCCCCTGCTCGCCAGCGGCGTGGTGCTCCACGTGCTGCCGGAAGGGGCCCGCTTCGACCTGACCGAGCGTCGCCTGCTTCCTCAGGAGGCGCGGATCTCGGAGGAGGACGCCGCCGAGATCGCGGAGGCCCAGCGTGACATGCGGGCGATGGCCCGCGACATCGCGGCCGGCGACGCCAGTCCCGCGGCCCTGCGCCGGCGGCTGGCCCGCACGCGCCGGAAGCCCAGCCCCCAGGAAGCACGAGAGGACCGAGCCACCCCGTGACCAGCCGCCCCACACCCGACCTGACCATTGCCGAGACCCGTGTCTACCGTGGGGCCAACGTCTGGTCCTACGACCAGGCCATCCACCTCGTGGTCGACCTCGGCTCGCTCGAGGAGTTCCCCACCAACAAGCTCCCCGGGTTCACCGAGCACCTGCTCAAGGCGTTGCCCGGCCTGGCGAACCACTCCTGCTCGCGCGGGCGCCGAGGCGGCTTCGTAGAGCGTCTCGAGGAGGGCACCTGGCTCGGACACGTCGCCGAGCACTGTGCGCTGGCCCTTCAGCAGGTGGTCGGCCACGACATCCGCCGCGGCAAGACCCGGGGCGTCAAGGGCCAGAAGGGCCGCTACAACGTCATCTACGGGTACGTCGACGAGCAGGTGGGCCTCGCGGCCGGCAAGCTCGCCGTACGCCTGCTCAACCACCTGGTGCAGGCCGACCCGTCGTTCGACTGGGAGACCGAGCTCGAGTCGTTCATCCTGCGCGCCGAGCGCACGGCGTTCGGGCCGTCCACGCAGGCGATCATCGACGAGGCAGTCTCGCGCGACATCCCGTGGATCCGGCTCAACCAGCACTCCCTCGTCCAGCTCGGCCAGGGTGTGCACGCCAAGCGGATCCGCGCCACGATGACGTCGGAGACCGCCTCGATCGCCGTCGACATCGCCTCCGACAAGGACCTCACCACCAGGCTGCTCGGCGCGGCCGGCCTGCCGGTTCCCAAGCAGGAGTCAGTGCGCTCAGAGGACGCCGCGGTCGCCTCGGCGCGACGGATCGGCTTCCCCGTGGTGATCAAGCCGCTCGACGGAAACCACGGGCGCGGCGTGTGCCTGAACCTGCAGAGCGACAACGACGTACGGGCGGCGTACCCGGTCGCGAAGGAGCAGTCGCGGCGCGGCACCTGCATCGTCGAGTCGTTCGTCACCGGCAAGGACTACCGCTGCCTGACCATCGACGGCCGGATGGCCGCGATCGCCGAGCGGGTTCCCGCCTCGGTGACCGGTGACGGTACGTCGAGCGTGCGCGAGCTCGTCGACCTGACCAACGCCGACCCGCGGCGCGGCGTCGGCCACGAGAAGGTGCTGACCCGGATCAAGGTCGACGCGGCCGCCGAGGAGGTGCTGGAGGGCCAGGGGCACACGCTTTACTCCGTGCCGGCCGCGGGCGAGACGGTCAAGCTCGCGCTCACCGGCAACATTTCGACCGGCGGCATCTCCATCGACCGCACCTTCGAGGCGCACCCGGAGAACGTCGAGATCGCGGAGGAGGCGGCCCGGATGATCGGGCTCGACATCGCCGGCATCGACTTCATCTGCCCCGACATCACCGAGCCGGTGCGCGAGACCGGCGGCGCGATCTGCGAGGTCAACGCGGCGCCCGGCTTCCGGATGCACACCCATCCGACGATCGGGGAGCCGCAGTTCATCTCCAAGCCGGTCGTCGACATGCTCTTCCCGCCGGGCGCCCCTTCGCGGATCCCGATCGTGGCCGTCACGGGCACCAATGGCAAGACGACCACGTCGCGGATGATCAGCCACGTCTTCAAGGGCATGGGCCGCAAGGTCGGCATGACCTCGACCGACGGCGTCGTGATCGATGAGCGGCTGCTGATCCGTGCGGATGCGTCGGGCCCCCGCAGCGCGCGGATGGTGCTGCAGAACCCGCGCGTCGACTTCGCGGTCTTCGAGGTCGCCCGCGGCGGCATCCTGCGCGAGGGCCTGGGTTATGAGCGCAACGACGTGGCCGTCGTACTCAACGTGCAGCCCGACCACCTCGGCCTGCGCGGCATCGACACCGTGGAACAGCTCGCGGACGTCAAGGCCGTCCTCGTCGAGGCGGTCCCGCGGGACGGGCACGCCGTACTCAATGCCGACGACAAGCTGGTGCGCCAGATGCGCCGGCGCTGCTCGGGCCAGGTCGTGTGGTTCTCGATGGAGGAGCCGGGCTCGGAGGTGCGCGACATGATCGACGCGCACTGTCGTCGCGGTGGCAAGGCGCTCGTGCTCAACCCGTCCGAGCGCGGCGAGATGATCGTGGTCAAGCACGGTCGACGCGAGATGCAGCTCGCCTGGACCCACCTGCTGCCCGCGACGTTCGGCGGGAAGGCGCGGATGAACGTGCAGAACGCGCTGGCTGCGGCCGCGGCAGCCTTCGCGGCCGGCGCCCCGCTGCACGACATCCGCCAGGGACTGCGCACGTTCTCGACCAACTACTACCTCTCCCCCGGCCGCCTCAACGAGGTCGAGGTGAACGGCGTCAACGTCATCGTCGACTACTGCCACAACGCGCCGGGCATGAAGATGCTCGGAGACTTCGTCGACCGGATGGCCGAGTCGCTCAGCCACGACCTGGCCCGCCCGTCGCGGATCGGCATCGTCGCCACCGCAGGCGACCGCCGCGACGAGGACATGCGCGAGCTCGGCCACACCGCCGCCCAGCACTTCGACGTGGTGATCGTCCGCGAGGACGTCTCGCTCCGCGGCCGCAAGCGTGGCGAGACCGCCGAGCTCGTGGCCGACGGCGTACGCACGGCGAGGGACGAGGGCGCCCGCTGCAAGCAGGTCGAGGTGGTGCTCGAGGAGATCGACGCCGTGCGCCACGCCATGAGCCGTGCCAACCGCGGTGACCTGGTCGTGGTCTGCGTCGACAAGCACGCCGCCGTGATGACCGAGCTGGAGACCTGGTCCAACCAGGCCCAGGCCGGCTCCGGCGCCACCGCCGAAGCCCCGGCCGCCGACCCGGACTATGTGCCCACCGAGCCCGTCGAGGTCGGGCCTGCGTCGTAGGGCGTTCTGCCCACTAGTGGTCTGTCGGCGAAATAACAAGGTATGCTTTGGGTATGCCGATTGTGACTGCGCCGGCGTTGCCGGTAACCGAGAAACAGCGTGTCGTCTTGAACCGGATGGCGGCGTCCTCGTCGTTGCCGCACCGCCAGGTGGTGCAGGCGAAGGCGTTGCTGTGGGCTGCCGATGGTGTGGCCAATCAGGAGATCGCCCGCCGTTGTGGGGTCGACTCCGATGCGGTACGACGCTGGCGGGTCAAGTTCGCCGACAAGGGCGAGGAAGGCGTCGGCGTGATCGCCAAGGGGCGGGGCCGTAAGCCCTCGCTACCACCGGGCACGGTTGCGGAGGTCTTGCGGCTGACCCACAAGGAACGGCCCGCTGACGGCTCGACTCACTGGTCGACGCGGACATTGGCCGCGCGCGTCGGGATCGGTAAAGACGCGGTCTCGAAGATCTGGGCCGATCACAACCTCAAGCCGTGGCGCGTCGATACGTTCAAGGTCAGCAACGACCCCCGGTTCGAAGAGAAGCTGGTCGACGTCGTCGGGCTGTACCTGAACCCCCCAGCGCGCACTGTGGTGTTCTCCTTCGACGAGAAGACCCAATGCCAGGCACTGGACCGGACCCAACCCTCACTGCCGATGAAGGCAGGTCGTGCCGGCACGATGACCCACGACTACAAGCGAAACGGGACCATCGACCTGTTCGCGGCGATGAACGTCGGCACCGGCGAGGTGCTGACCGGACTGAACAAGGGCCACACCGGGGCAGACGTGTTGAAGTTCTTCAAGCAGATCGACGCCTCGGTACCCCGCGGATTGGGCGTGCACGTAGTCCTCGACAACCTCTCAGCGCACTCGACCCCGGAGATCAAGAAGTGGCTGGCGCACCGCGATCGACGCCGATGGCATCTGCACTTCACACCCACATCGAGTTCATGGCTGAACCTGATCGAGCGGTGGTTCAAGGAACTCACCGACAGGCGCCTACGACGCGGCACCTTCAACAGCGTCGCCGATCTCAGCGAGGCGATCACGACCTGGGCCGAGCACTGGAACATCGATCCCAGCCCCTTCATCTGGAAAGCCACCGCCGAAGACATCATCACCAAAGTCCAACGCGGCCGCGAGGCCCTCCACCAGATCAATACGCAGACGGACCACTAGGCCAGCGTGCAGGCGGCTGGCTCGCGGTCATCCTGGTGGCCCGTGTCGAAACACCAGCCACGCATCAGGTGCCGTTCATCGTGACGAGGCCGACCGCAAGGCGAGCAACCGCCTGAGGACCTTCGTCATCAGGATCCCAGTCCGCGGTCAGCAGGTCTCTGGGGGCCTGCCCGCCGAGCGCTGTCCGCATACGTTCGAACCATCGCCGGGCACCGAAGTGGTTGTAACCGGTGAGAAGGTCGGCGCAGACCATAGCGAGAAAGTGCAGCCGCCACGCGATCCGATCAGGCGTCTTACGGTCCTTCTTCAGGTACCGACGGATGCTGGACTCGTGTAGCCCGCATAGGGCTGCGAGCAACTCGATGCCCAGGATGTTCGCCATGGAGTCCCACTCGGTGCTGGGCGAGGGCGACTGTTCGACTTCCTCGTTGAGCAGCTCAAGACCGCCTCGGATGTCGAACTCCAGTTCCGGGGCAAGCTCGCGGCGGCCGATTCCGACGGAGCCAAACCCTCTGAGCGCTTGCTCGAGTCGGCTGATGCTGAAGTCGGCCGGCCCCTCGGCTGTTGCCAGGGACCAGTCCCATGGTTTCGGCACGGGCGATCAGACGGCAGGCGACCGGAGCCACCGACGGTGAGAGGGCAGGAGGCAGCGCGTCAATAAGGCTCTCGAATGGGGGCCCGTGAGTCCGGACGGACCGAGTTCGGCTCGCAGCCATCTTCCAGATCGGATCGTAGCCGACCGGAGTGGCTCTCGTCTGATTCCTTGTCGGCAGGCCTGCGAAGCTCAGTGTGGTCGGCACCCTCGCCGAACGACGCCGCGCCACGGGGATCTGCCCGAGCATGCCGCAACTGGACTGGCGCCCCCTCATCCCGCTCTCCTCGCAGTCGAGACTGCGTCATTCCGCGCCTATGTGTGACGTCTGAACGTCTGCGCCTGCCAAAGGTCGGGCGCTGGATGGAAGCATGAGTGGCTAGTCTCGACGCGTGTCAGTCGACAGATCCTTCATCCGGGTGAATGCGATGCTGGTTGCGCCGAACGAGGACCTCACCGCCCACGTTGTCAGCGTCAATCGACCCACAAATGAGAACCCGGACGGGTTCCACCGCCTGGTCGGTGGGGGTGTTGAACTTGGCGAGACTCACCGCGAAGCCATCGTGCGCGAAGTGGATGAGGAACTCGGAGCGACGATCCATGACCTCGCCTTCCTGGCAACGGTGGAGAACATCTTTTGGATCGATGACGTGCTCGGGCACGAGATCGTGTTCCTCTACTCCGGTCGGCTGGAGCCTCAGCCGGCCGTGATCGACGCGACCCTGACGGAGAGCGATGGCACGATCGTTCCGGTGACCTGGCGCCCCTTCGACGACGCAGGCGAGTCTCTGCCTTTGTACCCAGCTGGGATAGACCCGTGGATCCGCGGCCTCGCCGGCCGACGGTAGACCGGAACGGCAGACGCGGCGAAGCGCCGGCTCCGCCGGTCATGTCGCGATTGACGCGTCCCCGATGGAGCGTCACTCCCCCGCAAAACGGCTCGCATCCAACGCACTCTCATGGCCGATGAGCGGGCCAACCGGTGCGCGGGCGCCCCTGTCAGATGTCGGGGCACCGTCGGGAAGTGAGCGACGATTCGCTCGGTCTCGTCGTGGGTCTGCTGCGCCGTCGAGCACGAGCTCAACCGGACGGCGTGGCGGAGGACCACACGCCGAACCACTGCTCGGCACCGTACTTCTCGAACCGCTCCACCTCGGTGAACCCCAGCTTCGTCGCGAGGCGCATCGAACGGTCGTTGGCGGTCTGGGTGCAGAGCACCACCGGCTCGCCGGGAAGCGCGCCGGCGAACCAGTCGAGTTCCGCTGCGCACGAGGGCAACGGGTGTCGCGACGACCGAATGACCTGTCCTCACGGACGTGACTCCCGCTCTGCACGGTCTCGTCGCGGCCCTACGCCAGCTGGTCGCGGCGGCGACTCAGGTAGGCGGTCTCGGCGGTGTTGCCCGCCAGCTCGATGGCCTTGTCGTACGCCGCGCGGGACTGCTGACTGCGGCCCAGTCGGCGCAGCAGGTCGGCGCGGGTCGCGTGGTAGGCGTGGTAGCCGGCCAGCGTGCCCTCGAGACGGTCGACGGCCGCCAGCGCCACCTCCGGGCCGTCGAGCTCGGCGACCGCGACGGCCCGGTTGAGGACGATGATCGGCGAGGGGTCGAGGCGGACGAGCTGGTCGTAGAGGGCGAGGACCTGCGACCAGTCGGTGTCGCGTACGTCGCGGGCGGAGGTGTGTACGGCGTTGATCGCTGCGAGGATCTGGTAGCGACCCGGAGCCACCCCGGTGGCCAGGCGCTCGCGCATCAGCCGATGCCCCTCGGCGACCAGCGTCGCGTCCCAGGCCCCCCGGTCCTGCTCGTCGAGGGTGACCAGTTCGCCGCTCGGCGAGACCCGGGCGGTGCGGCGGGCCTCGGTGAGGAGCATCAGCGCCAGCAGCCCGGCCACCTCACCGTCCTCGGGCAGAAGGGTACGGATCATCCGGGTGAGCCGGATCGCCTCGGCGGTCAGGTCGCGACGTACGGGATCGGTGTCGGGGCCGGTCGCCAGGTAGCCCTCGTTGAAGACGAGGAAGAGGACGGCGAGGACGCCGGAGACGCGGGCCGGGAGATCCTGCGCGGACGGCACCCGATAGGGGATGCGAGCCGCCTTGATCTTGGTCTTCGCGCGGGTGATCCGTTGCCCCATGGTGGTCTCCGGCACCAGGAAGGCGCGGGCGATCTCGGGCACGGTCAGCCCGCCGACCATGCGCAGCGTCAGCGCCACGCGGGTCTCCATCGCCAGCGCCGGGTGAGCGCAGGTGAAGATCAGCCTGAGCCGCTCGTCGTCGATGGCGCCCAGAAGATGACTCAGAGGCTCGGGCGGTTCGTCGTCGTACAACAGCCGAGCCTCCTTCTGCTTGCCGCTGCGCTTGCTCTCACGCCGGATCCGGTCGATGGCCTTGCGGGTGGCGGTCGTGGTCAGCCAGCCGCCGGGGTTGGGGGGTACGCCGTCGGCCGGCCACCGCTCGACGGCCGTCGCAAACGCCTCGGCTGCCGCCTCCTCGGCGATGTCGAGTTCACCGAAGCGCCTGGTCAGGGCGGCGACCACCCGCGCCCATTCCCCGTGGTGGGCCTGGGTGATTGCCTCCCTGACGTCGGTCACGCTCAGTCGCCCAGGAACGGGCGCACCTCGATCTTCCGGTTGCAGGCCTTCGACCCCTCGGCTGCGAGCTTGAGCGCCACGTCGAGGTCGGCTGCCTCGATGATCCAGAAGCCGGCGAGGTGCTCCTTCGTCTCCACGAAGGGCCCGTCGGTGAACGCCATCTCCTCACCACGGTTGTCGATGACGGTGGCCGTGTCGGTCGACCCGAGGCCCCCGGCGAAGACCCAGTGGCCGTCGGCCTGCAGCCGGTCGTTGAACTCGTCGATCGCAGCCGACTCCTCGGACGTGGCGGTGCCGGCGGTGTCGTCGATCACGGAAAGCAGGTACTGCATCTGAAGATCATCTCCTGTGGTGTGGCTGGCGCCCTCGTGGGCGCCGCTCACCCCTGCCACGAAGCACTCTGCCCCGATCCGACACCGCCTCCTGGATTCTTTCAAGGACTGGTACGCCGGCACGACCGGCCAGCTGGCGGGATCCCCGACAACTCCGAGCGTCAGCTGGCCGCGAGAGAAGTGCGTTCACCGCCGCTGAACCGGCCCACCGTCAGGCGTGGGTCGTCACCAGTTCGAGCGGGCGGTCCAGGAACCTGGCCAGGCCCGCGGCCTCCTGGTCGAGGGCGGTGCGCGGCACTCGGCCGGACTCCTTGAACCACGCGACGTCCAGGCGCTCACCGCGCAGCGTCCAGGTGCCGGCCACGACGCCGCGCGCGACGACCAGGTTGGCCGACCGGCTCACGGGTTCACGGCGGGCGGCAGGCACGACGCGGGTGTCGGAGGTGCCGGGAGCCATCACCCACGGATCGCGGCCCGGCAGCAGGCGTACGTCGGTCGAGGCCGACGTCGCCCGCAGGTCGACGAGATCCTCCCCGAGCACCAGGACCCGGTCGCCCTCGATGGTCACCGACTCGAGCCGCTCCCCCAACCCGTCGAGCCAGCGGGCAACTGCCGGCCGCGTCGCCCTGAGCTCCTGGCCGAACCAGTCGCAGACCCGTTCGGCGGGCGCCGGGCCGTAGGTGCGCAGGTACGCCGCGACCACGGTCGGCCCCGCCTCGTCGAGAGCGGGGATGCCGGCCCAACCGGGCACGTCGTCGAGCCCCACGAACGTGGCCTCGCCGCCGCGCACCGGCCCGAGGCCCATGTCACCCTGCCACGTCAGGGGCTTGAGCAGGGTCTCGTTGCCCGCGGCGATGATCGTGCGCAGGTGTCGGTAGCGGCTGCTCCGGCCGAGTGCGGCGGCCAGCTCCGACCGGGTCAGTGGGCCGTCGGCCAGTGCCCGGCGTACGTACTCCCGGAACCGCGGCCAGTCCGACGGGGCCAGCCCGTAGTAGCTCTGCCAGCTGGGCAGCTCCCACATCCGGCTGGAGGCGCGCAGCACCAGGTAGGCACCCGCGTCTCGAGGGGTCATCAGGTGGGTGGCGCCGCGGAACGCGAAGACCTTGACCACGCGTCCGGCCGCCAGCGCGCGGGCCGCATCACCGGACCGCCCGTTCGTACGCCGGGCGCCGATCGCGAGCTCCGCTGCCGCGTCAGGCCAGGCGGGCACAGCCCCCAGCCTCTCGACCACGTCCACGACGGATCCCGTGCTGACGGGGTCGAGCAGCTGCCGCTGCAACCGCCACGCCAGCGCCCTGGCCCACGTCAGACCCACGGCCGCAGCCTAGACCTTGCCCTTGCGTCCCACGAGATGAAAGACGCGACTGAGCTGACGGTAGGGGTCTCGTCGGCTGGCTTCCAGCTCGACGGCGGCCGTCGCCGCCAGCTGCGGTGCATCGTCGGGGTCCAGCTCGGCTCCGCTGAAGTCGAGCCAGTCGACGAACAGCCAGACGCCGTACCAGCGCACTGGTTCGACGCCCCCACGCCGCATGAGCTCGCTGACCTCCTCCACGGTATCGGCTCGGCCGGACACTCCCAGCACGCCGATCTCGGTCCTGGTGTCGAACGCCGCCAAAGCGTCGTCCCACCGCCGTTCCAGGGCTGGGCGCACCGCCATCGCGTGGGCGTTGCCCGTCATGATCGAGACCAGGCCGCCGGCAGCCGTACACCGGCACAGCTGGTCGACCAGGGGCTTCGGATCTTCGAGGTACCCGAGCACGCCGTGACACAACACGGCGGCGAAGCGTTCGCCATGCACCACTTCGTCTGCGTTCTCGGCGTCGCCCTGCACGAGCGTCACCCGTCTCTGGGCTTCACCGGGCCGCTGCTCGAGTCCCTGTCGAGCCTTGTCCAGCATCGCCGGCGACGAGTCGAGCAACGTCACGTCGTACCCGGCCTCGGCCAGCGGGAACGACTGGTGCCCCGCGCCGCCCCCGACGTCCAGCACCCGCGCCGGCGGGGCCGGCAGATGCTCCAGGAGCTGCTGGTGCAACACATAGGTGCGCACCCGCCCCTTGACGGTGGCATAGGCCCCATCGGCAAAGCGGTCGGCCAGACCGGCCCAGGTGTCGTCGCTCACCACACCGAGTATCGCAGCGCCTCTCGTTGGACCGGTTCTCCACCCGGCCGGCTCCCGCCGTTGACCGCGACCACGTGCCCGACGAGCCCACCGATGTCGGCCCCGCGTCGTAGGCACGCACCGGGGCCGGGACTGAGCGGAACCGGCGGTGCAGCCTCCTTCGCATCAACGACGAACAACACGAGGTCGTCGTCGTAGGATCACGCCTGTGTCTCGGCACCGGCAGGAGCGACGGCGATGGCTGAGCTACGTGTGACGCTGGGAGTCGATCCGGATGGGTTTCGGGTTGACTGGCGACTGGACGGCGTTGCGTTTGACGTGGGTGAGCCGCTCGGGCAACTGCCGCTCTCGATTGCCGGAGCGCCCACGATCGAGCTTCCCGAAGACGCCCTGACGGCCTCGGACGACGCCGGCGCCCTCGCGCTCGCGCTCGTCACCTCCGTCGCAGACGATGCTGAGGGCGAGCCCGTACGCCGATGGGCCGTCGGCCGAGCAACCACCGGCTCGGTCCAGGTTTCCTATCTAGCTCGGCCGATCGCCGATGAACCGCGGTCTGCGCCACCGCTCGAGCTTCGCCGCGAGGGCACCGGGCTCTCGGGGGCCGTGAAGGGCTTCTTGGTCCTGCCACCCGGGCCGGAGGACCTCGCGTTCGAGTTGCAGTGGGTGCAGCCAGCCGGCCAGAGCAACACCGGGAACTGGATGGCGGTCACCAGTCTGGGTGAGGGGACCGGGGACGATAGCGAGTTGGCCGGTGCCGGGTTGGAGCTCCTCGGCGACACCTACGTGATGTGTGGAGACCTGACGGAGCGCCATCACCGCGACGGCCAGATGTCGACGTGGTGGCTGACCACGCCAGGCTTCGACGTGGCGGCCTTCACGGCGTACGTGGGGAGGACCTACCAGGTGATGTCGGAGGCGTTCGCCGCGCCGGCACACCCCTACCGGGTCTTCCTGCGCGCACACCCGCATCGTGGCGCCAACGCCTCGGCTCACCCGGCATCCTTCGTGATGGCCATGAACCCCGCCAACCCTCTCGACGTGTCGAAGGTCGATGAGACCATCGCGCACGAGCTCGTCCACGAGTGGCTGCACCTGGATGGTCCGGAGCACGAGGCCACCTGGTTCAACGAGGGATCGGCCGACTACTACTCCCTCGTCGTCCCCCTTCGCGAGGGAATCCTCGACGAGGCCGCGTTCTTGCACGCGATCAACCAAGAGTCTCGGACCGGCTATGCCAGCCCCCGACGTCACCTCACCATGCAGGAGGCAACGCCTCTGTTCTTCACCGACGTCCTCGCACACCGGCTCCCCTACGTGCGCGGCATGTTCTACCTCGCGGACCTAGACGGTCGCCTCAGGATTGCGACCTCTGGCAGACAATCCGTCGACGACATCGTTAGGGACGTGGTCCGGCGGCGACGTGACGGCGAGCGGATCGGGATCAGGGGCTGGTGCGCGCGCGTTGACGAGGTTCTGCGCGGCGACGAGCTCCAGGCCCTCGAGTCGCTGGTCCTCACCGGAGCCGGGCGACCAGGACCAGGCACCTTCGCTCCTCGCTTCGAGATGACGGAAGTCGATGTACCCGTGCTGGATGTCGGGTTCGACTTCTCCACCTTCGTCACCCGGCGCGTCGAGGGCCTGGTCCCGGGCGGACCCGCGGAACGCGCCGGTCTCGCAGAAGGAGACGAGGTCGAGCTGCCGAGCTACACCGAGGCGCTCTCCCTGAACACCGACGATGTTCTGAGCATCCGCGCGACCCGCGACGGCGAGACCATCCTGGCCGCGATCCCACTGTGCGACCAGACGACGGCCGTCCCGCAGTGGCACAGGCAGAGAGCCACCGGCGGGCGCTGAGACACAAGGGCGTTCACCGCGGCCATTCGGGGTGTCGCGAGTCGGTCGCACCTTCGACAGTGACCGTGGCGACGGCGCTGTCGACGTCGCTGGCGGCCAGCAGCTCGAGCGCCCGGACATCCTCCGCCTCGGGGACCTCCGGCGCAGTCTGGTGGTACGGGCCCGGCCCGGCTGCGACCAGAATGTGGTGCACCCGCGTCGGCAGGGCTGCGCCGACCGCCAGCGCGACCGGCCCGGCCACTGGTGGCAGGTCGCCGACGTGCGGGTGGGTGGTCTCCCATCGATTGCGGACGCAGGTCGACCGGATCATCGCCTAGCCTGCGTCCATGACCGAGTACGAGGTCCGGCCGCTCACACCGCAGACCTGGCCGGCGTTCGAGGCATTCGCGGGGCGCCACAACGGCGTGTTCGGCGGCTGCTGGTGCATGTGGTTCCAGCGGACGTCCGCCGAGAAGGCGGCGCAGACCGACGACAACCGGACGGTCAAACAGCGACTCGTCGATCAGGGCCGGGCCCATGCGGCGCTGGTCTTCGATGGAGACGAGGCGATCGCGTGGTGTGAGTACGGCAGCCCCGAGGAGCTGCCGAACATCTACCACCGCAAGGAGTACGACGAAGCGGGCGACCCGCCGCCCGACTACCGCCTGACCTGCATCTTCGTCGACAACCGCCACCGGCATACCGGGCTCGCCCGGGACGCGCTCCAGGGTGCGCTAGAGCTGATCGCCCAAGCGGGCGGCGGGGTGGTCGAGGGCTATCCGCACGACACCACTGACGGCCGCAAGGTTGCGGTGCTCTACGACGGCACCCGGCGCATGTACGAGGACGCCGGGTTCGACTACGTCCGGGCGAAGGGCCAGCGCAACTGCGTGATGCAGATCGTGGTGCCGGCGGCGCGATGAGCGCCGGACCTAGAGGATCGCCTGCGCCGTCAAGGTCGGCGACGGCTGGCTCCCGCCCTGCGACCGGGTGCCGACTCGGACCGGCCGACCTCCGGGTCGAGAGCCGGGCCACCGGCCGGCTCACCTACGAGCAGCACGGCCAGAGCCCCGACCAGCGACACGCCTGCGGTGACGACGGCTGCGCGGTTCCAGCCGGAGACCAGCGCCTGTGTCGTCGCGCCGCCCGAAGGGGAGGCCAGCACCGAGACCACGGTGACGCCGAGCGCGGAGCCGAGGTAGCGCGCCGTGTTGTTGGCGCCGCTCCCCAGACCGGCCTGGTGCGGCGGCACGCTCGCCACCGACTCGCGACCGAGCGCGGCGTTCAGCACGCCACTGCCGACGCCCGCGACCAGCAGCCCGGGCAGGAACCGCGCGGGGGTCGCTGAGGTCGAGAGGTCGGTCAGCAGCAGCAGGCCTGCGCCGATCAGCAGGAGCGAGCCGGCCAGCCGTGCCCGGCCGGTCACCGCGTCGGGCAGCCTGCGAGCCGCGATGGAGACCACCGCGCTCGTCGCCGACCAGGCGAGGAAGAGCAGCGACGCGGTCCACGACGACATCGCGTACGCCGCCCCGACGAACCCGGACAGGTAGGACAGCAGCCCGATCACGCCAGCGCCGGTGGCGAGTGCGGCCACCGTGACCGCGACGAACGCCGGGATCCGGAACAGGGCGAGCTCGAGCATCGGGTGCGTGGAGCGGTCCTCGATGACCACGAACGCCACCAGAAGCACGACCCCGATGACCAGCAGCGCGATGACGAGCGGGCTGGCCCAGCCCTGCCGTCCCTCGGTCAGGCCGGCAAGCAGGGCGGACATCCCGAGCACCAGCGCCAGGACGCCGGGCAGGTCGGGCCGGGTCGGCGTGTCGGAGCGGTACTCGTCCAGACCGCGTCCCGCGATCGCGAGCGCCACCGCAGCGGCGAGCAGCACGACGTACACGTCCCGCCAGGAGTGCAGCCGGGTGAGGCCGGCCGAGAGCAACGGACCGGCCGCGATGCCGGCGCCCAGGCTGGCGCCCCACACCGCGGTGGCGCGGGACCGCTCGACCGGGCTCTGGAAGGTGTGCCCGATGATGCCGAGGCTGGCCGCGGTCAGGGCGGCGCCGCCGATGCCCTGCACGATCCGGGCCAGCACGAACGTCGCAGTGCCGGGCGCCACCGCCCCCAGCAGGGCGCCGAGGGCCAGCACCACGGAGCCGAGCACAAAGGCACGGCGCCGGCCGTAGTCGTCGGCGAGGCGACCGGCAGTGAGCAGGAACGCCCCGAGGCCGATGCTCATCGAGCTGAGGATCCAGGTCCGGCCCGACGCGCCGGCCCCGAGCCCGGCCGCCGTCTCGTTGACCGTCACCAGCGGCATCGTGAACGCCGCCAGCACCACGAACGTGCCGAGTGCGGTGATCGCCAACGCACGGCGCGGGGTTGCCACGGGTGTGCTCCTTCGGGAACGGGATGGTCTGGTGGTCGAACCCTGCGACCGTACCAGGTAGTCTGGTGACCAGACCATCCGTTCCGTCAGGAGGATCCGATGCCCCTCGGCACCGACTACGCACGCCAGGACTGCTCCCTCGCGCGCTCCCTCGAGGTCGTCGGCGAGCGCTGGACCCTGCTGATCCTGCGCGACTGCTTCTGGGGCGTACGTCGCTTCTCGGACTTCCAGACACACCTCGACATCTCCAAGGCGGTGCTGTCGGCCCGCCTCGACGCTCTCGTTGCCCACGGTCTGCTGACCCGCTCGGGCGACGGCCATCCCGATTACGCCCTGACCGAGGAGGCGCTCGGTCTGTGGCCCGCGATCCACGCCCTCGCGCAGTGGGGCGAGCGTCGTACGACGCCGGGCCGGCCGCGGCGGCTGTTCTCCCACGTCGGCTGCGGTCCGCTCGCCGTCGAGGGCCGGTGCGAGGCCTGCGGGCGCTCCCCCGAGCCGGCTGACATCGAGATCCGTCCCGGGCCGGGGGCCGACTTGACGATGCGCGATGACCCGGTGTCGGTGGCGCTCCGCGAACCGCACCGCCTGCTGACGCCGCTGGTCGTGCGCTGAGACACTTACGCCCGTCTGACCCCTACGGTCCACCAGTGAGCTCGGCGCGGGCGGCGCGGACCTTGTCGGCCAGGGTCTCCGGATCGTCGGCGGTGCCGCCGTGCTCGGCGATCCAGTCGTAGACGCCCTGGCGGTCGGCGTGGCACATCAAGCCGACCACGTCGCCTGATCCGGCCTGCACGACCAGGCCGGCCAGGCCCTCGACCTCGGTGTCGTAGGAGTCGATGTCGGTGACCCCGACCCGCTCGGCACCGGTGCGCATCAGCTGGTCGAGCTCATCGAGCTCGCGGCCGCGCAGGTAGTGCTCCTTGTGGGCGATCGCGACGACGTCGGCGTCGCGGGCGCCGATCTCGCCGAGCTTCTCGATCAGCTCGTCCTGCCGGTCCCCGACGGCTCCCATCGTGAGCAGCAGCCGAGCGCCGGGGCGACGTAGGCCGTTCATGACCTCGAGCAGCGCCTCGAGCCCGGCCTCGTTGTGGGCAAGGTCGATGACGACCGAGACGCCGCCGGGCATCGAGAAGAAGTTCATCCGGCCAGGGTTGTGCTCGGCGTCGGGACGGAACGTGCGCAGCCCCTCGACGACCGCCGCCTTCGGGATCCCGATGGCCAGGCTCGCGGAGGCTGCGGCCAGGGTGTTCTCGACGTTGAAGCGGGACAGGCCGGCCAGCGTCATCGGTACGTCGACCAGCTCGAGGAGCGGGTCGGGGTCGGTGCCGGGCGCGAGCACCGAGACCCAGCCGTCGATGACGGTGGTCGCGCGGCCGCGGTCGCTGGAGAGGATCTCGCGGATCGCGGGCGAGTCGGGGTCGCGGGAGAAGACCCACGGCTGAGCGCGGATCACCGACCGCATCGCGTAGACGCGGGGGTCGTCGCCGTTGAGCACGGCCCAGCCACTCTTGCGGGTGATCCGGGGTACGACGGACTTGACCTCGGCCAGCTGGTCGACGGTGTCGATGCCCTGCAGGCCGAGGTGGTCGGCAGTCACGTTGGTGACGACCGAGACGTCGTTGCGGGTCACGCCGATGCCCTTGAGCAGGATGCCTCCGCGTGCCGTCTCGGTGACCGCGACCTCGACGTTCTCGTGGGCCAGCACCCGGCCGGCGCCACTCGGGCCGGAGTAGTCGCCTACCTCGACCTGGACGCCGTCGATGTAGATGCCGTCGGTGTTGGACCAGCCGACGAGCAAGCCCTGGGTGCGGGCGATGTGCGCGATCATCCGGCTGGTCGTGGTCTTGCCGTTGGTGCCGGTGACGGCCACGACGGGCACCTTGGGCGTGATCGTGTGCGGTGCGGCCCCGGGCTCGGAGTCGGCCACGGTCTTGGCGGCCCGGTTGACGGCCCCCTCGATGTCCTCTCCGGGCAGCGCGTCGAGCACCTCCCCGACGGCATGGCCCATCGCCTGCGCCCGGTCGCGGTGCGCCCAGGGGAACGCGACGACCACCTGGTGCGGATCGGTGGTGGGACGCACGCGTACGGCCAGCCGCGCCGTACCGCTCTCGTGGGCGATGGCGCGCACCAGCCGCTCGACCGCGCGGACGGCGAACCGCTGCCGGAAGCCGGTCTCGGGCTCCCCCGGCCGAGCGTTGGGCAGCCCGATCCGCTTGGCGAACCGGCCGGCCGACGTCGTCGACACCGAGGCGAGCGCGCTGATGTCGAGGGTCAGCTTGATGGCGGCGCGGGGGAAGTAGAGATTGGGGCCCTCGAGGACGCGGAGCTCGACCAGGGAGGAAGTCACCGCAGCACCGTATCGAGGCGGCCCGGCGCCGCGTCCGGGCGGTGTGTAGTGGTCGGTCCCTTCGCGCCAGACCGACCACAGCTCACCGTGCCTGCCTCGGGCCGCCTCGGCGCGGTGAGGCGTGGTCGGTTCCGAACCGCTGGACCGGCACTAGCTCACCGCCGCCCTGGTCGCAGCTGGCGGGCGGCGACGAGGTACGACGCGACTCAGCCGGGTGAACAGCTGATCCCACTGGTCGCCGAACCGCGGAGGCGGCCCGTCGTACCCGCACTCGACGAGCAACTCATGGACGGTGCGCACCACGGCTCGTGGGGACCGCATCAGCTCCTTGGTAACCTGGCGGTACCCGACCCCCGCCCGTCGATACAGCGTGTAACGGTCGATGTCGGCGACGTACTGCTCACGGTCCTCCTGGTGCTGCTCCCCTTCGTACTCGACCGCAGCCCTCCACCGTTTGAACCAGAGATCTGCCAGCACGGTCACCTCGGGAGCGACCAGCACCGGTGCGTTGCATCGCGGCTCGGGAAGTCCGGCGCACACGACCATCGCGCGCGTGTGCGATTCCCGGATCGACCTCGACCCGAGCCTCAAGTGGACGAACACCCAGGCTGCCTCGCCGGCTCCACGCCGCCAGGGCTGGTCGCCGATGAAGGCGTCGAGCTCGGCGAGCGTCAGGTGCTTGCGCTGCAGCAGCCAGTCACCGACCGCGATCGCATCGAGCATCCGGGCCGTTGCGCAGAACGCCACGAACGCTGCGCACGGTCGAACCCCGACGTCGTCGATCGGTGGCATCTCCACGGTCCGATGCAGGAAGACCCCGGGGATGGTCAGATGGCGGTCGCCCTCCATCACAAAGTGAACCGGCGAGGTCGGGCCGACCGCGAGGCCGAGCTGCTGGAGCCGCGTGACGCCAGTGGTCCGCGCCATCGGCGGGAGCGCGAGACGAGCCGCCGCGATGCGGCCGGCAAGGTCCAATGGGCGATCACTCCTGGCCCAGACGCCGGGATGCACGCGGACAAACCGTTTCCCACGGAGCATGCGCGGCGTCACGCCGGCGCGGTTGGCCTCGGCACGAGTGAACGGTCCGGTCAGGGATTCGGGCAGCGGTCTCATCGCTCAAGCGCATCAGCGCGGCCGAGGTCGTGCAGTCCGTTCGTCTGCGGCTGTGAAACCGGGGCCCCTCACCTCACGCTGTGCACACTCAGCGGGCCGGCGCGCGCACCCAGAGCGGTGAGCTGTGGTCGCTTTCCTCCAGCCGGACCGACCACAGGTCACCGCTCTGGGGGCCGAGGCCGGCTCAGGCCCCCATGGCGTGGAAACCGCCGTCGACATGCACGATCTCACCGGTCGTCGCGGGGAAGAAGTCACTCATCAGGGCACACACGGCGCGGGCGGTCGGCTCCTGGTCCTTCTCGTCCCAGCCCAGGGGCGCGCGGGTGCTCCACATCGCCTCGAGCTCCTCGAAGCCCGGGATCGCCTTGGCGGCCAGCGTCTTGAGCGGGCCGGCCGAGACCAGGTTGCAGCGGATGCCCTCGGGGCCGAGGTCACGCGCCAGGTAGCGCGAGGTCGACTCGAGCCCCGCCTTGGCCACGCCCATCCAGTCGTACGCCGGCCAGGCGACCGTCGCGTCGAAGGTCATGCCGACCACCGACGACCCGCGATCGAGCAGCGGCCGGCAGGCCTGGGTCAACGACATCAGGGAGTACGCCGAGACCTGCACCGCCTGCGCCACGTCGGGCCAGGGGCCGGTGAGGAACTTGCCGCCCAGCAGCGTCTCGGGGTTGCCGAACGCGATCGAGTGCACGACCCCGTCCAGCCCGTCGAGGTGCTCACGCACCTGGTCGGCGAGTCCCTCGAGGTGGGCGTCGTCGGTGACGTCGAGCTCCAGCACGGGCGGCTCGGTCGGCAGGCGCTTGGCGATCCGCCTGGTGATGCCGAGCGCGCGGCCGAAGTTGGAGATCAACACGGTCGCGCCCTGCTCCTGGGCCACGCGCGCCACCGCGAAGCCGATCGAGGAGTCCATCGTGACGCCCGCCACCAGGATCCGCTTGCCGTCAAGAATGCCCATGGTTCAGTGCCCCATTCCGAGTCCGCCGTCGACGGGGATCACGGCCCCCGTGACGTAGCTGCCGCCGTCGCCCGCCAGCCAGGTGACCACTCCGGCGACCTCGGCCGGCGCGGCGTACCTCCCCAGCGGGACCTGTGCCTTGATCATTGCCTTCTGCTCGTCGGTGAGCACCCCGGTCATGTCGGTCTCGACGAACCCGGGCGCCACCACGTTCGCGGTGATCGAGCGTGAGCCGAGCTCGCGCGCGAGCGAGCGGGCCAGGCCGACCAGGCCGGCCTTGGACGCCGCATAGTTCGCCTGGCCGGCCGAGCCGAGCAGGCCCACCACCGAGGAGATGAAGATCAGCCGGCCCTTGCGCTGGCGCAGCATGCCCTTGGTGGCGCGTTTGGCCAGGCGGTACGAGCCGGTCAGGTTGGTCTCGAGCACCGAGGACCAGTCGTCCTCGCTCATCCGCAGCAAGAGCGTGTCGGCGGTGATGCCGGCATTGGCGACCAGCACCTCGACCGGGCCGTGCGCGGCCTCGACCTCGGCGAAGGCCGCCTCGACGGCCCCGGTGTCGGTCACGTCGCACCGTACGTCGAGCGCTCCGTCGGGCGCTCCCCCGCTGCGGGTCGTCACGGCCACCTGGTCGCCGAGCTCGAGGAACGCCTCGGCAATCGCGCGGCCGATGCCACGGTTGCCACCGGTCACCAGGACTGAGCGGGGTTCGGTCACGACCAGTGACGCTAGCGACTACCAGTCGGTAGACCTAGTCGGGCCACGCCGTACGACGCCAGGTACGGCGATCACTCGTCCTCGAGCCGGAAGCCGACCTTGAGCCCGACCTGGACGTGCTCGACGGCTCCGTCCTTGACCTGGCCGCGGATCTGGGTCACCTCGAACCAGTCGACGTGGCGCAGCGTGGTCGACGCGCGGCCGATCGCGTTGCTGATCGCCTCGTCGACCCCGTTGGGAGAGGTACCGACGAGCTCGGTGACGCGGTAGGTGCGGTTGGACATCGGGAGCCTCCAGGTGAGCCGACGACGCGGGTGGGGGCACGATCGTAGCGACGTAGGATGGCGTGATGGCCCGCAAGACGCGGCACCCCGAGGCTCCGGTCCGGATCACGACCGCGGCCCCCAGCCGCGGTGACGACATCGCCGCCCGGCAACGCCGCTATCTGATTGCGATGGGGATCCGCACCCTGTGCTTCCTCGGCGCGATCATCGCGCACGGCTGGCTGCGTTGGTCGCTGGTGGGCGCCGCGCTGGTGCTGCCGTACGTCGCGGTCGTGATGGCCAATGCGGCATCTTCGAAATCCGAAGACTTTGCGCTCCGGGAAGGCCCGAACGGGCGGCGGGAACTACCAAATAATACGGATTCCAAGCCACTCTGAGCCGCGTCCAACTTCCCTGCGGCGCGCCCTTCGTGCCAAGATTGGCCCGTCGCCCCAGGCCCCCCGTCCTGGGGCGGCGTCGAGTGCCGGAGAGCTCCCCCCGTGGCTTTCCGGCACTCCTGAGTTGCAGCCGGGCAACAGCTCAGCCCCCGATGGCCGACATCGGCCGGTCGGGCTGCAGGAACGTCGGGTCGTCGATGCCGTGCCCGGCCCGCTTGCCGGCCATCGCGGTGACCCAGCGGTCGGCGATCGTCTCGTCGTCCGCGCCACCGCGCAGCGCCGCCCGCAGGTCGGACTCCTCGCGGGCGAACAGGCAGTTGCGTACCTGACCGTCGGCGGTCAGCCGGACCCGGTCGCAGTCGCCACAGAACGGCCGGGTGACCGAGGCGATCACACCGACCGTCGCCGGTCCACCGTCGACGAGGAACAGCTCGGCGGGTGCGCTGCCGCGGGGCTCGCTGGCCGGCGTCAACGTGAACGCGGACTCGAGGCGCGCGAAGATCTCCTCGGCGGTCACCATCGAGTCGCGGTGCCAGCCGTGCTGCGCGTCCAGCGGCATCTGCTCGATGAAGCGCAGCTCGTAACCGTGCTCGATCGCCCAGCGCAGCAGGTCGGGCGCCCCGTCGTCGTTGACGCCGCGCAACAAGACGGCGTTGATCTTGACCGGGCCGAGGCCGGCCTCCTGCGCGGCTCGCAGACCTGCGAGTACGTCGTCGAGCCGGTCGCGCCGGGTGATCTCGTGGAAGACGTCCGGACGCAGCGTGTCGAGGCTGACGTTGACCCGGTCGAGGCCGGCCTCGCGCAGCGCACCGGCGGTGCGGGCCAGCCCCAGCGCATTGGTCGTCAACGACAGCTCGACCTCGGGGTCGAGCTCGTGGGTGCGTCGCACGATGTCGACCAGTCCGCGGCGTACGAGCGGCTCACCGCCAGTGAAGCGCACCTCGCGCACGCCGAGCAGCCGCACGCCGATCCCGATCAGCCGCACCACCTCGTCGTCGGTGAGCACCTCTTCGGTCGGCAGCCAGTCGAGCCCCTCCGCAGGCATGCAGTAGTTGCACCGCAGGTTGCACCGGTCGGTCAGCGAGACGCGCAGATCGGTCGCGACCCGCCCGAAGCTGTCGCCAAGCACACGCGTGGTCGTCATGGGTCGAGTCTAGGTGCTGCAGGGTGAGGCGAGGGCAGCCGTCCGGCTTCCACCCGGCCCGGACTAGCCTCGTGTGGTGCGGTCCTACGGCTTCCTGGTCAGCCGACGGTGGGTGCTCTTCTTCCTCCTCGTCGTGCTGCTGGCCTACGCCACCTGGCTGCTCGGGCAGTGGCAGTTCCATCGCCTGACCGACCGCAAGCAGTCCAACGCGGTCATCCGCACCAACGAGTCGGGCACTCCCACACCGGTCGAGCGGGTGCTCGCGCCCGGGCGTGCGGTTGCGGACGACGACCAGTACCGCCTCGTCAGCGCCACCGGCAGCTACGACGTCGCGCACACCGTGGTCAAGCGCTACTCCACCCGCAACGGCCAGTCCGGTGCCGATGTGGTGGTCCCTCTGGTCACCTCGAACGGTACGGCGCTGCTGGTCGACCGCGGCTGGCTCGCTACCGGGAACACCGGCGTCCAGCCCGACGACGTACCGGCACCGCCTGCCAGCGACGTCACCGTCACCGGCTGGGTCCGCCAGGACGCCACGGGTGGATCCACCGAGGTCACCGCGCAGTCCACCCGGGCGATCTCGAGCGCCGCGATCGGCCCGGCGCTCGGCCTCCAGGTGTACGGCGGCTTCGTCGACCTCAAGGCGGAGGACCCGGCGCCGGCCACTCCCCTGGCCGCGGCCGAGCCCCCTGACCTGGGCAACGGCCCGCACTTCTTCTACGGCCTGCAGTGGTGGTTCTTCGGCCTGCTGGCGATCTTCGGGTTCTGCTACCTCGCCTACGACGAACGGCGCAGGATGCTGGCCGCACCGTCAGAGGGCGCGCAGCATCCCGCCGTCGACCGGGAGCATCGCGCCGGTGATGAACGACGCGGCGGGGCTCAGCAGGAACGCACCGACCCGGCCGAACTCTGACGGCTCGCCGTACCGCCCCAGCGGGATCGTGGCCTCCGCCGCCTTGCGGGCTGCCTCGGGGTCTCCCCCGGCGGCGTCGAGCTCGGCGACCCGTTCGGTGGCTACTCGGCCCGGCAGCAGGCCGTTGACGCGGACGCCGCGACCGCCCACCTCGTCGGCCAGCGTCTTGGCCACCATCGCCAGGCCGGGACGCAGCCCGTTGGAGATGGCCATGTCAGCAAGCGGAGCGCGCACGCTCGACGAGAGCACCATCGCCAGCGACCCCCCGTCGGACAGGGCTGCGGCGACCTCGCGGGCCAGCCGCACCGCGCCGAGGAACACCGACCCGAACGCGGCGCTCCACTGCTCGTCGGAGATGCCGCTGACCCGACCCTTGGGTGGCCCACCCACGCTGATCAGGGCGCCGTCGATGCGGCCCCAGCTGTCGTCGGCGGCCGCCAGCAGCCGGCCGGGAGCGTCGGGGTCGGCGTTGTCGGCCACGACGTACGACGCGTGGTCGCCGAGGTCGGCCACGGCCGCCGTGAGGGACTCCTCGGAACGCCCGGACAGCACCACCTTCGCGCCCTCGGCAACCAGCACGTCGGCGGTAGCACGGCCGAGCCCGCGGGCGCCGCCGGTGACGAGATAGACACGATCGGTGAGGCCGAGCTCCATGCCGGCAACCTACGCCCCGGGGCGCTCGACCCCGCCGAGGTCGGAGACGAACTGGGTGCGGTAGAGGTCGGCGTACAGCCCGCCGCGGGCGAGCAGCTGGGCGTGGGTGCCGTGGTCGACGATACGGCCGTCGTCGAGCACCAGGATGGTGTCGGCATTGCGGACCGTGGAGAGCCGGTGGGCGATCACCAGCGACGTGCGACCGGCGAGGGCGGCGTCGAGTGCTCGCTGTACGGCGGCCTCGGACTCGCTGTCGAGGTGGGCGGTGGCCTCGTCGAGCACCACGATCGCGGGTGCCTTGAGCAGCAGGCGGGCGATCGCGAGGCGCTGGCGCTCACCGCCGCTGAGGCGGTAGCCCCGGTCACCGACCACGGTCTCGAGCCCGTCGGGCAGCGAGCGGACCAGCCGCTCGATCTGGGCTGCGGTCAAGCACTCCCAGATCTGCTCGTCGGTCGCGTCGGGCCGGGCATAGAGCAGGTTGGCGCGGATGGTGTCGTGGAACATGTGGGAGTCCTGGGTGACGTAACCGACGACGTCCTCGAGTGACTCCAGGGTCACGTCGCGCACGTCGTGGCCGTCGACGCGCACGGTGCCGGTCTCGACGTCGTAGAGCCGGGCGACCAGGTGGGTCACCGTGGTCTTGCCGGCTCCGGACGGGCCGACCAGGGCCACCAGGTGACCGGGCTCGGCCGTGAACGAGACGTCGTGCAGCACCTGACCGGTCTCGCGGGACTCGGTGCGCGCGACCGACTCGAGCGACGCCAGCGAGATCTCGTCGGCGCGGGGGTAGCTGAACGACACGTGGTCGAACTCGAGGCGCGACTCCTGTCGCGGGAGCGCCACCGCGTCCGGTCGCTCCTCGATCAGCGACGGCAGGTCGAGCACCTCGAAGACCCGGTCGAAGCTGACCAGGGCCGTCATCACGTCGATGCGCACGTTGGAGAGGCCCTGGAGTGGGCCGAGGAGTCGCAGCAGCAGGGTGCCGAGGGCGATCAGGGTGCCGACGGAGAGGTGGCCGTGGACGGCGAGGTAGCCGCCGACGCCGTACACCAACGCGGTGGCCAGGGACGGGACCAGCGTCATGGCGGCGAAGAAGACCCGGGTCAACAGCGAGATGCGGACCCCCAGGTCGCGCACGCGCTCGGCCTTGCCGGCGAACAGGACGTCCTCGGTCTCGCGGTGGCCGAACAGCTTGAGCAACATGGCGCCGCCGACGTTGAACCGCTCGGTCATCGCGTTGCCCATGTCGGCGTTGCCGTCCATCTGGTCGCGGGTCAGGCCAGCGAGGCGGCCGCTGACCCAGCGCGAGGTCAGCAGCAGGATCGGGAAGAGCGCGAGGCACAGCAGCGTCACCTGCCAGCTCAGCGTCAGCATCGTGATGCCCACCACGACGACCGAGATGATGTTGGCGACGGTGCCCGACAGGGTGGAGGTGAACGCTCGCTGCGCACCGATCACGTCGTTGTTGAGCCGGCTGACCAGAGCGCCGGTCTGGGTGCGCGTGAAGAACGCGAGCGACTGGCGCTGCACGTGCGCGAAGACGCGGGTGCGCAGGTCGTAGATCAGGCCCTCGCCGATGAGCGAGGAGAGGTAGCCGCCAGCCAGCCCGAGAGCGGCGTCGGCGACCGCGACCACCGCGATCGCGACGGCCAGCACGACGACCAGCGAGGTGTCATGGCCGAGGATGCCGTGGTCGACGAGTCGTTTCACCAGCAGGGGGGGTACGACGACCAGGCCGGCGTCGAGGACCGTCACGGCCAGGAACGCGACGATGAACGGGCGGTGGGGCTTGGCGAAACCGAGCACCCGGCGCAGGGTCCGACGCTCGATCCGGTTCTCGACCACGCGGCGGTCGGAGCGCAGGTGCCGCCACGAGGAGGCACCTCCATTGTGCATGAGCGAC
Source organism: Nocardioides sp. (assembly GCA_050997635.1). Lineage (GTDB taxonomy): Bacteria > Actinomycetota > Actinomycetes > Propionibacteriales > Nocardioidaceae > Nocardioides. Next base: position 30,437 of record JBPCQY010000045.1, read on the forward strand.
ACGCTGTTCCTCTCTCAGTCGAGCGCCTGGGCCAGCTCCCGGAACCTCCGGGTCTGGGCCTCCCGCTCCAACCGCCTCTGCTCGTCAAGCGAAGCAGAAGCCGCCGACAAGAGCAGGTTCTTGGTCTCGCGGACCGCACCGGCCATCGGTGCGACCAGGGCCGCCGCGAGATCGGCCACCGTGGCGTCGAGCTGGTCGGCGGGGACCACGACGTTCGCCAGCCCGATCGCGGCGGCCTCCTCGGCCCCCACCATGCGGGCGGTGGCACAGATCTCTAGTGCCCGTGCGTAGCCAACGCACTCGACCAGCGGCTTTGTTCCCGTCAGGTCCGGCACCAGCCCCAGCGCGGACTCCATCATGGCGAACTGAGCTTCGGGCGTGACCACTCGCAGGTCGCACGACAGCGCGAGCTGGAAGCCGGCCCCGATGGCATGGCCCTGCACGGCGGCGATGGACACGAAGCGCGGATCGCGCAGGAACGTGAACCCGCGCTGGTAGGCGTCGATCGTCTCGGACATCCCCGCATCGTCGAGAGCGAGCAGGCCGGCCACCGTCTCTTCGCCGTCGCTGCCCGCAGGGTCGAGCATCCGCCGGTCGAGACCGGCGGAGAAGCTGTGCCCTTCGCCGCGCACCACCACGACGCGGACGTCGTCGGCGATCGCGTCACCGATGGTCGCCAGGGCGCGCCACATGGCCGGCGTCTGGGCGTTGCGTACGTCGGGCCGGTCGAGGGTGATCGTGGCCACCGGGCCGTCGGCGGCGTACCGCAGGCCGACCTTCTTCAGTTCCTCGGGCGTCATGCCCGCAGTCTAGGAACCCGCGAAGTAGGGGTTCCCCGCGCTCCAAGTAGGGGTTCTCCGGGAGAACCCCTACCTCGGCCGCGGGAAAGGCCTACTTCGGCGGCGGGAAAGGCCTACTTCGGCGGTCAGGCCAGGGAGACCAGGTCGGCGTACTCGTCGCTCCAGAGGTCCTCGTCGCCGTCGGGGAGCAGCAGGACCCGATCGGGCTCGAGCGCGCGTACGGCGCCCTCGTCGTGGGTGACCAGGATGATCGCGCCCTCGTAGCTGCGGATCGCCCCGAGCACCTCCTCACGGGAGGCGGGGTCGAGGTTGTTGGTCGGCTCGTCGAGCAGCAGCACGTTGGCGCTGGAGACGACCAGCGAGGCCAGGGCCAGCCGGGTCTTCTCCCCGCCGGAGAGCACCGCGGCCGGCTTGTTGGCATCGTCACCGGAGAACAGGAACGAGCCGAGCACGCTGCGCGCCTCGGTGTCGGTGAGCTGCGGAGCGGCGCTCTGCATGTTCTGCAGGACGGTGCGGCTGGTGTCGAGCGTCTCATGCTCCTGGGCGTAGTAGCCCACCTTCAGCCCGTGACCCGGCAGCACCTCGCCGGTGTCGGGCCGGTCGACGCCCGCGAGGATCCGCAGCATGGTGGTCTTGCCGGCGCCGTTGAGGCCGAGGATGACCACCCGCGAGCCCTTGTCGATGGCTAGGTCGACGTCGGTGAAGACCTCCAGCGAGCCGTAGGACTTCGACAGCTCACGCGCGGTCAGCGGGGTCTTGCCGCAGGCGGCCGGCGCCGGGAACTTGATCCGCGCGACCTTGTCGGCGGCCCGCTCGCCCTCGAGCCCCGCCATCATCTTCTCGGCGCGCTTGAGCATCGACTGCGCGGCGGCGGCCTTGCTGGCCTTGGCGCGCATCTTGTTGGCCTGGTCGGTGAGCGTCTTGGCCTTGCTCTCGGCGTTGGCCCGCTCGCGCTTGCGGCGCCGTTCGTCGGTCTCGCGCTGGGCCAGGTAGGCCCGCCAGCCCAGGTTGTAGACGTCGATCTCGGCCCGGTTGGCGTCGAGGTGCAGCACCTTGTTGACGGTGGTCTCGAGCAGCGCGGTGTCGTGGGAGATCACGATCAGGCCGCCCTGGTGGGACTTCAGGAACTCGCGCAGCCACCCGATCGAGTCGGCGTCGAGGTGGTTGGTCGGCTCGTCGAGCAGCAGCGTCTCGGCGCCGGAGAACAGGATCCGCGCGAGCTCGACCCGGCGGCGCTGGCCGCCCGAGAGGGTGCGCAGGGGCTGGGCAAGGATGCGTTCGTCGATGCCGAGGCTGTGGGCGATCTGCGCGGCCTCGGACTCCGCGGCGTACCCACCGCCGGCGTGCAGCTCGGCGTCGGCACGTTCGTAGCGCCGCATCGCCCGCTCACGTACGGCGTCGTCGTCGCTGCCCATCTCGACCTCGGACCCCCGCAGCCGTCGTACGACGTCGTCGAGGTGGCGGGCGGAGAGGATCCGGTCGCGAGCGAGCACCTCGGGGTCGCCGGTGCGCGGGTCCTGTGGCAGGTAGCCGACGTCGCCGGTGGCCTCGACCCGGCCGGCCGCGGGCTGGCCCTCCCCAGCGAGGATCTTGGTGAGGGTGGTCTTGCCGGCGCCGTTGCGACCGACGAGCCCCACCTTGTCGCCGGAAGCGACGCGGAAGGAGACGTTGTCCATCAGAAGGCGGGCGCCCGCACGGACCTCGAGCTGGTGGGCGGTGATCATCAGGATGGTTATCCTAAGCGGGCCGGTCGACCTCTCGACCGTCGGGAAGCCGAACCACGGAGGGCTCGCCGATGCGCTACAACCCGAGGGCCCGGCTCGACACCCGGCGGATGCGCAACGCCGGCGGCGGCGGCATGGGTGGTGGCGCCGGTGGGCGACTCCCCATCCCGGGCGGCGTGCGCGCCGGCGGCGGCGTCGGCACCCTGGTCATCATCATCCTCTACGTCGTGCTGACCCAGTGCGGCGGCGGAGGAGGAGGTACGACGCTCCCGTCGCAGTCGCTCGACACCAGCCGGGTGTCCTCGGCCAGCGGCGACTCCTCGCGCTACGCCGACTGCAAGACCGGCGCCGACGCCAACAACAGCACCGACTGCGCGCGGGTCGCCGACGAGAACTCGCTCTACTCCTTCTGGAGCAAGGAGCTCGGCAGCAAGTTCCAGCCCGAACAGGCTGTGGAGACCTTCAACGATGGGGTCGGCACCGGCTGCGGCCAGGCGTCGGCCGACATGGGGCCGTTCTACTGTCCGCAGGACCACGTGATCTACCTCGACTCCACGTTCTTCAAGGACATCCTCCAGGGCCAGCTCAACGGGCCGTCGGGCGCTTTCGTCGAGCCCTACGTGCTGGCCCACGAGTACGGCCACCACATCCAGTTCCTGCTCGGCACCATGAGCAAGGTCAAGACCCAGCAGGGCCCCAACAGTGACTCGGTCCGGCTCGAGCTGCAGGCCGACTGCTACGCCGGCATGTGGACCAAGAACGCCACGACCACCACCGACTCCGGCGGCGAGGCACTGATCCAGGACCTCACCGACCAGGACATCTCGACCGCCATCGCGGCGGCCAAGTCGGTGGGCGACGACCGGATCCAGTCCGAGACCACCGGCCGGGTCAACCCCGACCAGTGGACCCACGGCTCGGCCGCGGCGCGGGTCAAGTGGTTCCAGACCGGCTACCAGCAGGGCAGCCTCGACGCCTGCGACACCTTCAAGCCGGCCACCGTCGAGTAGCCGCGCTCGCTAGAGCAGCGCCTCGATCAGCGGGAACTGGCGTTGCAGCGAGCGCAGGTACGGCGCGACGCTGGGGTGGCGGTACTTCGCGGCCAGCGCACCCTCCCCCGCCGCCACCCGGGCCAGCGCCCACTCGGCTCGGCTGAGTGCGGTGTACACGGCCGTCACCCGGGCGCCGAAGGCGACCTCGTCGGCGGTGGCCACGTCGTCGGGCAGGCCCAGCAGGTAGGCGTCGAACAGCGGCTCGAACTCCTCCCGCGCCGACAGCAGGTGATAGCCGAGGTCCAGCCCGATCGGGCCGGTGCCGAGCTGGGACCAGTCGATGGCGACCACGTCGTCCCCGGTGCGCCCGGGCGCGTTGGCCACCGTCATGTCGCCGTGGTGGGCGACGTGCGGCAGGGCGTCGTACCGGGCGAGGAAGTGGTGGCGCCGGCTCCAGAGGCTGTCGGCCACGTCGGCGACGGTGGTGCGGGCCAGCGTCGGCCAGCCACCGCGCCGCTCGACCCGCGCGATCCGGGTCCGGAGCAGGTCCGTGGCCAGCCAGGGTCGCTCCCCCAGCCTCGCACCGGCGAACCGGCCGAGGGCGTGGGCAACGAACAGCCCGTTGACGGCGGCGTCCTCGACCCAGTCGGAGGTCAGCGTGATCCCGTCGGCGTCCTCCTCCGCAGCGGCCACCGGTGCGCGGAGTCCCGGCGTGACGAGCGACAGCCCGGAGATGATGACGTCGGCCTCGCGGCGCCAGTAGGCGTAGTGGCGCGGGTCGCGCCACTCGGGCGCGTCGTCGCCGTTGGGCCGGTTGAGCCGCTTGATCGCGACCGGCCGCCCGCCCAGCACGGTGCGCCACACGCCGGCGCTCGCGGGACCGGTGCCGCCGGGAACGGAGTACCACCCCGGCTCGGGCTGCCACATGCTCGCCATCCTGACAGAGCGCGGGGCCGATTCAGCGGACGTCGCGACGGGTGAAGGCGACCTGTCCGGCCACGCTCAACGCGGCGGCCACCACGAGGACTCCGAGGAACGGCAGCCATCGGAAGTCGACGGCCGGGAACGACGCGAGATGGTGGAACGGCGAAAGTCCCAGCACCCACCCCGGGAGCCGCCAGGCGGCGCCGAACAGCAGCACCACGGCGGAGAGCACCAGCGGCAGCCAGGCCAGCGTCTGGAGCCGCGGGGCGATCCCGTAAAGCAGCCGCGCCACCCCGCTGAGCACCAGCACGGGCGCCGCGAACGGCAGCGCGGCCAGCAGGTACCGTCCAGACGATCCTGGGTCCCCGGTGACCATCCAGAAGCCCAGGCCCAGCCCCACTCCGGCGCCGAGGACGACCAGGCACGTGCCGGCCACCGTCACCGTCACCTGGGACAGCAGCCACGTGCGACGCGGCAGAGCAGTGGCCAGCAGCGGCTCCACCCGGCCGGAGTCCTCCTCGGCGCGCGGACGGCCGGCCGAGGAGATCGCGAAGCCGCTGGCGATCAGGGCCAGCATCGCGGCCGCGGTGGCGTAGAACGAGTCGACCAGGTCCGACCGGTCGACACCGAACACATCTCGGGAGGCCTGGGAGTCGCCGATCAGGTCCCCGACGTTGTTGCCGATGGCGCCGTAGGCCAGGCCGAGCAGGGCCAGACCCAGGGACCAGCCGATCACCGAACCCCGTTGCAGCCGCCAGGCCAGGCCGAGCGCCGACGTGAGCCTCCTGCTCGCGCGTGCCGGCCCGGGCCGGGCAGCGAGGACGCCGGCGCCGACGTCACGGCGCGCGAACACGGCGTACGCCGCCTCCAGCGCCAGGGCGGCACCGACGACCAGGAGCAGGGCGGGCCACCAGCGCAGACCGGAGAACTGGTGCATGGCCTGGTACCAGCCGATCGGGCTCACCCAGCTCAGCGCGTGGGCGCCGACGTCACCGACGGCGCGCAGCACGTAGGCGAGGCCGATCATCGCGCCGGCGATGCCATACATGGATCGAGTGCTCGCGGTCAGCTGGGCGGCGATCAGGGCGGTGCCGGTGAAGAACCAGCCGGTGAGCGTGAGCCCGATGCCGAGCCCCAGGGAGTCCGGTACGGCGAGCGGGTAGGCGATCAGGCTGAGCGCCATCACTGCCCCGACCACCACGTTGGCGATCATCGCGGTGATCGCGGCTGCGACCAGGGGCGCGTGCCGGTCGACCGGCGCCGCGTGGACCAGCTCGTCGCGACCGGTCTCCTCGTCGGCTCGGGTGTGGCGGCCGATGAGGAACATGCTCATCAGGGCGACCACGACCGCGCCGGTGGCCGACGCCTGCCAGGTGACCTGGCCACCGATCGTGTTGAGGGCGCGAGCCGGACCGGCCATCGCGATGAAGGCGGCGTTGTGTGCCTCGGATGCGGCGGCCGTGTCGAGGGCCGCCTGGGTCTGGTAGAGGCCGGCGACGCTGGCCGCCTGGCTGTAGTAGAGCACCGTGACCCCGAGAGTCCACCACAGCAGCGCCCAGCGTTCACGCCGCAGGTTGGCCCGGAGGAGGACGCCGACCCCGGTCACTGGTCCTCCTCGCCGGTCTCGATCTCGTCGCCGTAGTGCCGCAGGAACAGCTCCTCGAGCGTCGGTGGGGTGCACGTCAGTGAGCGGATGCCCGCCCGATGGAGCATGGCGACCGCGGCGTCCAGCGACGTGGTGTCGATCTCGATGCTGGCCCTCCGGCCCTCCACCACCAGGTCGTGTACGCCGGTCAGGTCGGCCAGGCCCTCGGGTACGGCGGCGAGCTCGGCCAGCACCGAAGTGCGCGTCAGGTGTCGCAGCTCCCCCAGTGTCCCGGACTCCACCCGCTTGCCGGCTCGGATGATGCTCACCCGGTCACACAGCCGCTCCACCTCGGCCAGGATGTGGCTGGACAGCAGCACCGTGTGCCCGCGTTCGCGGAAGTCGTCGATGCAGGCTGAGAAGACCGACTCCATGATCGGATCCAGCCCCGAAGTCGGCTCGTCCAGGACGAGCAGCTCCACGTCGGCCGCCAACGCTGCGACCAGGGCGACCTTCTGCCGGTTGCCCTTGGAGTAGGCCCGGCCCTTCTTGGTGGGGTCGAGCTCGAACCGTTCGACCAGGTCGGCGCGGCGCTTCTCGTCCAGACCGCCGCGCAGTCGGCCGAGCAGGTCGATCACCTCACCGCCGGTCAGGTTGGGCCACAGACTCACGTCGCCGGGAACATAGGCCAGCCGGCGGTGCAGCGACGCCGCCTCACGCCACGGGTCACCGCCGAACAGCTCGACGGTCCCGGAGTCGGCGCGCAGCAGGCCGAGCAGCACCCTGATGCTGGTGGACTTCCCGGCGCCGTTGGGCCCCAGGAAGCCATGGACCTCACCGCCGTCGACGGCGAGGTCGAGGCCGTCCAGTGCACGCGTGCTGCCGAAGGTCTTGGTCAGGTCCGAGATGTCGATCACCGTTGCGCTCACAGTCACCATCCTACACAATCTTCAGCGATTCCTGAATCTGTTAGAATTACTGACATGTCGACGCCGGAGCAGCGCGCCGCCTTCGTGGAGCGGATGGCGGCCGCGCTCACCTCAGCCGGGCTGGCCAGCCTGCCCTCACGGATCTTCGCGGCGGTGCTCATCGATGACGATGGCCGGATGACGGCCGCGGAGATCGGCGAAGCCCTCCAGGTGAGCCCCGCGGCCGTGTCCGGCGCGGTGAAGTACCTCGACGGCGTCGGCATGGTCCGCCGCGAGCGGGAGCGCGGATCCCGCCGCGACGTGTTCGTGATCGACGACGACGCCTGGCGAGACACCCTGCTGCAGGTCGACAACATCTACCGCCCGATGATCTCGGCCCTCGAGCAGGGCCTCTCCGATCTGGCGGACGACGATCCGGCCCAGCGCCGGCTCGCGATCTCCAGCGCGTTCATCGAGTTCATCATCGACCAGATGCACGGCATCAACGACCGCTGGTCCGTCCGGCGCAAGGAGCTCGGCCTGGACGGGTAGCCTGCCCGGCATGCTCCTCGACACCACGC
>JBPCQY010000089.1:0-3807 GCA_050997635.1 Nocardioides sp.
CCGGGCACGGTGGACGGCTGGGAGCTCACCCTGCCGGCGTCCCTGCGGCTGGTGGTCGACGACCGGATGCTGCCCGTGGGTGAGCAGCCGGTCGACGGCACGGCGTACGACTTCCGGGTCTCCCGGCCGGTCGGCGCGGCCGTGCTCGACGACGGGTTCGGGGAGCTCGGCCGCGACGAGTCCGGAGTCGCCACGGCCGAGGTGCGCGACGGTGTGACCGGGCTGGGCGTCGCCCTATGGGCCGACGCGGCGCACCGCTGGCTCCAGGTCTTCTCCGCGGACGGTCAGGGAGCGCGGTCACGGCACGGGCTTGCTGTGGAACCGATGACTGCTCCGGCGGACGCGTTCCGAAGCGGTCGCGACCTGGTCACACTCGCCCCGGGTGGCAGTGCGGGCGACGAGCACTCCGCGTCGTGGGGCATCCGGGCGCTGGGCTGACTCCGGCTAGGACCCACCGCCGGGGGCGCTGTGCACCGCGAGCAGCCGGCGCAGCTGGCGCACCGCGCGGGTGGCCCGCTCGCCGTCGGCGCCCTGGAGGGCCAACGCGGACACGCTGGTGCCGTCGGCGAGGTCGAGCGTCGCCCACGGTGCGCCGCCGGACAGCTCGACGGCGAGCACCTCCGCCCACTCGAAGGTGTGGGTCCGGTAGCCGTTGACCACCTCGAGGCCCGCCCGCGTGGCCACGATCTTGCAGCGGACGAGCCCGTACCCGATGGCCAGGCCGCCCAGCGCCATCGCGATCAGGGTGCCGCGCTGGTAGGGGCTGATGTGGGCGCGCTCGTCGGCGCCGATCGCGATCCAGGCGCCCACCAGCACCACGGCGAGCATCACGCCGAAGAACCAGACCGCCACCCGCACCCCGAGTGGGCGCCACGTCACCGGGAGGGTGACCTCGGTCGGAGGGGATGCCATCAGACCCGGCAGGCGTGGATGTCGGTCACCAGGATGCCGCGCGCACCGACGGCCCACAGCGCGTCCATCACCCGCTGGGCGCCCAGCCGCGGGACCATCGCCCGCACCGCGACCCAGCCTTCCCGATGCAGCGGCGAGACGGTCGGGCTCTCGATGCCAGGCGTGATCGCCACCGCCTCGGCCACCCGCTCCTGGGGGATGTCGTAGTCCATCATCACGTAGCTGCGGGCGACCAGCACGCCCTCGACCCTGCGCCGGAAGACCTCGAAGCCCTCGGGCGCCGTTCCCCCGCGGGTGACCACGACCGCCTCGGACTCGAGGATCACCTCGCCGAAGGTCTCCAACCCGGCCTGCCGCAGGGTGCTGCCCGTCTCGACCACATCGGCGATGGCGTCGGCCACGCCGAGCTGGACGCTGGTCTCCACGGCGCCGTCGAGCCGGGTGACGGTCGCGTCGATGCCGTGCTCCTCGAGGAAGGCGCGCACCACGCCGGCGTACGACGTGGCGATGCGGGCGCCCTGTAGGTCGGCTACGTCGTGGAAGCGGCCTGCCGGCCCGGCGAACAGGAAGCGGCTGCGCCCGAACCCGAGGGGCAGCACCTCGTCGGCCTTGGCACCGCTGTCGAGCAGCAGATCGCGGCCGGTGATGCCGACGTCGAGGGTGCCCTCCCCGACGTACAGGGCGATGTCGCGCGGGCGCAGGTAGAAGAACTCGACGTCGCTCTCGGGGTCGGAGAGCGCCAGCTCCCTGGTGTCGTGGCGCTGCCGGTAGCCGGACTCGCGCAGGATCTCGGTGGCTGCCTGGGACAGCGAGCCCTTGTTGGGTACGGCGATGCGCAGGGTCATCCCCAGCCTCCTGGTCGGGAGAGTCTCACAGGTGGGCGTAGACGTCGTCGAGGGTCAGGTCGCAGGCGATCATCAGCACCTGCGCGTGGTAGAACAGCTGGCTGAGCTCCTCGGCCGCCCGCTCGCGGCTCTCGTGCTCGGCGGCCATCCACGACTCGGCGGCCTCCTCGACCAGCTTCTTGCCGATGGCATGGACGCCGGCGTCGAGCTGCGCGACCGTGCCGGAACCCTCCGGCCTGGTCTGCGCCTTCTCGGTCAGCTCGGCGAACAGGCCCTCGAACGTCTTCACGCGGGTCAGCCTAATTCCCGCTTGACCGACCGCCGACGCCGCGTCCAAGGTGGGCCGCGTGACGAGCGTGCTGGAGCGGACGACCTGGCCGAAGCGGACCTCGCGGTTGGCGCTGCGACCCGCCCTCCTGGCGGACCTGCGTGAGATCCGGCGGATCCGGGCGCTGCCGGAGGTGGCGCAGTGGATGCCGGACCGACCCGACGACTACGACGAGTTCGTGCTGCGCGCCGGACGCACGAACATGCTCTCGCGCCTCCTGGTGATCGAGCTGTCCGGCATACTCATCGGGCATCTGTACCTGCGGGTGGAGAACGCGTGGGGTCAGGTCGAGGTGGCCGCGCAGACGGTCGACTCGCAGGCGGAGCTGGGGTGGTGCCTGGATCCGGCGTACCAAGGTGAGGGGTATGCGACCGAGGCGGTCTCATCGCTGATCGGGGTGTGCTTCTCGGAGCTGGAGGTACGGCGGGTCGTGGCGTTGGCGTTCGCGGCGAACACCGCGTCACAAGCGGTGATGCGACGGCTCGGGATGCGCCACGAGGGGACCTACCTGCGGGAGTCGCTGCACCGTGACTTGGGCTGGGTCGATGGGGTGTCGTACGCGCTGCTCGCGGAGGAGTGGCGGGCGCAGCAGTAGCCAGTGGTTGCCGGGCCGCAACCCGTGGGCTGACGGCGAGCCTTCAGTCGGCGTCGGTGTGCCACCCACGGCGCACCTTGCGCAACGTGCGGGCGGTGACGAGGGCGGCGGAGACTGCCTGGTAGCCCTTGTCCTCGTGGGAGGAGTCCAGGCCGGCCCGGTCGAGCGCCTGCTGCTCGTCGTCGCAGGTGAGCAGGCCGAACCCCACGGCCGTCTGGTGGTCGAGGGCGACCCGGGCCAGCCCGTCGGTGGCGGCGCTGCACACGTACTCGAAGTGCGGCGTACCACCACGGATCACGACGCCGAGGGCGACCACGGCGTCGTACCCCTGCCGGGCCAGGCCGTCGGCGACGACGGGCAGCTCGAACGCGCCGGGCACCCGTACGACGGTCGGCTCCTCGACCGAGTAGTCGCGGCAGGCACGCAGGGCGCCGTCGAGCAGCCCGTCCATCACCTGCTCGTGCCAGCTGGACGCCACCACGGCGACCCGCAGGTCGTGGCAGTCGACGGGTGACTGGTCGGGGGCTCCGGCACCACTCATCGGGGGGCCTCCTTCGCCGTGAGATCGGGCAGGTCGTGGCCCATCCTGTCGCGCTTGGTGAGCAGGTAGGCGAGGTTGTGGTCGTTGGGCCGTGGCGTGAGCGGAACGCGTTCGGCGACGTGGATGCCGAACTGCTCGAGGCTCGTGGTCTTGTCCGGGTTGTTGGTGAGCAGCCGCACGCCGGCGATGCCGAGGTCGCGCAGGATCTGGGTCGCGGTGCCGTAGTGCCGCGCATCGGCCGGCAGCCCGAGGTCCAGGTTGGCATCGACGGTGTCGCGGCCGCCGTCCTGCAGCTGGTAGGCCTGCAGCTTGGCGAGCAGCCCGATCCCGCGTCCCTCGTGGCCGCGCAGGTAGATGACGACTCCCCGGCCCTCGGCGACGATCCGCTCGAGGGCCTCGTCCAGCTGCGGGCCGCAGTCACAGCGCTGCGAGCCGAACACGTCACCGGTGAGGCACTCCGAGTGCACCCGGGTCAGCACCGGTTCGTCGCCGGTGACGTCGCCGTTCACGAGCGCGATGTGTTCGGAGTCGTCGACGGTGATCCGGTAGCCGTACGCCGTGAACTCGCCGTGGCCGGTCGGCAGCC
>JBPCQY010000119.1:0-5813 GCA_050997635.1 Nocardioides sp.
CCTGCCGTGTTTGGAGATCGGCGTACTCTTGGCCTTTCGATGAGGTGGTGGGGGACGACGGTCGCCCGCGCCGGCCGGTCCACCGCTGTCTCAGCCTGGGCGCGTCTGCTCAGGCGGTGGGACCGCCCGCCCCCGAGGTCACCGGAGCGCCGCCCGGGGTGTAGGCAGCATCGTCGTCGATGTCGGTCCCGCTGTGGTCGTGCATGAGGGAGACCGCGATGATCGTGACGACCGAGCAGCCCAGGATCGCCCAGGCCACGGAGTACCCCGAGCCCGTTTGGGCCAGCAGGTACGTCGCCACCAGGGGCGCCGGTCCACCGGCGATCACCGAGGAGAGCTGATAGCCCAGACCCGCGCCGGCGTACCGCAGGGAGGTCGGGAACGACTCGGCGATCAGCGCCGCCTGCGGGCCGTACTGCATGGCGTGCGGGATCAGCGCCACGAACAGGGCGAGGAAGACGAGGACCGCCACCCCGCTGTTCATCGCGGCGAAGAGCACGAAGGCATACAGTCCCGTGAGCACCGACCCGGCCAGGTAGATCTTCTTGCGGCCGACCGTGTCGGAGAGGTGACCGAACAGAGGCACCGCGATCAGCTCGAGGGCCGCTGCCGAGAGGATGGCGGCGAGCGCGAAGGACTTCGAGTAGCCCTGGTCCTCGGTGAGGTAGACCAGCGCGAAGGACGTGATGACGTAGAACGGGGCCTGCTCGGAGACTCGCGCGAAGGCGCTCAGCAGGATCGGCTTCCAGTGGTTGCGTACGACGTCGACGGTGGGCAGCCGGCTGATCTGCTTGCGCTGCAGCCGCTGGGCGAACATCGGGGTCTCCAGGATCCGCAGCCGGATGTAGAGGCCGATCGCGACCATCACCAGGCTGAACAGGAACGGGATCCGCCAGCCCCACGACTGGAACTGGTCGTCGCTCAGCCCGGCGCTCATCAGGTAGAGGAAGCCGGTGCCGAGGATCAGGCCGAAGGCCACGCCGAGCTGCGGCAGGCTGGCCATCAGCCCGCGCCGTTTCTGGTCGCCCCACTCCATCGAGAGCAGCACCGAGCCGCTCCACTCGCCACCGACGGCGAGGCCCTGGACGAGTCGCAGCAGCACCAGCAGGATCGGTGCGGACGCACCGATCGAGTTGGTGCCGGGAAGCACGCCGACCAGCGTGGTCGCGAGCCCCATCATCAGCAGCGTGATGATCAGCGTGGCCTTGCGGCCGATCCGGTCGCCCCAGTGCCCGAAGATCGCGGCGCCCACGGGTCGGGCGGCGAACCCGACGGCGTACGTCGCGAACGACTCGAGCCGGCCGGCATAGGCCGTCGACTCGGGGAAGAACAGGGCGGGAAAGACCAGGGCCGCGGCGGTGTTGTAGAGGAAGAAGTCGTACCACTCGATGGTGGTCCCGACCGTGCTCGCCAACGCCGCCAGGCGGACCTGGCGCCCCCGCTCGGAGGTGGCGGCCGCTTCGGTGGAGGCGGCCGCTGACTGCGGATCCAGGGTCATTGTCGTGTGTTCCCTTCTGCCGCGAACCGAGTCGCGAAGATGTGCCCACCAAGGACTGTCCAGAGCGGACCCCGTGCCCCTTGCCTATCTCGAAAGTGACGCGCACCACAAGTGCGCCGCGCCGTCCCGGCCGAGCGCTGAGACGGTCGCGGGCGGCCCGCGGCTGCGAGAAGTAGGCTCCCGGCATGACCCCGCCGCCCGACCTCAAACCCCGTTCGCGCGACGTCACCGACGGGCTCGAGAAGGCCGCCGCCCGCGGCATGCTGCGCGCCGTGGGCATGGGTGACGACGACTTCGCCAAGCCGCAGATCGGGGTCGCGAGCAGCTGGAACGAGATCACCCCGTGCAACCTCTCGCTCGACCGGCTCGCCAAGGCTGTCAAGAACGGCGTGCACGCCGCCGGCGGCTACCCGCTCGAGTTCGGCACCATCTCGGTCTCCGACGGCATTGCGATGGGTCACGAGGGCATGCACTTCTCGCTGGTCAGCCGCGAGGTGATCGCCGACTCGGTAGAGACGGTGATGATGGCCGAGCGCCTCGACGGGTCGGTGCTGCTCGCCGGCTGCGACAAGTCGCTGCCCGGGATGATGATGGCGGCCGCGCGCCTCGACCTCGCCAGCGTGTTCCTCTACGCCGGCTCCATCATGCCCGGCCAGGTCGACGGCCGTGACGTCACGATCATCGACGCGTTCGAGGCCGTGGGTGCCTGCCTCGCCGGCAAGATCTCCCGCGACGAGGTCGACCGCATCGAGCGGGCGATCTGTCCGGGGGAGGGCGCGTGCGGCGGGATGTACACCGCCAACACCATGGCCGCGGTGGCCGAGGCGATCGGAATGAGCCTGCCGGGCTCAGCCGCACCGCCCGCGGTCGACCGGCGCCGCGACGGGTTCGCCCACCGGTCGGGTGCGGCCGTGGTCGGCCTGCTCCGCGAGGGCATCACGGCCCGCCAGATCATGACCCGGGAGGCCTTCGAGAACGCCATCACCGTCGTGATGGCACTCGGCGGCTCCACGAACGCCGTACTCCACCTGTTGGCGATGGCGCGCGAGGCCGAGGTCGACCTGACCATCGACGACTTCAACCGGATCGGCGACAAGGTGCCGCACCTCGGCGACCTCAAGCCGTTCGGCAGGTATGTGATGTACGACGTCGACCGAGTGGGCGGCATCCCGGTGGTGATGAAGGCGCTGCTCGACGCGGGGCTGATGCACGGCGAATGTCTGACCGTGACCGGCAAGACGATGGCCGAGAACCTCGCCGACCTGGCGCCTCCGGGCCTTGACGACGACGTGCTCCGCTCGCTCGAGCGGCCGATCCACAAGACGGGCGGGCTGACCATCCTCAAGGGGTCGCTGGCTCCGGAGGGCGCCGTGGTCAAGAGCGCCGGCTTCGACGACTCGACGTTCACCGGCACCGCCCGGGTCTTCGACGGTGAGCGCGCTGCGCTGGATGCCTTGGCGGCCGGGGCGATCACCGCGGGGGACGCGGTGGTGATCCGCTACGAGGGGCCCAAGGGCGGGCCGGGGATGCGCGAGATGCTCGCGATCACCGGTGCCATCAAGGGCGCCGGCCTGGGCAAGGATGTCCTGCTCATCACCGACGGCCGCTTTTCCGGTGGTACGACGGGGCTCTGCGTGGGGCACATCGCCCCGGAGGCCGTCGACGGCGGTCCGATCGCCTTCGTCGCCGACGGCGACCCGATCACCCTCGACGTGGCCGGCCGCACCCTCGACGTGGATGCCGACCTCGAACCCCGCAAGGACGGCTGGGAGCCGCTGCCCCCGAAGTACACCCGCGGGGTGCTGGGCAAGTACGCCAAGGTCGTGCAGTCGGCTGCGCACGGCGCCGTCTGCGGCTGACCGGCAGCCCGGCACCGAGCCCGGCTGTTCCCGGGCACGCGTGGGGCGCGTGCCCGGGAACCTGGGATCAAAGCCCCATCAACAGGCTGTCCAGGATCGCGTTGAGCTTGGAGAGCAGCTGTCCCAGCGTCCCGGTGCCGTCGAGCAGGTGCGCCACGGCGCACAGCAGGTTGCCGAGCAGGTTGCCCGGACCCGACACGGCCGTGATGTCGAGCACGACCCTGTCCAGGTGCACCTTCAGCCCGAGCAGGTTCAGGTCGAGCGGGGCGAGCACGAGGTGCAGGATTTTGCAGCTTGCGCGACCGGAGGTCGTGGCGCGAGCGCCGGGCCGCGTGCCGTCGATCGACTGCACGCGCATGGTCCGCAGGACCGAGAACGTGCGCGTGGTGCCATTCTTGTTGTGGATGACGCCCTGCAGCAGTCCGCGGGCCTTGAGGTGGCCGTTGGCCTTGGTGAACTTCAGCGGCGTGAACGAGCCGGTGTCCTTGCGGTGGCCGGCAACCCCGACGATGTGGCTGGTCATCTCTCCCGTGGGCGACTGGGCCACCTTCCTGGCTGCGGGATGACCCGCTGGCGCCGAGTTCGCCGCGTTGCCGGCGGTGAACGCCAGCGAGAATGCGAGTGCGAGTGTGACGAGCAGCGCCAGCGGTGCGCCGACGCGGTGCATGGATTTTGACATTGCGTGAGGTGTCCCTCCCGATTAGGACCGGTCCTCTCGGCCGAGCCGACGTACGTCGACCTGTCCAGCACCGTAGGCACCCTGTTCCCCGCCTGCCACAACCGCGGGGGAGGTGTACCCACCCGGAGGTCGCACCCGTGTAGACATGCCCCATGGACGACCGTGACGCCCTCGCCGGTTTCCGGGACCGCTTCGTCGGCGCCGAGTCACCGCTGGTCTACTTCGACGGCAACTCGCTCGGCCGGCCCCTGCGCGTCACCGGCGAACGGCTCCGCGACTTCGTCGACCGGGAGTGGGGCGGCCGGCTGATCCGCGGCTGGGACGAGCGCTGGTTCGACCTGCCGCTCACCCTCGGCGACGAGCTCGGCCGGATCGCCCTCGGGGCGGCGTCCGGCCAGACCGCCATCGGCGACTCGACGACGGTGCTGCTCTACAAGGCGATGCGCGCCGCGGTCGCGGCCCGACCGGGGCGCACCGAGATCGTGATCGACCGCGACAACTTTCCCACCGACCGCTACCTGGCCATGGGCATCGCCGAGGAGTGCGGACTGACGCTGCGCTGGGTCGACGTCGATCTCGACGGTGGCGTCCGTCCCGAGCAGGTGGCCGACGTCGTCTCGGAACGTACGGCGCTGGTCGCGCTCAGCCATGTCGCCTACCGGTCTGCCTGGTGCGCCGACGTACCCGCCATCACCCGGATCGCCCACGACGCCGGAGCGCTCGTGCTCTGGGACCTGTGCCACTCGGCCGGCGTCGTACCCGTCGAGCTCGACGCGTGGGACGTCGACCTCGCCGTCGGGTGCACCTACAAATACCTCAATGGCGGCCCCGGCTCGCCCGCCTTCGTGTACGTCGCCACTCGCCACCTCGGCACACTCACCCAGCCGATCCAGGGCTGGATGGGCGCGCGCGACCCGTTCCTGATGGGCCCCGACTATGCGCCGACCGACGGCATCCGCCGCTTCCTGTCCGGCACCCCGCCCGTGCTCGGGATGCTGGCCATCGCCGACATGCTGGAGGTGATCGACGAGGCCGGCCTCGAGGCGGTGCGGGCCCGGTCGATGGCGTTGACCGAGCACGCCGTCGAGGCGTCCGACGCCGACCTCGCCCCGCTCGGCGTACGCCTGGCCTCGCCACGCGACCCCGCGCTGCGGGGCGGGCACGTGACGTTGAACCATCCGCGGATGCGCGAGGTCGTCGCCGCGCTGTGGCGCGAGGACGTCATCCCCGACTACCGCGACCCCGGCGGGCTGCGGATCGGGCTCTCGCCGCTGTCGACGTCGTTCGACGAGGTCGACCGCGGCCTGGCGCGCGTGCAGGCGCTGTTGTCTTGACCCGGGTCAACGAGCACGGCCAGCCGATCGGCGAGCCCCTCGACTGGGAGCCGCGGCAACCGCCCGCGTCGGTCGTGCTCGAAGGCCGGTGGATGCGTCTCGAGCCCCTCGCCGCCGGCCACGCGGAGGGCCTGTACGACGCGCTGTGCGGCGAGGCGCACGCGTCGCTGTGGACCTATCGCCCCGACGAGATGCCGACCGACGGGGGCGACTACGCCCGGCGGATCGCTGCGCTCGCTGCCGACACCGAGAGCCGCACCTGGGCCATCGTGCCGGCGGGTTCCGACACGGCCGCGGGCAGCCTGTCGCTGCTCCGGATCTTCCCCGAGCAGGGGTCCGCCGAGGTTGCGGCGGTGATCTTCGGGCCCGACCTCCAGCGCACCACGGCGGCGACCGAGGCCGTCGTACGGCTGGGGGAGTACGTCTTCGAGGAGCTCGGCTAC
>JBPCQY010000159.1:0-7470 GCA_050997635.1 Nocardioides sp.
GGACCACCTGCCGCCGTGGCTTGTAAACCCCAACGGCGCGACAGAGCCGATGAGGGGGACCTCTGACTGGAGGTTGGGCGTCAACCTGGACCGGCGCCGTTCCGACCAGCACACCCCGCTGCCGGCCGGGGCCACGGTGCTGTTCTTCACCGACGGCCTCGTCGAGAGGCGGGGCGAGGACCTCGACAAGGGTCTGCGCCGCCTCGCCGACAGCGCCGGCCGGCATGTCGGGCGTCCGGTCGAGGAGCTGGTCGACGCGGTGATCTACGACCTCGTGGGCGACCAGGCCGACGACGACGTCGTGGTGCTCGCCGTACGCCTGACGTGAGACGCGGCCTCGTGGCCCTAAGGTCCTTTCGCATGTGGAGGGCGTTGCGGTCGGTGCTGGCGCTCGCCTTCGTGCTGTTGGCGACGGCCTGGCCGGCGCTGGACTTCTCCTCCGGCGGGCCGGCGACCTCGGACGAGACGTCCATCTCCCGCTACCGCGCCGACTTCACCGTGTCGAGGACCGGTGACCTGCACGCCACCGAGACCCTCGCCGTCGACTTCCCGAATCCCGGCAAGCACGGCATCTTCCGGTTCTTCGACCGCTCCGACCCCTCGGCGCCGCACGCGCGCCGCGACGTCTCCGACGTCACGGTGAGCGTGGACGGGCACCCCGAGCCGCTGCAGATCAGCGACTCGAGCCACGGCCGCTACCTCGTGGCGCGGATCGGTTCGGCCGACCACACGCTGAGGCCCGGCGTGCACACCTACGTCATCGACTACGACGTGGCCGGCGTGCTCGAACCCGGTACGACGGGCCAGCCGACCCGGTTCTACTGGAACCTGATCCCCGGGGGCTGGGCCCAGCGGATCGACAAGGCCAGCCTGGTCGTCCACCTGCCAGCCACTGCCCACGGGCCCCTGTGTGCGGTCGGCGTGGGCCAGACCGGCGGCTGCGAGCCGCGCGGCGACGGCACCGACACGGTCGCGGTGACGGCCCGGTCGCTGCCGCCGCGCACGCCGGTGACCGTGCTCGTCGGGCTCGACATCCCGACGCCGCCGGCGGGCCACACAGTGCCCTGGGCCGCGCGCTACGACCCGGTGCTCGGCCAGCGGCCCGCCGTGCTCGGGGTCGTGCTGGGCCTGGCTCTGCTCGCCGCGGTCGTCGGCCTGCTGCTCTCCCGCGAGACCGCGGAGCGACCCCCGGCGTACCCGCTCCAGTACGCGCCCCCCGACGGCATCGGGCCCGCTCAGGCGCGCTACCTCTACACCGAGAAGGTCGGCCGGGAGGCGTTCGTCGCGTCGGTGCTGTACGCCGCCGACCACGGCGCCGTTTCGATCGAGCGTCGCGACCACACCTGGACCCTGACCAAGACCGGCGCCGAGCAGTGGAACGCGCTCGACCGGGTGACCAAGTCGCTGCGTGGCCTGGTCGGCGACGGCTCCTTCACGGCGTCTCGCGGCGACACCCGCGCGGGCGAGCGGCTGCGCGACCAGCTCACGTCCGTCGACACCCGCACGCGCGAATGGGCCAGGGAGGAAGGCCTGGTGACCGACAGCCGGTTCGGCGGAGCCGGGCGCGTCCTCGTGCTCGGGAGCCTGCTGCTGGCCGGCATCCTGGGGTTCGGGGGCGCGTTCGGGATGAGCGCTGTCGCGCTGGTGCCGGGACTGCTCGGCGTGACCACGCTCTCGCTGCTCGACGCCGGCGCCCGCACCCGGCGTACGGCGGCGGGTCGCGACCTGTGGTCGCGCATCGGCGGCTTCCGGCGGACCCTGGCCACGTCGTCGAGCAAGGAGCGCTTCGACTTCTCCGGCCGACGAGACCTCTACACCGCCTTCATCCCGTACGCCGTGGCGCTGGGCTGCGCGGAGGAGTGGGCCGGGAAGTATCGCACCGAGACCGGGTCCGAGCCGCCGGTGCCGGCGTACTTCGTGGGCGGCTACTACGGGAGTGACCCAGGCAGCTACGTCGACTCGATGGTCCACGACTTCAGCTCGACCGTGAACGGCGCGATCTCGGCGTACCAGGTCAGCCAGGCGTCCTCGTCCTCCGGCGGAGGCGGCTTCTCCGGCGGCGGCGGCGGTGGCGGTGGTGGCGGAGGCTCCTGGTGACCCCCACAATGTGGGTCACCCGAACCGAAAGAGGAATCAGATGCTGGTGACCGTGATCGTGCTCGTCGTCGTGCTCGTGATCGTCGTGTTCGGCGTGATCGGCTTCAACAAGCTGCGCAGCGCCGACATCGGGGCGCAGGAGGCACTCGGCGGCATCGACGTCCAGCTGACCCGGCGGGCCGACCTGATCCCCAACCTGGTCGAGACGGTCAAGGGGTACGCCGCCCACGAGAAGTCGGTCTTCGAGGAGATCACCCGGGCCCGGGCCGGTGTGCAACAGGCGGCCGCGGGCCACGACGTACCGGCCAAGGCCGCGGCCGACGCCCAGCTCCAGGGCGCCCTGGCCAACATCAACGCGGTCGCCGAGAACTACCCGGACCTCAAGGCCAGCCAGAACTTCATCGACCTCCAGCGCCAGCTCGCCGACACCGAGAACCAGATCTCCTTCGCCCGGCAGTACTACAACGACGCCGTGGCCCGGCTCAACCGGCTCGTGGCGACCATCCCCTGGCTGCTGCTCGTCGGGCTCGCCGGCGTCTCGAAGCGGGACTTCTACGACGCCCCTGCCGGCCAGGAGCAGGCGCCGCAGGTCAGCTTCTAGGCGCCTACTGGCGTCAGAAGACGTTGAGCGGGCGGAACTGCACCGAGATCCGCGGGCCGGCCTGGGCGACCTTGGGGACGGCGTGCTCCCAGGTGCGCTGACACGAGCCGCCCATCACGACCAGGTCGCCGTGGCCCAGCTCGACCGCAATCGACTCGCCGCCGCCCCGGGGGCGTAGCGCCAGCCGGCGGAGGTCGCCGAACGACACGATCGCGACCATGGTGTCGTGGGTGCTGCCGCGGCCGATCGTGTCGCCGTGCCAGGCCACGCTGTCGCGGCCGTCGCGGTAGTAGCAGCAGCCGGCCGTCACGAACCCCTCGCCCAGCTCGGGCAGGTAGTGCTCGGAGAGCGCGTCACGCGCCTCGACCAGCACGGGGTGGGGGAGCGACTGGCCGACGCCGTAGGTGTGCACGAGGCGGGGGACGTCGACGACGCGGTCATACATCGCCCGCTGCTCGGCCCGCCACGGCACGTCGGCCACGAGGGCCGCGAGGACCTCGTCGGCCCCGGCGACCCAGTCGCGGCGTACGTCGACCCAGGCGCCGCGGGTGAGCACCCGCCGCTGCGTCCCGGTCAGGGGGCGGACGACCGGCCGCGCCGGCGCCGTGTCGAACAGCGTCGCCTGGAAGTCCATGGCGACCACGCTAGCACGTGATCGAACAACTGTTCGACGATACGGGCGTCGGTTCCGAACCTCTTCCACAACCGCGCCGGCGGTCTAGACTCGGGCCCGTGGAGCAGCTGGCCGTCGCCTCGAGCCGCAAGGCCAAGCATGTGCAGGTGCGCGAGTATCTCGGGGACCTGATCCGCGACCTGGACCCCGGGGCGCCCGCCCCGTCCGAGCGCGGGCTGATGGAGCACTTCGGGGTCGCCCGGATGACCGTGCGGCAGGCCGTCGACGCGCTGGTGGCCGAGGGGCTGCTCGAGCGGATGCCCGGCCGCGGCACCTACGTCTCGCGCTTCCCGCGTCCGCTCTCGCGCCCGGTCGGCTTCACCGAGGACATGATCCGCCGAGGCTGGGAGACCAGCTCCGAGACGCTGACGGCCAAGCTCGGGCAGGCCGGCCCCCGCGTGGCCAAGGCGCTCGCCATCTCCGAGGGGGACGCCGTCGTGCACTGGCGACGCGTCCGGCACGCCAACGGCGGGCCCCTGTGTCTCCAGGACGTCTTCCTCAACGAGGTGCTGCTGCCCGGGTTCCTCCAGGGCGGTCCTCCCGAGAGCCTCTACGCCTTCCTGCAGGAGCGCGGCCTGCGTCCCGACACCGTCGAGGACCGGCTGGCGGCCGACCAGGCCACCGACCAGGAGTCCGAGCTGCTCCGGGTCGGCCGTGGGTCGCTGCTGCTGCGGCACACGCGGCGCGGGTTCGCCGCCGAGTCGGTGGTCGAGCTGTGCCGGTCGAGGTTCGTCGGCGACGGCTTCACCTGGTTCGGCGGCCGGGTCCGCGACTGACGGGGGTCATCGGCCCAGCTGGCCGAGGGCGGCGATCGTCCGCCGCGACTCCTCGCACACCCAGACCGGGTCGGGCCACCGAGGTCGGGGTCGATGTAGAGGGCGTGCTCGGGTTCCTCGGGCTCGCAGGCCAGGCAGAGCGGCCAGCGGCCGACGGTCTCGAACAGGGCGTCCTGCACGTCCTGGGCGACCAGCCCGGCGACGTACGCCGCGCCCTCGGGCCACTGCTCGGCCCACCAGCCGCGGTTCACGCAGGCATCCTCCAGTGCGTCGATGGCTGCCGCGGTGGCCCGGTGGCGCGCCTCGAGGTCGGCGAGCACCAGGGCCCGCGCGCCGAGGAGCAGTGAGTTCTCCACAGCGCCATTGTGCCCGGGTTTCCGCCCCGGCGGCGGCGGGAATTCTCGGAGTGTCGGCCAGACGACCTGGCCGCAGGGACTCGGGGGTGGCGCGAGATGGACGGCATCGAGGTGCTGGTGCGGGAGTTCGAGGACTTCCGGCACCTGCTGGCGGCGTACGACGAGGTGGGCGCACAGCGCCACGAGCTGACCCGGTACGCCGACCGGTGGGTCTGCGACCGCGAGGGGTTCGAGCCGAGCCCCGCCTGCGTGCTGCGGCCGCTGGCCGAGGCGATGGACGTCGTCCGTGCGGGCTTCGAGGAGCTGGCCGACGAGTTCGGCCGACGGTGGGCGACCCACCGCGAGGCGGTTGCGGCCAGCGAGCGTGCCCTGCACGCGGCGGAACACGAAGTGGTGCACGACCTGCGCCGGCTCGCGCAGCGGCTGGAGGTGGCTTGATGTTCGACCACACCTCGCTCGCCGCCGACCTGGTGCCGCCCGGTCCCGGTCATGGGCACCTGCGCCACGACCAGACGTTCCGGGCCTGGGATGCGACGTTCTCCGAGTGCCGCGACGTCATCAACCACGGCATCGACCTGCTCAACCACGTCGGCGTCGGTCTCCGGCGGCTGCCCGGGGGCAGCCTCGAACGGCTGCTGGTGGTGCCGCTGGCGGGCGACTACGAGCAGATCAGCCGCAACGCCGAGGCGTGTGCGCACGTCCGACGAGGGTGCGACACCTGGGCCCGCAACATCGTCGGACTCTCGTTGGCGATGGTCCCGCTCTGGGACGGCCGGGCCGCGGCCGCGTTCTTCGCCGAGATGTCGGCCACGGCCCTGGCCGTGGCCGCGGTGGGGGAGGTGGTCGGCGCCGGCTCGCGGGTCTTCGACGAGATCGCGCTGATCTCCGAGCGTCTCGGCGTCGAGGTCGAGCGGGTGATCGTGGCGCTGGGCCGGCTGCTCGCCCGGGTGGCGGCCCGGGTGCTCGAGAAGATCGGGGGTGTCGGCGCGGCGGTCTTCGCGGCGGAGATCGCCCTGAAGGGTCTCGACACCGTGCGCGACCTGGTGCACGACATCGAGCTGGTCCTCGAGCTGGTCGACGAGGTCGTGCACCTGCGCGAGGCCGTCGCCGAGTGGGCCGACGAGCAGCGCGAGCGGCTAAGGATCTTCGCGGAGCTGCCCGCCGTGCTGCGCGGGCTCCGCCCGGTCGTCTCCGGGGGTGACAGCATGACGCCGGAGCTCGCGGCCGGCCTCGCCGAGCTGCACGCCACGGCGTCGGAGGCCCTCGCCGCCGCCTAGCTAGTCTCGGTCGCATGATCCTGATCGACCCGCCGAACGCCCCGGGGCACGGCCGGCTCTGGTCGCACCTGGCGAGCGACTCGTCGTACGACGAGCTGCACGCCTTCGCGCGCGACCTCGGCCTGCCGGAGCGGGGCTTCGACCGGGACCACTACGACGTCCCGTCGCAGTGGTACGACGACATGGTCGCCGCCGGCGCGTCCCCGGTAACCTCGCGTGAGATCGTGATGCGGCTGGTGCGCGCCGGGCTGCGGCGGCGCAAGCACATCCCATGAGGAGCAGCTGATGCGTGGACGCGAGAGCTTCGGACCCGAGACCGACCGCTGGTCGCGCAGCGACTGGTGGGGCGTGGTGCTCGACGCGCCGGACGGCCCGGCGCTGCTGCGCTTCTACTCGAAGCTGCTCGACAAGCCGATCTGGAAGGTCGACGAGGACGGTGGCTCCCTCGACTTCGGCGAGGGGGTGGCCTATCTGGCGGTGCAGACCAACCCGTCGTTCGTCGCGCCGGTGTGGCCCGCGCCCGACGGCGCGCAGCAGATGATGCTGCACCTCGATTTCGGGGTGGTCGACCTGGAGGCGTCGGTCGCCCACGCGCTCGAGCTCGGTGCCTCGCTGCCCGAGCACCAGCCGCAGGACGACGTACGCGTGCTGCTCGACCCCGTCGGGCATCCGTTCTGCCTGTACACCTGATGGGGGCTCACTCGAGCCGCTGCAGCTCCCGAGCGAGATTGGCGCGGGCGGCGGCGTCCCACCACTCGCGTCCGTACGCCGTGTGGAACAGGTGAGCCCGGCCAGCGAGGTCGCGCAGCACGGCCGCCCGGCCGAGCGCGAAGTCTGTGTCGCAGACGTGGGGGTGGTCGCGCCGGACCCCGGCCGCGTAGGAGTCGTAGCGCTCGGTCGGGGCGGCGAGGACCGCCAGGTCGGCGTCGCACAACGCCGCGCCGGCGTCGTCGTCCGGAGCCGGGTCGTGGGTGGCGGTCAGCCGCACCAGCCGCGCCACCTCACCGCCGTACGCCGGGTCGCCCAGCGCGCGTTCCGCCCAGGCGGCGCTGCGCTCCTCGTCGTCGGGCGCGCCGTCGTAGACCCCGTCGTGGAACCACGCCGCCAGCAGCACCGCGACGGTCGTGACTCCGAGGTCGTCGAGCCGGTCGAGCACCTCGGTCAGGTGCTGCGTGTCGTGGTAGCCGCGAGCCGGGTCGGCGTACGCCGCAAGCAGTGCGTCGCGGACGTCGAGCCCCGACGCGAGCGGCCAGCGGTCGGCGAGCTCCACGTCAGCCGGGGTGCGGGGTCGGTGAGCTGACCGACACCTCCGAGGGACGCATCGCCCACCGGATGGTGCGGGTGGCCGCATGCCCGAGACCGCGGACGACCGGCGGCGCCAGCGGCACCGGTGGCAGCCCCAGCGGGCGCCGGGTCCAGCGCGGCATCAGGTCGATGGCCGCCGTCACCAGCACGCCGTACGCCGGCTTGGCAGCGGCGGGCAGCGCGGGGTGCCAGATCAGGTAGGACACCGCCTCGCGCGCGTGGTCGGTGGCGGTGAGCTCCGGCCGGAACGCTGTCATCACCTCGGCCAGCTCGGCCTCGCTCGTCGGCGGGTCGATCGCGCCGAGCCGACGCGCGACCTCGGCGGTCTGGGCGACGTACTCGTCGCGGCCGGCCTGGTCGAGCGGCCGCGCGCCGTAGGTCTGGT
>JBPCQY010000037.1:0-17599 GCA_050997635.1 Nocardioides sp.
GGGCATCCGCGGTCAACCTCAGGTAGTACTGGGTGCCGCGAAGGTCGGCGTGGCCCATGTAGCACGCCAGGTAGGGCAGCATCACGCCCAGGTCCGCGTCGTGTGCGGCCCAACTTCTCAAGTTGGCTACGGCGAAGCCGTGGCGCAGCGAATGAGGGTGGGGACCGCCGGTGAAGTGGGGGATGCCGGCGTCGGCCAGGTAGCCACGGAACCGCACGTAGATGGTCGCCTGGTTGATCGGCCTGCCCGCAGCCCTGCTGTAGAACACGTGGTCGCTGGTCTGGGGGGCTGGGTGCGCGGCCGCGGTGTAGGAGCCCAGGGCGCGGCGAGCCGGGCGGTGATCGGGACGGTCCTGGCCTGGCCGTTCTTCGAGTCACGAATCCGCAGCGTCGCGGCACGCGTGTCCACGTCCGGCAACCGCAGGTTGAGCGCCTCTGAGACCCTCAGCCCGGTGCCATACAAGATCCGGAACAGCACCGGGTCGACCAGCGCCTTGTTCGAGTAGGCCGACATGGGCTGGGAGTCGATCGCGGCGAACAAGCGGCGTACCTCATCGTGGGGTGAGCACATACGGCGGCCGGTGGCGCAGGCGGACCCGAGTTGTCGCGGCCGGGGTGTAGGCGTCCCAGCCGAAGGCTTGGGCGTGCTCGGCCAGTTGGCGCAGCACCAACTCGTTGCGCCTGATCGTGGCCGAACGCAGGTGGCGGCCGTAGAGGAACCCATCGACCGCTTCTTTGGTGATCGACCCGTCCGGATAGCCCTCGCGTCGGCAGTGGTCAGCGAACTGGCGCAGGACCCGTTCTGGGATCTTGAACCTGTACCCGCCGACATGGCGCGAGGCGACCAGGCCAGCGACCAGGCCAGGAACCCACGGAAGCGTCAGGAGAGCCTCATCGGCCTCTCATAAGACGGGCCGCTCGCGACGCCGGTTGCGTCGCAGGAGAGCGGTGTTGCCGAGGACCAGGACGACCCCGAACGCGAAGACCAGGGTGCCCATGACGTTCACCTGTGGAGGCGTGCCGACCCGCGAGCTTCCGTAGACCCACAGTGGGAAGGTCTGCATCGCTCCGGCGTTGAACTCGGTAATGATGAAGTCGTCGATCGACAGGGCGAAGGCGAGGAGCGACCCCGCGACGACGCCCGGCAGCAGCACAGGCAGGGTCACCTTCGCGAAGGTGACGACCGGACCGGCGCCGAGATCGCGTGCGGCCTCCTCCAGTGCGAGGTCGTATCCCGCCATCCGGGCTCGCACCGTGATCGCGACGTAGACGATGTCGAACATGATGTGCGCGATCACCACGGTCCAGTAGCCGCGCGGGATCCCCAGCGTGAGGAACAGCGACAACAGGCCGGTCCCCATGGCGATCTCGGGTGCGGCCACGTTGGCGAACAGCACCAGATCGAGCATCGCGCGTCCGCGGAACCGGTACTTTCCCATCGCGTAGCCGATGAGCGTTCCGAGCACGGCGGAGACGATGGTGACGATCACCGCAATGGTGATGGAGTTCTGCAGTGCCGACGTGAGGTCCGGGATGGCGAACAGGGTGCGGTACCAGTGCAGGGTCCAGCCCTGCCAGACGAAGTTGAACCGTCCCGAGGTGTCGTTGAAGCCGAACAGGATCATCACGAGGATCGGGAGGGACAGCCACCCGATGATCGCCCACGTGTAGAGCCTGAGGGCCAGTCCGCTCCCCGCGAGCCTGCGCCTCATCCGGCGCTCGCGTCCATGACGTCCTCGGTGCCGAGGGCCCGGGCATAGATGAAGATTCCGATCAGGAGAGCGGCCAGCAGGATGCTGCTGAGCGCCGAGGCCTCGGGGTACTGCGAGTTGGTCAGATAGAGGTTCTCGATGATGTTCCCGATCATCACCTGTCCGCTACCCCCGAGGATCTGGGCGTTGACGTAGTCGGACGCGGCCGGGACGAAGGTCAGGATCACTCCGGCGAAGACGCCCGGGACCGACAGCGGCAGGACCACCTGGGTGAAGGCCTCGCGCGGGTTGGCGAACAGGTCGGACGCGGCCTCGAGCAGGGACCGGTCGATGCGTTCGAGAGCGACATAGATCGGCAGCACCATGAACGGCAGGAAGTTGTAGACGAGTCCTCCCACCACGGCGTACGACGTCGCGAGCACGTGGAAGTTCTCCGGGAGCAGGCCCCAGGACTTCAGGTGGCCCAGCAGGATCCCGTTGTCGGCGAGCAGGAACTGCCACGAGATCGTCCGGATCACGAACGTGACGAAGAACGGCAGCAGGATCAGGAACAGGTAGGTCGACTTGTGTCGGCCACCGCGGAAGGCGATCCAGTAGGCCATCGGGTAGGCGAGCACGATGGTGATCACCGTCGTGATGGCGCCGTACTTCAGGGAGCGCAGGAGTTGCAGGTGGTAGAGGTCGATCATCGAGGTGTAGGTGCCCCAGTGGAAGGTCTGCTGGAACCCGGTCTCGAGGCTGCCCGTCTGCAGCGAGACGTTGAGCATCGCGATCATCGGGACCACGAAGAAGACCAGCAGCCAGAGACCACCCGGCAGGATCAGGAGGTACGGCGCCAGCCGCGTGCGCATCCCCGTCTCAGCTCTGGTACACCGGCTCGAAGATCGAGTTCCAGGTGTTGAGCTCGCTGCCAGCCTTCGGGGTGTAACCGATGCTGGTCTGGGCATAGGTCGCGCTGTCCGGGAACGTTGCGTAACTGTTGGCGATCGACTCCAGATACTTCTTGTTCCCACCGGAGGCGGCGCCGGCCTGCTGCTGGACGACCTGCTTGGCACCGGGTGTCGGCGAGATGTAGTTGACCCACTCGGCGACCTCGGCAGCCACCTCCGGCTGGTAGTAGTAGTCCATCAGCTGCATCGCACTGACGGGGTTCTTGGCCTCCTTGAGGATCACGAAGTTGTCGGTCCACAGCAGGCCGCCCTCGTCCGGGATCACGAACTCGAGCTGGGAGCCGACCGACTTGCCGGACAGGTTCTGCTGGAAGATGTCTCCCGACCAGGCCATGGAGGCCCACAGGTCACCGGTCGCGAGTCCCTGGATGTAGTTCTGGGAGTAGAAGTTCCGCACCACCGGCTTCATGTCGTCGAGCCACTTGGCCGCCTTGCGCCAGTCCGCCTCGGTCGACGTGCCGGGATCCACCCCGATGGCCATCAGCGCACAGTTCGGTAGGTCCTCGTTGTTGGCGAACAGCCCGACGTGACCCTTGAGCTTGGGGTCGTTGAGGTCCTGCCAGGATGTGATCTTCTTGCCCGTGTACTTCGGGTTGTAGCCGATGCCGGTGAAGCCGGCCTGCCAGGGGATCGAGAGCACGTTGCCGGGGTCGAACGGCTCGTTCTGGTACTTGGAGCCGGCGTTCTGGTGAAAGTTCTTCAGCCGGGACTGGTCCAGGGGCACGAAGAACCCGAGGTCCTTGAACTTGTTGAAGTAGATGCCGCTGCTGATCACCGCCAGGTCGTAGCCGGAGTACTGGTCCGCGGAGAGCGACGGCTGCACCTTCGCGAAGAACGGTCCGTTGTCCTGGATCGCCTCCTTGTAGGTCACGTTGATCCCGGACTGCTTCACGAACTGGTCGAGACTCGGGTGTTTTGACTTGCCCTTCTGGTCCAGGTAGAGCGGCCAGTTCGCCCACACCAGGTCCTTGGTCGGCTGCTGTGCCGCCCAGTACTTGTCCACCGCCGACTTGGAGGTGTCCGCCTTCGTACCCTGGGCCCCGATGCCGCCGCAGGCGTCGAGCATTGCCACCGATCCGGCGGCGCCAAACATGCCGAGCAGGTTGCGTCGCGAAAGGCGGCTCGAGGTCAGACCTCGTAGAAACGCGGGGTCGAGGTGCTGGTGGTCATCACTCATCGGTTGTGCCTCCAGGCGTGTGTCGGATGGGATAGCAGTGGCGCTTGCTCCAGGTCAGCCAGACCGAGTCGCCGACGACGGCAACGTCGTCCGAGTCGTTGGCGTTGGTCCGATGGGACACGATCGTCTCACCGTGTGGGAGGTCGACGGTGTAGCCGGTGAAGGTGCCTTGGTAGACGACCTCACGCACCGTTCCGAGGAGCATGCAGTCGGCCTCCACCGGCTCGTGCGAGAGTGCGATCTTCTCCGGCCGGATGGTGACAACCACCTCCTCGGCGTGCCGCTCGCCGGCGAGCGGCACGATCACCCGCTGGCGGTCACCGAACTCCAGGACCGCCTCTCCGTCCACGACCCGGCTCGGCTTTCCCGCGACGATGTTCGACGTCCCGATGAAGTCGGCCACGAAGCGGGTCGTCGGCCGCTCATAGACCTCCCGCGGGGACCCGAGCTGCTCGACCAGCCCGTTGCTCATCACCGCGATCCGGTCGGACATGGTGAGCGCCTCGCCCTGGTCGTGGGTGACGTAGACGAAGGTGATGCCGACCTCCCGCTGGATGCGCTTCAACTCCAGCTGCATCGCCTGCCGCAGTTTCAGGTCCAGGGCACCCAGTGGTTCGTCGAGGAGCAGCACCTTGGGGTGGTTGACCAGCGCCCGGGCGAGCGCGACACGTTGCTGCTGGCCCCCTGACATCTCGCGAGGCCGGCGCTTCTCCCGACCGGTCAGATCGACGAGCTCGAGCATGTCGCGCACCCGCGTCTCGACGTCGTGCTTGGGCAGTTTCTTGCGGCGCAACCCGAAGGCGACGTTGTCCAAGACGTTCATGTGCGGGAAGAGCGCGTAGTTCTGGAACACCATGTTGAGGTCACGATGGTTGGGCGGGATCCCGACCACGTCCTGGCCGTAGAGCAGGATCTGTCCCTCGGTCGGCTCCTCGAAGCCCGCGATCATTCGCAGGGTGGTGGTCTTGCCGCAACCAGACGGTCCGAGCATCGAGAAGAACTCGCCGGACAGGATCGACATTTCCACCCGTTGCACCGCCGCCACAACCTCGCCGTGGGCCTGGAAGTTCTTGGCGACCCCGACCAGCTTGATCGCATCCTCGGCAGGCTTCTGGGTCTGCGCCGCAGGTTGGCTCACTGTCTCGGTCACTCGTCGACCCCGATGTAGCTCATCACGTGCTTGATGCGCGTGTAGTCCTCCAGACCGTACATCGACAGGTCCTTCCCGTAGCCGGAGTGCTTGAAGCCGCCGTGCGGCATCTCGGAGACGAACGGGATGTGGGTGTTGATCCACACCACGCCGAAGTCGAGGTGTTTCGACATCCGCATCGCACGGGCGTGGTCACGGGTCCAGACGCTCGAGGCGAGTCCGTACTCCACGCCGTTGGCCCACGTGAGGGCCTCGGCCTCGTCGCCGAACCGCTGCACGGTGATCACCGGCCCGAAGATCTCCTGCTGGATCTGCTCGTCGTCCTGACGGAGCCCCGAGAGCACGGTCGGCTCGTAGAAGTAGCCGACGTCGCCCTGACGGTGGCCTCCGGTCTGCACGGTGGCGTGGTCCGGGAGCCGCTCGACCATCCCGGTGACCCGGGCGAGCTGGTCGACGTTGTTGAGCGCGCCGTAGAGCACGTCCTCGTCCTCGGGCGGGCCCGTCCTGGTGCTCCTCGCCCGCTCCGTCACGGCCGCCACGAACTCGTCGTGGACGCCGGGCCCTGCGAGGACCCGGGTCGCGGCCGTGCAGTCCTGGCCCGCGTTGAAGTAGCCAGCCATGGCGATGCCCTCGGCCGCCTTCTCGATGTCGGCGTCGTCGACGACGATCACCGGCGCCTTGCCCCCGAGCTCCAGGTGCACCCTCTTGAGGTCCTTGGCCGCGGATCCGGCGACTTCCATCCCGGCCCGGACCGAGCCGGTGATCGACACCATCTGCGGTGTGTTGTGCTCGACCAGCGCACGGCCGGTGTCGCGGTCGCCGGTAACGACGTTCAGCACACCCGGCGGAAGGAACTCCTGGCACAGCTCGGCGAGCAATGTCGAGCTCGCGGGCGTGGTGTCGCTCGGCTTGAGTACGACGGTGTTCCCGGCCGCCAGGGCGGGTGCGACCTTCCAGATCATCATCATCAGCGGGTAGTTCCAGGGGGTCACCTGCCCGATGACGCCCACCGGCTCGCGGCGGATCCACGACGTGTGGTCCGCCAGGTACTCCGCTGCCGACCGTCCCTCGAGCACCCGGGCGGCGCCGGCGAAGAACCGGAAGTGGTCGGAGGCGTAGGGCATCTCCTCCGACCTGGTCAGCCCGAGCGGCTTGCCGGTGTCTCGGCACTCGATCGCGCTGATCTCCTCGGCCCGCGCGTCGATCGCGTCCGCGATCCTCAGCAGCGCGCTCGCCCTGACCTGGGGGGTGGTCTCGCCCCACGTGTCGAACGCCCCCGCGGCCGCGGCGTAGGCCCGGTCGACATCCTCGGCACCGGACTGCTGGGCTTGGGCGTAGACCTCCCCGGTGGCCGGATCGAAGATGTCGTAGGTCTCCCCAGACTTCGCATCGGCCGATTCGCCGGCGATGAGATTCCGGAACGCCTGGTCGACCATACGTCTGACTCTAAACGAGTTGACAACGGATTCGATAGTGGGATGCGCCGTTTTCAACGAATTTCGTCATTGGATCGCCATCTCGGCAGTCATCCTGGCGGCGACGGAGGTCTGGGCAGGGAGACATGAGGCTTGCTCAACCGCCGAACACCGGCGACCCCGCCACCCAGGTGGAGCACACCCGGGTCGCCCCGATCTCCTCGACCGGGCTGGCGAAGGGGTCGCGATCGAGCACGACGAGGTCGGCGGCATGACCGGGGGCGAGGACACCGGCGCCGTCGATCCGGTCGCGGCCGTTGACCCACGCCGAGCCGGACGTGTACGCCGCGAACGCGGTCTCGAGAAGGAGCGCCTGCTCGGGCAGGAACGACTCCCACCCGGCGCGGCCGGCGGCGCCGTACGTCGTGCGGGTGACGGCGGTGTGGATGGCCGCGAGCGGGTCGGGCGTCGAGACCGGCCAGTCGCTGCCCATCACCAGCCAAGCGCCGGCGCGATGGAGATCGCCGAACGGGTACTGCCAGGCGGTGCGCTCCGGGCCGAGGAACGGGATCGTCAGCTCGGTCATCTGCTGGTCGAGGCACGCCCACAGCGCCTGCGCGTTGGCGGCCACGCCCAGCTCGGCGAAGCGGCCGACGTCGGCGGGGTGCACGAGCTGGAGGTGGGCGATGTGGTGCCGCAGCCCTCCACGCTGGTCGAGCCTGTCGAGACCCGCGAACGCGTCGAGCGCCTCGCGCACCCCCCGGTCGCCGATCGCATGGATGTGCACCTGGAAGCCTTCACCGTCGAGGGCGCGCACCACCTCCCGCAGCTCCTCGGCCGGCACGAAGGAGTGGCCGGAGTTGTCGGTCGGGTGCCCGCAGCGGTCGAGGTACGGCGCGGTGAGTGCGGCCGTGCCGTTCTCGGCGACGCCGTCCTGCATGATCTTGACGCTCGTGGCGCGGAACCGGCCGCGGGTCAGCTCGTCTCGGCGCAGCACGAGTTCGGCGACCTGGGAGGCCCCCCGATTCCTATCCCACCAGAGGGCGCCGACGACATCGGCCGTCAGGGCGCCGTTCTCCACAGCTCGGACGTACGGCGGGCCCGGGTCGTCCATCCCGGCGTACGCGCCGACGATGGCGTCCTGCCAGCCGGTGACGCCCAGGGAGTGCAGGTAGCGCTGGCCCTCGAGCAGGGCCGCGTAGTAGTCCTCGGCCGGGGTCGGCGGCACCAGCCGCGTGACCAGTCCCATCGCGCCCTCGTGCAGGGTGCCCGAGGGCGTGCCGTCGGGGAGGCGCTCGATCCGGCCGTGGGGCGGGTCGGGCGTCTCGGCGGTGATGCCCGCGAGCTCGAGCGCCCGCGAGTTGACCCAGGCGCCGTGGTGGTCGCGGTTGGGCAGGAACGCCGGCCGGTCGCGGACCACGCGGTCGAGGTCGGCCGCGGTCGGCGTACCTCCCGGGAAGGCCGCCATCGCCCACCCGCCGCCCAGCACCCACGGGTCGTCGTGCGAGCCGGCGTACGCCGCGATCGTGGCCAGGTAGTCCTCGCGGGTCGAGCCTTGCGACAGGTCGCACCGCAGCCGCTCGAGGCCGCCCTGGATCGGGTGCACGTGGGCGTCGGTGAAACCGGGGGCCACCAGGCCACCGGCGAGGTCGACGACGTCGAGGTCTTTGGTTTCGAGACGTTCGCTGCGCTCGCTCCTCAACCAGCGGATCTTGCCGTCGTCGACGAGGAGCGTGTGGTCCGGCAGGTGACGGTGGCCGTCGAAGACCGACCCGCCGCGAAAGAGCGTGGCCACCTCAGCGGCCCTCGAGCAGCGGGCCGGCCGGATCGTGGGTGATCCCGACCTTGCGGGCGGCCAGCCCCGAGAGCGCCTCGAGACAGACCCGGTTGGCGAGGTAGGCGGTGATCTCGGCGTGGTCGTACGGCGGCGACACCTCGACGACGTCGATCCCGGCGACGGGCAGCTCCCGGCAGATCCGGCGTACGGCGTCGAGCAGCTGCCGCGACGACAGCCCGCCCGGCTCGGGAGTCCCGGTGCCGGGCGCGTACCCGGGGTCGCACACGTCGATGTCGACGGAGAGGAACACCGCGTCGCACTCGTCGAGCGCGATCTCGAACGCCTCGTCGAGACAGACATCCAGGCCGCGCTTGCCGATCTCGGTCATCTCATAGGACCGCATCCGCTGCTCGGCCATCCAGTCCAGCGTCTCGGGCCCGGGCCAGTAGCCGCGCAGCCCCAGCTGCAGGAACCGGTCACCGCGCAACGCGCCCGACTCGATCAGCCGGCGCATCGGCTGGCCGTGGCCGTAGAGCGAGCCGAACTCGATGTTGCCGGTGTCGGCATGGGCGTCGAAGTGGATCATCGAGACCTTGCCGAAGCCGAGGTGCCGGGCCACACCGGTCGCGTCGGGCAGCGCGATCGAGTGGTCACCACCGAGCACGAGCGGTACGGCGCCGGCGGCTGCCACGGCGTACACCGCCTCCTCCAGCGCGTGCAGCGAGCGCTCGATCTCCCCCGGAGGCATCTCGACGTCGCCGGCATCGACGACCCGGATGTCGCGCAACGCGTCGACGCGCAAGGCGAGGTGGGGGCGCGAGCCGTCCTGCGGCAGGTAGCAGGTCTGCCGGATGGCCGACGGGCCGAACCGGGTGCCGGGCCGGTGCGAGGTACCCCCGTCGAACGGCGCGCCCACCACCACGACGTCGGCCCCGGCCAGGGAGCCGGCGTCCTCGAGGTCGACCGCCGGTACGCCGAGGAAGGTCAGGTCGGGTCCGAACTGGGCGCCATAACGGGTCATACGGACTTCCTACCAGCCGGAGGGGCCCGACGCCCAGTGCTTCGGATTCAGCAATTCTGTGCGGTTCAGACAACGGTTTCACTTGCCGAAGTGGGTCCACAGCGACAGAATGGGGACACCCGAAACTCCAGCGACGAGGACACCGATACGCATGGCGAGCGAGACCGCCTACGACCACGACCACCTCCAGCAGGCGGCCCGCGACCACCTGTGGATGCACTTCACCCGGCACTCGACCTACGACCACGCCGACGTGCCCATCATCGTCCGTGGTGAGGGCCCCTACATCTGGGACAGCAACGGCAAGCGCTACCTCGACGCCCTGGCCGGCCTGTTCGTGAGCCAGCTGGGTCACGGTCGCCCCGAGCTCGCGGAGGCCGCCGCCAAGCAGGCCGAGAAACTGGCGTTCATGCCGCTGTGGTCCTACGCCCACCCGGGCGCCATCGAGCTGGCCGAGCGGGTGGCGGGCTACGCCCCCGGCGACCTCAACCGGGTCTTCTTCACCAGCGGTGGTGGCGAGGCCGTCGAGACCGCGTGGAAGCTGGCCAAGAACTACTTCAAGATCACCGGCCGGCCCTACAAGCACAAGGTGGTCAGCCGCGCGATCGCCTACCACGGCACCCCGCAGGGCGCCCTGTCGATCACCGGTCTGCCCGGCATGAAGGCGCCGTTCGAGCCGCTGGTGCCCTCCACCTTCCGGGTGCCGAACACCAACTACTACCGGGCGCCGTACTTCGAGGACGACGAGAAGAAGTTCGGCCTCTGGGCCGCCAACGAGATCGCGGTCGCGATCGAGAACGAGGGCCCCGAGACCGTGGCCGCCGTCTTCCTCGAGCCGGTGCAGAACTCCGGCGGCTGCTTCCCGCCGCCTCCCGGCTACTTCGACCGGGTCCGCGAGATCTGCGACCAGTACGACGTACTGCTGGTCAGCGACGAGGTGATCTGCGCGTTCGGCCGCCTCGGCCACTGGTTCGGCGCCGAGCGCTACGGCTATCAGCCCGACATCATCACCTGCGCCAAGGGCATCACCTCGGGCTACTCGCCGCTGGGCGCGATGATCGCCAGCGACAAGCTGATGGAGCCGTTCCTCCACGGCACCGAGACGTTCCTGCACGGCTACACGTTCGGCGGCCACCCGGTCTCGACCGCGGTCGCGCTCGCCAACCTCGACATCTTCGAGAAGGAGCGGATCAACGAGCACGTCCGCGACAACGAGCCTGCGTTCCGCGAGACCCTCGAGAAGCTCAAGGACCTGCCGATCGTCGGCGACGTGCGCGGCGACGGCTACTTCTTCGGCATCGAGCTGGTCAAGGACAAGGACACCAAGGAGACCTTCGACGCCGAGGAGTCCGAGAAGCTGCTCCGTGGCTTCCTGTCCAAGGCCCTGTACGACGCCGGCCTCTACTGCCGCGCCGACGACCGGGGCGATCCGGTGGTCCAGCTCGCTCCCCCGCTGATCTGCGACCAGGAGCACTTCGACGAGATCGAGCAGATCCTGCGCGAGGTGCTGACGAAGGCGGGCACCCTGCTCTGAGTCAACGGGGAGACGACGCCAGGGCTACCGGGGGGCGGCCCTGGCGTTGTCGTACTCCGGCCCGTGTAGGTGAGGGTCAGGCGGGCCCGGCTGCGCAGCTCGGTACCGACCACGATCGTGACGGAGACCAGGAGCATCACTGGCCCGATCACGTTGACCTGCAGGCTGCCCGGGAACACCAGCGGGAAAGGTGACCCGCCAGAAGGTCTGCTGCGGAGTCGCAGACAGGTCCATCGCGGCCTGCTCCACTGTGTTGCTCATCCCCGCGAGCCAGGCCCGCACGGTGACGACCACGAACGACAGGCAGAACATGACGTGGGCGATCAGGATCGTCCCGTGGCGCCTCGACGAGGACAAGGGATTCCGTCGGGATGTAACCTCCAGGCAACGAAATCACTTGCCGCCGGGCGCTCTTTACCGCGCGCTCCCCGACTGACAGGCTGACCGCATGACCCGCAGACCGCGTGCCGCGATCACGCTGGACGACGTCTCGAAGGCCATCATCGAACAACTCCAGCAGGATGGCCGACGATCGTACGCCTCGATCGGCAAGGTGGTCGGGCTCTCGGAGGCCGCCGTACGTCAGCGGGTGCAGCGGCTGATCGACGGTGGCGTGATGCAGGTGGTGGCGGTTACCGACCCGCTCGAGCTCGGCTTCGCGCGCCAGGCCATGGTCGGCGTGCGGGTCAGTGGCGCCGTCGAGCCCGTGGCCGACAGGCTCGCGGCGATCGACGAGGTCGACTACGTCGTGGTCACGGCCGGCAGCTTCGACCTGCTGATCGAGGTCGTCTGCGAGAGCGACGACCACCTGCTCGACGTGATCTCCCGCAAGGTGCGCGCGATCGACGGGGTCACGGCGACCGAGACCTTCATGTACCTCAAGCTGCGCAAGCAGACCTACTCGTGGGGCGTGCGCTGAGGTACGCCGGACTGTCGCTGTGGCACGAGACCGCCGGCGACGACTGGGTCCCGCGTCCGCCCCTCGACGCTGACACGCGCGCCGACGTCGCGATCGTCGGAGGCGGCTACACCGGGCTCTGGACCGCCTACTACCTCGCCGGCGCCGGGCTCGACGTGGTCGTGCTCGAGGCCGAGACCGCCGGGTACGGCGCGTCGGGCCGCAACGGCGGCTGGTGCTCGGCCCTGTTCCCCGCGTCGCTGGAGACGCTGGCTCGCACCGGTGGCCGCGACGGCGCGCTGGCCCAGCAGCGGGCCATGGTCGACACGATCGACGAGATCCGGCGGGTGGCCGCACTCGAGGGCATCGACGCGCAGCTGGCCCGCGGCGGCACGATCGCCCTCGCCCGCAGCCCCGCCCAGCTGAGCCGGGCCCGGGCGGAGGTGGCACACGCGCGGTCGTGGGGCCTGGGCCCCGATGACCTGCAGCTGCTCGACGCCGACGAGGCGCGCTCGGTTGCCGGAGCCACCGGGGTGGTCGGGGCGACGTACACCCCGCACTGCGCGGCGCTGCACCCCGCGCGGCTCGCCCGCGGCCTCGCCGCGAACGTCGTACGGCGAGGGGTTCGGGTGCACGAGCAGACCCGCGTGCGTCGCCTCGACCCGGGCCTGGTCACCACCGACCGCGGGACCGTCCGCGCGCCGTACGTCGTGCGCGCCACCGAGGGCTACACCCGCGACCTCGCCGGCGAGCGACGCACCCTCGCCCCCGTGCACTCGCTGGTGATCGCGACCGCTCCGCTGCCCGCCTCGGTCTGGGAGCGGGTCGGGCTGGCGCGTCGCGAGACCTTCACCGACCACCGGCACCTGATCATCTACGGCCAGCGCACCGCCGACGACCGGCTCGTCTTCGGCGGTCGCGGCGCGCCGTACCGCCTGGGCTCGCGGATCGCCGCCGACTTCGACCCTTACCGAAGCGTCTTCGACCGCCTCCACGAGACCTTGGTCGAGCTGTTCCCTGCGGTCGCCGGGCATCCGGTCACGCACCGGTGGGGTGGCGCGCTCGGGGTGCCGCGCGACTGGTACGCCTCGGTCGGCCTGGACCGTACGACGGGCCTGGCCTGGGCCGGCGGGTACGTCGGGGACGGCGTGAGTACGACGAACCTGGCCGGCCGCACGCTGGCCGACCTGGTGCGCGGACGCGACACCGACCTGACCCGGCTGCCGTGGGTCGGTCACCGCTCCCGCCGCTGGGAGCCGGAGCCGCTGCGCTGGCTCGGCATCAACGCGGGCCTGCGCGCGATGACCTGGGCCGACGCCGAGGAGGCGCACACTGGGCGCCCGAGCCGGATCGCGCGGCTCGTCGAGCCACTGCTCGGGTGAGCCGTCGAGATCAGAGCCCGTTGGCGGCGGTCTCGGCCGGCTTCGTGGGCGACCGCAGCCAGGAGTGGAAGAAGCCGCGCAGGTGCGCTCCGCTGACCCGCTCGGCGACCCGGCGGAACTGGCCCGTCGTGCCGGTCGAGCCGCGGCGCTCGCGCAACCAGGTGCGCAGCACCTGGCCGAAGACGTGGTCGCCCAGCCGTTGCCGGAGGGCCTGGAGGGCCAGACCGCCCCGGTCGTAGACGGGATAGTCGAACAGGTGGGCCGGGCCGGGGTTCGCGACGACGAGGTGCCACAGCGGGTCGTCGGACGGTGTCTGGTGATAGGTGTTCTCCAGCCAGGCCGAGGCCGGCTCCCCGCCGTGCTTCTCGGTCCACAGCTTCTCCATGAACGTCGCGGCCCCCTCGTTGAGCCAGATGCCGCGCCAGCCGTGCAGCGAGACCGAGTCGCCGAACCACTGGTGGGCCAGCTCGTGGACCTCGAGGATCTTCCCGGAGGGACCCAGCACGGGATAGGTCGGGCGCGTCTGGTTCTCCAGCGCGAAGCCCGGACCCAGGCTGGTCACCAGGCCACCGGTGTCACCGAAGGGGTAGGGGCCGAGCCGGTGCGAGAGCCACCGGACGATGCCGGGCGACGCCTTCAGCCGGCGCATCGCGGCACGGCGCTCGGGCTGCGGCACCTGCGCCGAGACCGCGGCGTACCACGGCAGCCCGTGGCTGACCCCGTGCGCGACGTCGAACCTGCCGGCGGCGAAGAACGCGAGGTAGGTGGTCATCGGTCCGCCGCCACCCCAGTGGTACGTCGCGTGGGTGGCACCGCGGCGTACGCCGAGGAGGTGGCCGTTCCCGATCACCCGGTTACCGTGCGGCACCCGCACGTGCAGGTCGACGGTCGCCTTGTCGCGGGGGTGGTCGTTGGCGGGGAACCACCAGGCGGCCATGTGCGGCTGGTTCATCGCGACCACCTCGTGGTCGTCGGCCAGCCAGTCGCGCTCGCCGCGCCACCCGACCCGATCCGGGTGCCCGGCGTAGGTCACCGTCGCCGTGAAGGTGCGCCCGGCCACCAGCGGCCGGGCCGGGTGGATGCGCAGCTCGTGCCGGTCGGGGCGGCTGTACGACGCGGGCCCGTTCGAGAGCCGCACCGAGCTGACCGGCAGCAGGAAGTCGAGGTCGAACGAGCTCAGCGTCGCCAGCGGGGTGATCCGCACGACCGTGTGGCCGCTGAGCCGGCCGTCGCGGAACCGGTAGGCGTCGTGGATGGCGTAGGACTGCACGTCGATGCCGCCGTTGCCGTCCTCGGGGAAGTAGCCGTCGCCGATGCCCCGGCTGCCGTGCACAGGCCGGGGCACACCGTCCCCAGCCGCGGGGGCCAGTCCGCCGACCAACACCGCGAGGGCGGCCAGAGGAGAGGCTGCACGGACGAGCGCGGCGCGGGGCACGGCCGCAACCTACGCCAGTCGCCGCCAAATGGGTTGCGCAGCACCGGCACTCCCCGGCACCCTGTCTGGGACGTGCCCCGACGTGGGGTGCCCGTGCGAGAGGAGGCGTGTCGTGACGATCACTGTCCGCGGCCTGCCCACAGCTGCCGTTTCCTCTCACCTCTGGAGCACCCACACCGATGTCTTTCGACTTCACCGGCCACGACGAGTGGCTGACCCCCGCACCACCGACTGACCCCCTCACGGGGATCGATCCCTCGTTCGTCTTCGACTTCGACTCCTACGACGACCTCGACGACGGCCAACGCTGGTCGACCTGGCTCGACTGCGAGCCACTGATGCGCGGCCCGGAGCCGCGTCCCGACTGGGTCGTGACCTCGCAGGGCGCCGTCGACACCGATCTCGGCATCCTCAAGACCGGCAAGGAGGCCGACGTCTTCCTGCTCGAACGGGCCGACCCGCACGAACCCGCTCGCGGCGTGGTGATGGCCGCCAAGCGCTACCGCGACACCGACCACCGCACCTTCCACCGCTCGGCCGCCTACACCGAGGGCCGCTCGATGAAACGCTCGCGTGACGAGCGCGCCCTCAAGCGCAAGAGCACGTTCGGCAAGATCGTCGCTGCCGGCGAGTGGGCGATCTCCGAGTGGGACGCGCTCAAGCGGATGTGGTCCATCGGCGTGCCGGTGCCCTACCCCGTGCAGATCGACGGTACCGAGATCCTGATGGAGTGGATCACCGTCGACGGCGAGACCGCGCCCCGCCTGGCCCAGACCCGGCCGGAGCCGGCGCTGCTGGCGTCGTACTTCGACCAGCTGCGCGAGTCGCTGGCCGCGATGGTGCAGGAGGGGGTCGTGCACGGCGACCTCTCGGCGTACAACATCCTCGCCGCAGGCGAGCGCCTGGTCATCATCGACCTGCCCCAGATCGTGGACCTCGTCGGCAACCCGACCGGCTTCGACTTCCTGTTGCGCGACTGCGCCAACGTGTGCGGCTGGTTCCGCTCGCGCGGGCTCGCGGTCGACGAGCAGGAGCTCTTCGGGGACCTGATGGCGCACGCCTTTTGAAGCCGGCCGCGCTAGGTTCGCCCAGTGCGGAAGCTGCGTGGGCGGACCCTGGCGGTGCGGCCGCTCGAGCGTGGCCGGGTGCCGATGCCCGCCGGGTTGCCGATCGACCCCTACCGGCGCGGGCTCTACACGCCCGCCGAGCTGTACGACGCGACGTCGTACGCCGACTCGCTGGATGCGCGCGCCTATGCGTGGTCGCACCACCCGCCCACCCACGACGACACGCTCGCGCAGGCGCTGCACGACCATGCGGTCGACGAGGGCCTGACCGCCTGGCTGGTCGGGCGGCACCTGGTCGGCGTGATGGGCGGGCACGACGTCGCGCGCGGCTCGGCGGCGTACGCCGACGCGGCCCGGCTCGGCCACCTGCTGGCCGATCGGCACAGCGTCGCCACCGGCGGCGGACCGGGCGCGATGGAGGCCACCAACCTCGGCGCCTTCCTGGCCGACCCCGGCGGCCTGGCCGACGCGCTCGAGCGACTGGCGATCGTGCCGTCCTTCCGGCCGTCGATCGACGCCTGGGTCGGCGTCGCGCGGGCGATCGTGGCGCGCGTGCAGGGTCGCGAGTCGCTCGGGGTGCCGACCTGGTTCTACGGACACGAGCCGCCCAACGTGTTCGCCACCGCGATCGCGAAGTACTTCCGCAACGCGATCCGGGAGTCGATCCTGCTCCAGCTCTGTGACCGCGGCATCGTGTTCCTCCGCGGGGCGGGCGGCACCGTGCAGGAGGTCTTCCAAGACGCCTGCGAGAACTACTACGCCGCCGAGGACGCCGTGGCGCCGATGGTGCTCGTGGGTGCGACGTACTGGACCGAGACGCTGCCGGCGTGGCCGCTGCTGCAGGCCCTGGCCCGCGGCCGGGCGATGGAGCCGCACATCCACCTCGTCGACACCGTCGACGAGGCCGCCGACCTCATGCGGCCCGAGGCCTGCCCTGACGGATAGTCCCCGACGAAGCGGTTGGGTTGGGGGGCGCCAGGGCAACCCATTCGTCGGTGACTATCACGAACGGGGGCTGCGAGTTGGGGAGACTCGGAGGCGGCGCTCAGCCCTCGGCGGCGAGCTGCCCGCAGGCGCCGTCGATCTCGCGGCCGCGGGTGTCGCGGACGGTCGTCGGGATGCCCTTGGCCTCGAGCCGGCGCACGAACTCGCGCTCGTCGGCGGGATCGGACGCCGTCCACTTCGAGCCGGGCGTCGGGTTGAGCGGGATCAGGTTGACGTGCACCCAGCCCCCACCCGACGGCATCGTGCCGCGGGCGTTGAGGACGTCGCCCAGCAGGTCGGCGCGCCAGCCCTGGTCGTTGATGCCGCGCATCATGGCGTACTCGATGGAGACCCGGCGCCCGGTGACCCGGGCGTACTCCCAGGCCGCGTCGACGGTCTCGTCGACCGAGAACCGGGTGTTGACCGGCACCAGCTCGTTGCGCAGCTCGTCGTCGGGCGCGTGCAGGCTCAGCGCGAGGGTGACCGGGACGCCCTCGGTGGTGAGCTGCCTGATCCGCGGCACCAGACCCACGGTCGAGACGGTCACGCCGCGGGCGGACATGCCGAGACCGGCAGGGGTCGGCTCGGTGAGACGTCGTACGGCGCCGATCACCGCCTGATAGTTGGCCAGCGGCTCGCCCATGCCCATGAAGACCACGTTGGAGACCCGGCCGGGACCACCGGGAACCTCCCCGCGGGCCAGCGACCGGGCGCCGGCGACGACCTGCTCGACGATCTCGGCGGTCGACATGTTGCGCTGCAGGCCGCCCTGGCCGGTGGCGCAGAAGGGACACGCCATCCCGCAGCCGGCCTGCGACGAGACGCACATCGTGACCCGCCCGGG
This sequence comes from Nocardioides sp., assembly GCA_050997635.1. Taxonomy (GTDB): domain Bacteria; phylum Actinomycetota; class Actinomycetes; order Propionibacteriales; family Nocardioidaceae; genus Nocardioides. The sequence goes on from JBPCQY010000037.1 coordinate 17,346, forward strand.
GTAGCGCATCAGCACCGACTCGACCAGCGTCCCGTCGAAGAGCTTCCACAGGGTCTTGCGGGTGGTGCCCCGGTCGGCCTCGAGGGTGCGCAGCGGCGTCATCAGGGTCGGCATCAATGAGCTCACCAGCTCGTCGCGCTGGCCGGCGGGCAGGTCGGTCATCTGGTCCGGGTCGTCGACGAGGCGGGCGAAGTAGTGCGTGGAGAGCTGCTTGGCCCGGTACGACGGCAGGCCGAGCTCGGCGGCACGAGCCA
>JBPCQY010000161.1:0-5207 GCA_050997635.1 Nocardioides sp.
GGCAGGTTGACCCCCAGTCCGGCTACCCTCGCGCGGATCGCGAAGGCCACCGGAGTCCGACCGTCCGCCCTTCTTGCGCAGATGCGCGACGACATCATGGCTGTTGCTGCCCGCCACCACGCGAGCAACGTCCGAGTCTTCGGCTCCGTCGCTACGGGTTCGGATACGCCTTCGTCGGACCTTGACCTCTTGGTCCACTTCTCCGACGAGGCGAGCCTGTATGACCAGGTCGGACTCACCCGGGAGCTAGAAGACTTGCTCGGCGTCAGTGTCGATGTCATCTCCGACGGTGCTGCAGGCGTGGACCGCATCAAGCACGCGGTGGCCGTGTGACTCTTGAAGGGCGCACCAGGCGAGCGCTCACCGACATTCTCGGCTTCGCCGACGAGATCAGCCAGTACGTGACCTCACTGGGCGAGCAGAACCTCCACAGCCACCGGCCAACCCAGTTGATCGCCGAGGCACTCCTGCACCGGATCGGGGAAGCGGTCTCGCGCCTGGAAGGCGGTTTCGTTGCGGAGCACCCGGCAGTTGAGTGGCACGAGATGAAGGGCATGCGGAACGTCGTAGCCCACGAGTACGGCTTCATCGACTACCGCATTGTCTGGCGCGCACTCAGTGACGTGCTCACGAATGACGTTGCAGCGATCGAGAGCATCCTCGAACAGGATTGAGAAGTGCCGGGGACGACCGGGAGGCGTCGCCCTTGGCGTCGTCCTTCGCGATGTGGGCCTGTATGACGTGAAGGGCACCAGCGGACCGCGCCGCGGTTCCACGTCGGCCGGCGCGTGCTTGAAGCTCGGCCGCGGTGAGAGCCCGGGCGGTCAGTAGCCTTGCCGCGTGGTCCGAGCCCTTGCCCCGCGCTACTGGGCCATCCACCTCCTGGCCGTTGCCGGCCTCGTCTTCACCGGGCTGCTCGGCTTCTGGCAGTTGCACGTGTGGCAGGACCATCGCGACGCCAGGGCCGCCGACCTGACCCACCAGCCCGCCGTACCGCTGGACGACGTGCTCGGCCCCGACGCAGCCTTCCCCGGTGACGGCGTCGGCCGCCCGGTGCTGGTGCGGGGCACCTGGGACTCCGCCGGCTCCGTGACCGTCGGCGGCCGCCCGGGTGGCGGGACCTGGCTGGTCACTCCGGTGCGTACGCCGAGCGGGTCGGAGGTGCCCGTGGTGCGCGGCCTGCTCGCCCCGGGTGCCGCCGCGCCCGCGCCCCCGGCTGGCGACACCCGGCTGACCGGTTGGCTGCAGCCGCCCGAGGACCCCGGCGTACCCGACCCGCACCCTGGGGACCGGGCGCTCCCCGAGCTCAGCATCACCGGCCTGCTTCCGCTGGTCAGCCGGGACCTGTACGGCGGGTACGTCGTCGTCGACCTGGCGACGTCGGCCACCAACGCGCCGGGGCAGGGCCTGACCCAGGCCAGCCTCGACGCGCTGCCCGACGCGGGGAGCTTCACCGCGCTGCGCAACCTGCTCTACGCGATCGAGTGGTGGTTCTTCGGCGCGTTCGTGATCTTCATGTGGTGGCGCTGGCTGCAGGACGACGTACTGGCCGGCCCGCGTCAGCCCGAACCCGCCGGGTAGATTCGGCGCGTGCCCCGCCTCTTCCTCGCGTATCGTGTGCTCGCCTTCGTCGTGGGCATCTGCCTCGCCTTCGGGTTCTTCATCGCGCTCCCGCTGCGCTACTTCGCGGCGAAGGGCTCGAGCCTCCAGCAGTTCGGCGAGCACGCCAGCGTGGTGTGGGTCGTGCACGGCTTCGTGTTCATCGTGTACGTGCTGGTGGCCTTCGTGCTCTCGCGGCAGGCGGGCTGGACGTGGGCCTTCACGATCTTGGCGTTGATCGCCGGGCTCATCCCACTCCTGATCTTCTTCGTGGAACACCGCGTCGTGCTCAAGGTCCGCGCGGAGCATCCCGAGCTCGCGAGGGCGTAGCCGGTGACGACCGCGTTCGTGCTGGGGGGCGGTGGTCTACTCGGCGCGGCCGAGGTCGGCATGCTCCGGGCCCTGCTCGAGCGCGAGATCGTCCCCGACCTGGTCCTCGGCACCAGCATCGGCGCACTCAACGGCGCGATGGTCGCCCGCGACCCGACGCTCGCGGTCGTCGGGCGGATGACCGACCTGTGGGCCGCCGCCGCCAGGAGCCGCGAGGTGTACGGCGACCGGGCCCTGCGCACCGTCCGGCGGGCGGTGTCGACGGGCACCCACATCTACTCCGCCAAGCCGCTGCGGCAGCGCCTGGAGGAGGAGTTCGGCGAGACCACCTTCGAGGACCTGCCCGTGCGCTTCCAGGTCTGCGCCGCCAGCATCGAGCGTGCAGCCGAGCACTGGTTCACCTCGGGCCGGCTCGTGGACGCCGTGGTGGCCAGCGCCGCCGTACCCGGCCTGCTGCCACCGGCCCGCGTCGGAGACGAGCACTACCTCGATGGCGGCATCGTGAACTCCATCCCGATCGGGCGGGCCGTCGCCCTGGGTGCCACCACCGTCTACGTGCTCCAGGTCGGCCGCATCGACCGGCCGCTGAGGGTCCCGCGGCGACCCTGGGAGGTGGCCCGGGTCTCGTTCGAGATCGCGCGTCGACACCGTTTCCACCGCGAGCTCTCAGAGGTTCCCGACGGGGTCACCGCCCACGTCCTCCCGGCCGGGGGTACGTCGGCCCGCGACGACTCGCTGCTCTCACACCGGGCGTACGGCGACCTGCAGGCCCGGATCGACGCGAGCTACCTGTCCAGCGCCGCCTACCTGGACGGTCTCGGGTGATCTGGGTCGTCCGCCGCCTGGTGGTCGCGCCCCTGATGCTGCTCGTCACGGCCCTGCTCTGGTCGACGCTGCCGCTGTGGGTCATCGGGACCGCTGCGTTGTCGCCGCTGCTGCCGGGCCGCTGGCGGGCGCTGCGGTTGTTCTGGATCTTCGTGGTCTACGTGACCTGCGAGAGCCTGCTGCTGGTGGTCCTGCTCGGCTGGTGGGTCTCCTCGGGCTTCGGCCGGCGACTGCGGACGCCGTACTTCGAGGGCATCCACTACGACCTGGTGCAGGGCACCATGTGGGTCTTCTTCACCGAGGCCCGGCGGGTGCTCGCGCTGACCATCCGCACCGACGGCCCGGCGCCGGACGCGCATCCGGGGCGGCCGCTCGTGGTGTGCTGCCGGCACGCCGGCCCGGGGGACTCCTTCATCCTGATCTACGCGCTGATGCACTGGTATGGCCGCGAGCCGCGCGTCGTACTCAAGGACACGCTGGCGTGGGACCCGGCCATCGACGTACTCCTGCGCCGGATCCCGGCCCGCTTCATCACCCCGAGCCCGAACGCCGGGGAGGAGCTCGAGGAGCAGATCGCCTCGCTGGCGGCCGGGCTCGACGAGAACGACGCGTTCGTGATCTTCCCCGAGGGTGGCAACTTCACGCCCGAACGTCGGGTCCGCGCCATCGCCCGACTGCGCAGGCTCGGTCTCGAGCGGATGGCGCGGCGGGCCGAACGGATGACCCATGTGCTGGCCCCCAAGCCCGGTGGCCTCGTGGCCGCGCTAGACGCGGCGCCGGACGCCGACGTGGTGCTGGTGGCGCACACCGGCCTCGACCACATGGTCACCGCCGGCGACGTGTGGCACGAGCTGCCGATGGACAAGGAGCTCGTGATGCGCTGGTGGCGGGTGCCGCGAGCCGACATCCCGGCGGGACGCGACGCGCGGATCGAGTGGCTCTACGCCTGGTGGGAGCGCATCGACGAGTGGGTCGACACGCACCGGCCGGAGGACGTCGCCTCCGGCCGCCGCGGGTGAACCTCAGTTGCGCTTCGACGGGTCGTCGATGGTCTCGATCGGGTCGGTGAGCGGGTCGCCCTCGACCTCGGTGACGGCGGCCGGGTCATCCGGCGTAGTCACGGGGTGCTCGGTGCCGACCGCGTCGGACAGCGCCTCGTCGGGCGAGGAGCCGGCCTCGTCGTCGACCACGCCGACCGGAGCGGCGGGCGGCGGAGCGGTCGTCGGCGCAGGCGCCGGGGTGTACGACGACTGCCAGGTGTCCTGCGAGCCCGACGACTGCAGCTTCTTGGCGACGAACGCCGCCACGGCGGCCAGGCCGGTGATGACCAGCACCTTCTTGAACGTGCTGCCCTTCTGCTTCTGCGGCTTGCCCTGGAGCTCGGCGACCTTCGCCTGGGCCAGGTCGCGTCCCTGCGCGGCCTTCTCGGCCGCGAGGCTGGCACCCACCTGGGCCTTCTCCGCGGCGACGGCCGCTCCGGCGGCCAGGTAGGGCTTGGCGCGGTCGCGGGCGTCGGCCAGTGCGGGGCCGGCGTTGTCGCGGGCGTCGGCGATCACGGGCGCGGCCTTGTCGCGAGCGTTCGACGCGGCGGCCTCGATCTTGGGGATGACCGACTCGACGTAGTCACTGGCCTGCTCGATGAGCGACTTCTTGCGGCGTACACGCATGGCGGTCTCTTCCTCTCGTTGGAACCTCCATCCCATCATGCCAAGCCCCGCGGCAACAGGGCCCGCCCATCGGGGTGGACTGGTTGCCCCGCATGGGAGGATTGCGGCAGCAATGACCCAAGTGAGAGGCAGACATGGCTGACCAGCAGGCCGTCCTGAAGACCAATCGGGGCGACATCACGCTCAACCTGTTCCCCAACCACGCCCCCGAGACCGTCGACAACTTCGTTGGCCTCGCCGAGGGCACGAAGGACTACAAGGACGACGCGGGTCGTTCGGGGGAGCGTTACTTCGACGGCCTCGGCTTTCACCGGGTGATCTCCGGGTTCATGATCCAGGGCGGCTGCCCGCTCGGCACCGGCACCGGTGGCCCCGGCTACACGTTCAAGGACGAGACGCACCCCGAGCTCACCTTCGACAAGCCCTACCTGCTCGCGATGGCCAACGCCGGCCCCGGCACCAACGGCTCGCAGTTCTTCATCACCGTGGGCGCGACCCCCTGGCTGAACTTCAAGCACACGATCTTCGGCGAGGTCGCGGACAAGGAGTCGCGCGACGTGGTCGACGCCATCGGGGCCACCCGCACCGGCGCCGGCGACCGGCCGGTCGAGCCCGTCGTGATCGAGTCCGTCGAGGTCAGCCAGCCCTGAGCACCTCGCCCGACGCGAGCGGGGTGCCGACCTGTTACCGGCACCCCGACCGCGAGACCTACATCAGCTGCCAGCGCTGCGGGCGGCCGATCTGTCCTGACTGCATGCGCGACGCCGCGGTCGGGTTCCAGTGCCC
>JBPCQY010000167.1:0-21637 GCA_050997635.1 Nocardioides sp.
GCGACTTTGAATCAGGACTAGCGACGCAGGTTCGACTCCTGCCCGGGGAGCTCGGCGCACACCTGCGGTGCTGTGACCACTGGTGCGGTGCTGTGCGGGCACTGCTGCGGCAATAACCCCGCGTTACATCGGGCGCGGGCGAGGCTAGCCTCGCGGCATGGACCTGCCCGTGATGCCGCCCGTGCAGCCGATGCTGGCCAAGTCGGTCAAGGGGCCGATCACAGGCTTGGCCGACGCCGACAAGTACGGCGAGCTCAGCTTCGAGCCCAAGTGGGACGGCTTCCGCTGCCTGGTCTTCAAGGACGGCGACGAGGTCGAGCTCGCCAGCCGCAACACCAAGCCGCTGACCCGCTACTTCCCCGAGGCGGTCGAGGCGATGCGCGCACAGCTGCCCGACCGGTGCGTGCTCGACGGAGAGCTGTTCGTGGCGATCGATGACCGGCTGGAGTTCGAGACGCTGCAGGAGCGGATCCACCCGGCGGCCAGCCGGATCACGATGCTCTCGGAGAAGACGCCGGCCGGCTTCGTCGCTTTCGACCTGCTCGCGCTCGGCGACGACACTCACCTCAAGACCCCGCACGCCGTACGACGAGCGCTGCTCGAGCAGCACCTCCAGGGCCTCGACGGCCCCTGCTTCCTGACCCGTACGACGACCGACCCGGCCGAGGCCGAGGCCTGGTTCCGCGAGTTCGAGGGCGCCGGGCTCGACGGCGTCGTCGCCAAGCCGCTGACCGCGGCGTACGAGCCCAACAAGCGCACGATGCTCAAGATCAAGCACGAGCGCACTGCCGACGTCGTGGTCGCCGGCTACCGCGAGCACAAGACCTCGACCAAGGAGCAGCCGCTGCTCGGCAGCCTGCTCCTCGGCCTCTACGACCCGGTCGGACCAACGGGGCAGCTGCAGCACGTCGGCGTCAGCGCCAGCTTCACCGCCGCCCGGCGGGCCGAGCTGATCGAGCAGCTCCAGCCGCTGGTCGTACCCCTCGAGGAGCACCCGTGGGGACACTGGGCGGAGTACCTCACCGCCAACCCGGACCGGGTGCCCGGCACCCAGAGCCGCTGGAGCGCAGGCAAGGACCTCAGCTTCACGCCGCTGCGGCCCGACCTGGTGATCGAGGTGGCCTACGACCACATGGAGGGGCGGCGATTCCGCCACACCGCGCAGTTCCGGCGCTGGCGCACCGACCGCGACCCGGAGTCGTGCGGCTACGACCAGCTCGACGAGCCGGTCTCCTACGACCTCCGCGAGGTGCTGGGCGGCTAGGGGTGCCCTAGGCTGCACCGCGTGAGCGAGTCCTACATGGTCGTCCTTCTCGTCGAGCAGGCGTTGAGCGCAGCCGACGCGGCCCAGGTGATCTCCCTGCACGAGGAGCTCGACGAGACCGTCGTCCACCACGTGCTGCTCCCGATGGAGGACGCTGCGGCGCGGATCGAGGCCGCCATGGGGTCGCTGTCGGGGCCTGAGACGATGTCGTCGCCGGCGGCGATGATCAGCGACGAGGATCTCGAGGCGGTCCGTGAGGACGCCAAGGAGCAGTCCGACGACGCGCTGACCACCACCCTGGCGGTGTTGACCCGGGCCGGAGCCACGGCCACGGGCGAGGTGGTCCACGACGACCCGATCAGCGCGCTCACCGACGCCGTACGCCGCCTCGACGGGCGCGAGGCCATCATCTTGACCCGCTCGCACGTCGTGGCCGAGTTCTTCCACCTCGACTGGACCTCCCGTGCCCGCCGCAAGATCGGCGTCCCGGTGCTGCACCTCCTCGAGCACGAGAACTTCGACGAGCAGGCCGGGTCCGGCGAGGGCGTCACCGGTCTGTGACGCACCCGGAGGCGCCGTGACGACGCAGGGGATCTTCTTCACCCATCGCCGCAACCCGCGGATCCGGCAGCACTTCCGGCGGCTGGCCCGCCAGAGCGCCGGGCTGGTCGAGTGGCACTTCGTGTTCAACCCCGACAGCGGCGCCCGACCCCGGACACCGTTCGAGTACGACGACCCGGCCGTCGTGATGCCGCGCCGCTACCGCGCCATGCAGCGCAACGGCGGTGTCCAGGGTGGCTACCTCGACACCGCGCTCATCCCGTGCCTGCGCGCGCTCGACGCCGACCACGCCTGGGTCATGGAGTACGACGTCGACTGGGCCGGCCGGTGGGACCGCTTCTTCACCCGCTTCACCGACAACGACGCCGACCTGCTCACCACGTCGGTGGCCCGGCGCGCCGACTATCCCGAGTGGGCCCACTGGGAGGAGGCCACCGCTCCGTCGTGGGTGGCCGAGGAGCACCTGGCGCGGGGGCTGCACCCGATGATGCGGGTCTCCCGCAGGCTGGTCGCCGACTACGCCGAGGCGATGGCCGACGAGGCTTGGCAGGGCCACTACGAGTTCACCCTCACCACGGCCGCGCTCGCGACCGGAGCACGGGTGGAGGACCTCGGCGGCGACGGCCTCTTCACCCCGCCCGAGCGCCGAGGCACCGTCTACGTCGGCCGGTCCGCCGACCCCGACGTCGAGCCGACGTTCGCCTTCCGGCCGGTGCGTCGGGCCTACTTCCACGAGGACCACGACGCCTTCCCGCGCAGGGCAACGCTCTACCACCCCGTCAAGCCCGGCGTCCGGGCCTGGTCGAAGCAGCGCAAGAACATCAGGCCCCCGGATCCCGACTGAGCGCCTCGCGCGCCTCGCGGTGACGTCGCCGGTTGCGTCGCAGCGTACGGCGCAGCCGCGTCGCGGCCTCGGGGTCGATCCGGTCACCCCGCGCATCGAGGGCGTCGACCAGGTCGCGGGTGAACCGCCGGGCCTTGCCGGCCTTGACGACGAGATCGACCAGCACGGCGACGTCGTCGTCCTCCCCCGGCTCGGTGAACTCGCGCGACTGCTGGCTCGGCATCCAGCCCGAGGCGTTCTCGTCGTGCAGCCGGTGGTCGACGAGGACCTCGGTGAGGTAGCGGCGCTGCGCGAACGCCGTGGAGAGCAGCGCCACCCAGAAGTCGTGCGAGACCGGCGAGTCGGCCGGCGGCCAGCCCCAGCCCTCGAGGAACTCCCGGGTGACCGCGATGCTGCAGCCCTTGAGCGCGACCGCCGGGCCGAAGCCGCGCTCGCGCAGCAGGCCCACGAACGACGGCTGCGTCTCTCGGCCTTCGGCGTCCACCAGCGCGAGGTCGTGGAACAGGGCTTCCGGCTCCCCGGGTGTCGCTGCTGCCACGACGGTGGCGAGCTTCTCGGGCCGCCACAGGTCGTCCTGGTCGGCGAAGAACACGACGTTTCCGACGCACTCGCGGGTGACCGCCATGAAGTTCTGCGCGTACCCCAGCCGTTCGCCGGCCGGCAGCACGCGAACCGGGAACGGCGCCCCGGCTGCGAACTCGCGCAGCACGTCGAGGGTGCCGTCGGATGACCCGTCGTCGCGCACCACCAGCTCGGCGGGCAGCAGGCTCTGGCGGTCCAGGCTCGCGAGCATCTCGGGGAGGTAGCGCTCGCCGTCGTACGTCGCCATCGCGACCGACACCGTTCGCGCCGTCATGCCCGGCCTCCCTCGAGCAGCCGCACCAAGGCCTGCTCGTGCCGAGCGAGGTCGAACTCCCAGCCCGACTGGTGCGCCTCGTAGGACTCACCGACGATGTCGGGCTCGCTCCAGAAGTAGTCCAGGTCGGCACCCCGGACGGCGGCGAACAGGTGCTCGTTGCGGGCCTGGTACGCCGCGTGGTTGAGCAGCATGACGTGTCTCACGTCGGGTGCGAAGGCCAGGTTGAACATGCCGGTGCCGCCGAACCCGGCGACGACCTCGGCGCCGGCGAAGACCAGGGCCTGGTCGGCCCGGCTCAGCTCTCCCGGGTCGACGACGGTGAAGCCGTGGGCGGCGAAGAGATGCTCCACCTCGGGGGTGTTGCGACACGGGCGTCCGCCAGCCGAGCGGGTGACGAAGATCCGCGCGTGCTGGCCGCGCCGGTCACCGATCAGGCCGGTGCGGATCCGGTCCCACGTCTCGACCAGGCGCGGGTGGGCGTGGTACGGCGGCGCGTTGTGCCACATCGCCGGCGCCCCGACCAGTGCGTCGACCCGCGCCGCGCCGTGGAACCAGGCGATGTCGTCGGGAGCGATCCCGAACGCCTCGAGCAGCTCTGGGTCGGGGCGTCCCATCGGCCGGTTGACGTCGTGCTCACGGGCCCGCAGCAGGATCTTCAGTGACGGGTCGTCCTGCTTGGCGAGGTCCCAGGCCCACAGGCGCGGCACCGCCTCGGTGAGCAGGTGGCCGTAGTGGCCGGCGTTGCTGTAGTCGAAGAAGAAGTAGCTGCCCACGAGCCGCTGCGCCGGGCGAGAGCGCCGCTTGAGCCGCGCGAAGCCTCCGCCCACATCGGCGAGCCGGAAGTGCTCGAGCGGGCGCGCGTCGTACCAGCGGAACGACTCGGGCAGCACGCAGCCACCCGCGACGACCAGCGCCCCGCCGCCGAGCAGGTCGACCGGCCCGTCGTAGCGGTGCACGGCGAGCTCGGGGTGACCGATCTCGGCGTCGACCCCCAGGTCGGGACCCTCGCCGTGCATCCGCACGCGACCGGAGGCGAACCGGCCCGCCGGCAGAGTGGCCAGCGTCGTGACCGCGAGGTCGTGGGCCCGCGCGGACAACGTGCGGGCGACGTCGTCGCGGGTCAGCTGCAGCAGGTGCGGCACCCGCTTCCGGGCCACGAGCCAGCCGTCGACCTCCTCGACGAGCCGGGTCGCGCGGCGCAGCTCGCGCAGGCGCTCACGGCTCGGTCGGCGAGGCCGATGGGCACGGCGCAGGCCGGGCGCCAGCCCGACCGTGCCGGGTGCGGCGACGTAGGCGCCCCGCGCCCGCAGTGCCCACAGGAGGGCCAGGGAAGCGGGGGTCGCGGTGCGCAGGTCGATGATCGCCGCCGGCTTCAGCCGTCGGCTCAGCCGGCGCTCCCGACGCCGGCCGACCACCGGGCGAACACGTCCTGCCAGCGACCCCGACGTGAGCCAGCCGGGGACGGCGATCCCGCGCTCCACCAGGACGAGCACCGGCCCACCGGGCAGGTCGGCGAGCGTCTGCGACACCTGGGCGGGTGGGGCGGACACGCGGGTCAGGCTACAGGCGGCGTCGGCGCGACTCGACGTGACTTAGGGTGGCGCTGTGTCGACGCCAGCCCCGAAGCCACCGTGGCGGCGACGCCTCCGAGCGCTCGCCGCCGCCGCGGATGGCCCGGTGGCACTCGTCAGCAGGAGGCCGGTTCCCCGTCTGGCCGAGCGCCTCGGGGCGACGGCGTACGACGCGACGGACCCCGAGCTCCACGTCCGGCTCACGGCGGCAGGCCCGCACTCCCTCATCGTCGACCTGGGCTCACCGGGCGGGCTGACCCGGCGCTTCGACCTGCTCGCCTACCACCTGGCCCCGGGCGGGAGGCTGGCCATGCGCCTGCCGAAGAAGGCCAGGGCGCGGAAGCGGTTGATCCGCCGGGTCCGCCGGGTCCGGCGGCTCCAGGAGTCGGGCGCCGTCACGCCTCCGGTCTTCGGACAGGACGAGCGCAGGCCGCGCGCGCGTCATCTCGCGGCCCTGGCGTGCTCCCTCACCGAGCTGCGGCGGGAGGGACGCCTGGTGCTCGCCGTCAACACCGTCAAGACCCTCGCCCGGCTGACCGAGGCCGAGACCGACCGCTGGCTCGCCCTCCGCCAGGGACCCGACCGGGTGTTGGAGACCCTGCCGGCGGTCCGGTTCGACTCGCGGTGCGAGCTGCACACCGCCCCGGCGGACGTCCTCCCGGCACCGGCGGCGTTCGACGTACCGGCGCTCTCGTTGCGGCAGTTCCACCACGCCGTGTGCCGCGGCCGCCAGGCCGTCGAGACCGAGGACGTCGTGCTCCCCGCCAGCTTCCGGCACCACACGAAGAAGCGGCCGCCGCAGGTCCGGTACGCCGACTGGTCACCGCGATTCCTGCGCGCCCCGGACAGCGAACCGGCCGAGCTCGGGGGCTCCTACTTCCTCATCGACAACTACTTCCGCGGCCACTTCGGCCATGTGCTCACCGAGGTCGTCGGCCTGCTCTGGGGATGGGACCGGGCCCGGGCGCACGACCCCGACATCCGGCCGCTCACCTTCGCCAACGAGAAGTCCGCCGACCTGCACGGCTGGGAGCGCGAGCTCCTCGCGGCGTACGGCCTCACCGACATCGAGGTGGCCCCCAACCGCGCGACCCGGGTCGAGCGTCTGGTCACGGCCACCCCGATGTTCGTCCAGCAGCCGAGCTACGCCCATCCCGACATCACCGAGGTCTACGACCGGATCGGGAGCACGCTCGCCGCCCGGGCGAGCCGGCAGCAGTGGCCCGAACGGATCTTCTGCTCGCGTGACGACGGGCACCGCGCGTGCCGCAACGGCGACGAGGTCGAGGCCTGGTTCACTGACGCGGGGTTCACCGTCGTACGCCCCGAGCAGCACCCGATCGCCGACCAGGTGGCCATGTTCCGCGCCGCCGACGTCATCGCTGGGTACTCCGGGAGCGGCATGTTCCAGACCGCCTTCACGGGCACGCCCAGGCACGTGATCACGGTGGCGCCGCAGTCCTACGTCGCCCTCAACGAGTACCTCATCGCCTCGGTCGTGGGGCATCGACTCGACCGGATCTACTGCCGGCCGGACTTCGCCCGCGACGAGGACGACCCCAGCACCTGGCGCCGCGCGTTCAACTCGAACTACTACTGCGACCCCGACCGCGAGGGCGCCTACCTGCGCGAGGTGCTCGACGCGCTGTAGGTCTCAGTCCTCGATGCGGAGTCCGTGCTCGTCCCAGTGGGCGGCGACCTTCTTGCTCGGCTGGACCCGCGGCGGCTCGCCCGGCATCTTGGGATGGTCGGGGGGGTAGTTCAGCTCGACGCCGTCCCACAACGCGAGCAGCGGCTCCAGCGAGAAGGCGTGGTCGTCGATGCCCGCCCACGGGTCGCCGTCGGCGAGCCGGTCGGGCACCGTGAACAGGTGGTACGCCGCCGGGTCGTCGACGGTCTTCAGCTCGCCCCAGGTGAGCGGCGTCGAGACCGGCGCGCCCGGCAGCGGGCGCAGGGAGTACGCCGAGGCGATCGTCCGGTCCCGGCAGTTCTGGTTGAAGTCGACGAAGATCCGCTCCCCGCGCTCCTCCTTCCACCACGCGGTGGTGACGCCGGAGTCGCGGCGCCCGAGCTCCTGGCCGAAACCGATCGCCGCGTGCCGGACGTCGGTGAACTCCCAGCGCGGCTCGATGCGCACGAACACGTGGATCCCGCGGTTGCCGCTGGTCTTGGCGAAGCCGGTGATCCCGAGCTCCTCGAGCAGCTCGCGCGCGACGTCGGCCACCCGCCGGGCGTCCGCGAACGTCGTACTGGGGCGAGGGTCGAGGTCGATGCGCAGCTCGTCGGGCCGGTCCACGTCCGTACGACGTACCGGCCACGGGTGGAAGGTCAGCGTGCCCATGTGGGCGCACCAGACCGGCACCGCGATCTCGGTCGGGCAGATCTCGTCGGCGGTGCGGCCGGACGGGAATGTGACCTCGACCGACTCGAGGTAGTCGGGCGCCCCCTTGGGCACCCGCTTCTGGTAGAACGCGTCGGCGTCCCTGTCCCCACGGCCCGCTCGTGCTCTTCCGGTCCCTGAGGAGCCGAGGGACGAGGCGTCTCGAAGGGTCACCCCCGGCCGGACGCCCGAGGTCCAGCGCTCCAGCGCCGTCGGCCGGTCGCGCAGCGCGCGCATCAGGCCGTCGCCGGCGTCGGCGAAGTACTGCGCCACCATCGCCTTGGTGACCTCGGGCGTGCTCGCGGTCGCCTCGTAGATCACCCGGTCGGGGCTGGAGACCCGCACCGCGCGACCGCCTGCGTCGATCTCGACCGCGGGCGTCTTCGGCATGGGCCTCAAACTAGCGCGCGGGATCGCCCACGCGCGGCGGCGTGTCGGATCATCTTCGTGGGCGATTCGTGCGCTTTGAGTGGGTTACAACGCACTCAAAGCGTCGGTTTCCCCGCCTAAGCGGGGAACCGACGCCAGCTCAGAGCAGGGAGTTGGGCTCGAACCTCCGCGCCTGTCGAGGACTTTTCCGGGCGACTACGGTGGTGACATGGGATACCAGGTCGAAAAGAGCGACGAGCAGTGGCGGCAGGAGCTCTCCGCCGAGGAGTACGCCGTGCTGCGCCAGGCCAGCACCGAGCTTGCGTTCACCGGTGAGTACGCCGACACCGAGGCGGTCGGCATCTACCGCTGCAAGGCGTGCCAGGCCAAGCTGTTCGAGTCGGACACCAAGTTCCACTCCGGCTGCGGCTGGCCGAGCTTCTACCAGCCGATCACCGACACCGTCGAGTATCTCGAGGACACCTCGCACGGCATGAAGCGGGTCGAGGTGCGCTGCGCCAACTGCGGCTCCCACCTCGGACACGTCTTCCCCGACGGGCACGGCACCCCCACCGGCGACCGGTTCTGCATCAACTCGATCAGCCTGAGCCTCGAGTCCGCCGACCAGCAGTAGGTCAGCGCGCGACGAGTGCCGAGGTGACCCGCACCGTGCCGGCGCCGTACTCCTGGTCGGCCCAGGCCTGGAGTGACCCGTCGTCGTAGACGACCTCGACGTCGACGACGTCGTTGCTCGGGCCCGTGCTCAGCATCCCCGGGAGGTTGCTCAGGTCGTCCTGGATGTGGCGCAGCTCGACGGCGGTGTGCCGGGCCCCGGAGACGCAGAGCGCACCGCCCCAGGTACGCCGCAGCGTGGTCTCCGCGGCCGCCGCGTCCCGCGTGACCCGCACGTTGAGCACGAGCCGGGTCGGGTCGTTGGCGGCGTTCTCGGAGTTCTGGTCGTCGAAGGGGTACGCCGGGTTGATCGACTGGTCCACCCACGCGTCGGCATAGCCGTCGAGCCTCTCAGCCCGGGCCAGGGTCCGGTCGAGCGTCTCGTCGCTGGTGAGCGCCGGGTCGAGCACCCGCCAGCCTCCGGCCGGTGGCGGGCACGGCGTCGTGAGGTCGGGTTCGGACGACGGGTCTCGGCCGTGCCAGCGGGACGCCGGGATCGCCTGGCCGACGGTGAACTCCGTCCCGTCGAAGGTGCCGCTGATCTCGAACTCGCCCCACCGCACGTCGCCGACCTGCTCGAAGTCACTGGCATCGTGATCGGCCCACTCCCAGTTGGTGATCCGCGGCCCCCCGCACTGGGGCGGCAACGACTGGGCGATCACCCCGACGCAGAGCTCGGCATGGCCTCGGTCCATGACGGTGACCAGATGCGCGGTTCTCACCTCGCCCGAAGCCGCGGGGACGGCGGTGGGCCGAGAGACCGGGCCTGTCGACGGCGAGTCACCCGCTCCCCGGTCCGCGGGCGCGCCAGCCCTGCCGCAGCCCGCGAGAGCCAGGGCCAGGAGGGTCACGACGACCGTGCGCATGCCAGTTGGACTCGACGCAGCGGCCATCGGTTCCAACCTCAGGGCAGGCGGTCCACCAGGTCGGCGACCGAGACCCGGGCGCCGGTGTAGAACGGCACTTCTGCGCGCACGTGCCGACGGGTCTCCGAGCCACGCAGATGCCGCATCAGGTCGACGATCCGCGATAGGTCGTCGGCCTCGAAGGCGAGGATCCACTCGTAGTCGCCGAGCGCGAACGACGAGACCGTGTTGGCGCGTACGTCGGGGTAGTCGCGGGCCATCTTGCCGTGCTCGGCCAGCAGGCGACGTCGCTCGGCGTCCTCGAGGAGGTACCACTCGTAGGAGCGCACGAACGGGTAGACGCACACGTGCGCCCGGGCCTCGTCCTCGGCCAGGAACGCCGGGAGATGGCTCTTGTTGAACTCCGCGGGCCGGTGCAGCGCCAACTGCGACCAGACCGGCGCGAGGCGGCGACCGAACGCCGTACGCCGCAGCTGGTGGTAGGCCGACTGGAGCTGCTCGCTGTCGGCAGCGTGCCACCAGACCATCACGTCGGCATCGGCGCGCAGCCCCGCCACGTCGTAGGTGCCGCGGACCACGACGTCCTCGGCGCCGAGCTTGTCGAAGAGCTCGGTGACCTCGGCCGCCTCGGCCGCGCGGTCGGCGTCGCCGAGCGGGCTGGCGAGACGGAAGACCGACCACATCGTGTAGCGGATGGTGTCGTTCAGCTCTTTGGTGCGGGCAGCCTGGCTCATGCCCTCATTGTGCCCGCAGCACCGCGGCCGCCGCACGCTGGGCCGAGGCGATGACGGCCGGGATGCCGACCCCGTCGTACGCCGCCCCGCACACCGCCAGCCCGGGCACCCGCGCCACATCGGCCCGGATCGCGGCGACGCGGTCGAGGTGGCCCACGGCGTACTGCGGGAGCGCGCCGCCCCAACGCTGCACGTGCCGGTCCACCACGTCGAGCGGGCGGCCGGTGGCGTCGGCGAGGTCGGCCACGGCCGCCGCGACGAGCTCGTCGTCGGTCACCTCCAGCACCGCCTCCTCGCGGTGGCGGCCGAGCGACGCGCGCAGGATCCGGTACGACGAGGCGTCGCGTACCCAGTCCCACTTGCTGGAGGAGTACGTCGCGGCCTTGATCCGCCGGCCCTCGTCGGGCGGGACCAGGAAGCCGGAGGAGCCGGCCGCATCGAGCTCGGTCACGGCCAGCGTGACGATGGCCATCGAGGCGGACTCGATCCGGGCGAGCGTCGCGCCCGCCCGGGGGGCGAGGTCGGCGAGCAGCCGAGCCGTGGGGGCCGCCGGCGTGGCCAGCACCAGCCGTCCGGCCTCGACCACCGACGGCTCTCGGGTCGAGCCGATGGCCAGCCGGAACCCGCCGGCGGCCCGGGACACCTCGCGGACGACGGCATCGGTGCGCACCGCGAACCGCCCCGACCCGGCGAGCGCCTGCGGCAGCCGCCCGAGCCCGCCCTCGAGCCCGGCGAAGACGGGGGTGTCCGAGACCGGCAGGGTCGCAGCCGCCTCGAGCAGCGAGCCGCCGCGCTGCAGCAGCGCCATCAGCTGCGGGGTCGCCGCGGCCGCCGACAGCGCGCGGGCATGACCGGCGTACACCCCACCGAGCAGCGGCTCGAGCAGCCGGTCGACCACCTCCTCCCCGAGCCGCGCACCCACGAGCGCACCCACGGCCTCGTCGCCCGCGGGCGCGGGCAGGTCGACGGGATGGCGTACGGCGTCCAGCCCGTCGGCCGACAGCACGCCCGAGGCCGCCAGGTCGTCGAGGTCGAGGGGTACGCCGAGCAGCGTGCGCGGCAGCGGCCGGAGCATGCCGCAGCTCCAGAGCTGGGAGCGCGTGGTCGCCGGTTGCACGGGGTCGAGGCCGGCGGCACGGGCCAGCGCGACGCCCTCGGGCCGGCGGTTCAGCATCGCCTCGGCCCCGACATCGACCTCGACGCCCGCGACCGACGCGAGGCGCAGCTTGCCGCCGACGGCCGGCGAGCCCTCGAGGACCAGCACATCCTCGCCCGCCTCGGCGAGGAACCACGCGGCGGCCAGTCCGGCGATCCCCCCACCGACCACGACGGTCGAGGCGGCGTAGTCAGGCACCCTCCCAGCCTGCCATGGCGCACGACAATGGGGACGAGCGCCATGATGGGGTCATGCCCGACACCTCGGTCCGCCTAGCCGTCCTCATCGACGCCGACAACACGCCGTCGTCTCGCGCCCGCGACCTGTTGGAGGAGATCGCCCGCTACGGCACCCCCACGGTCAAGCGCGCCTACGGCGACTGGACCGGGCCGCAGCTCGGGGGCTGGAAGGTCGCGCTCAACCACAACGCGATCCAGCCCGTGCAGCAGTTCGCCTACACGACCGGCAAGAACGCCACCGACTCGGCGCTGATCATCGACGCGATGGACCTGCTCTACGCCGGCAACCTGGACGCGTTCGCCATCGTGTCGAGCGACTCCGACTTCACCCGGCTGGCCACCCGGCTGCGCGAGTCGGGCAAGACCGTCTACGGGCTGGGCCAGCGCAAGACCCCCGAGTCGTTCGAGAAGGCCTGCGACAAGTTCATCTACCTGGAGGTGATCGGCCGCGAGGCCCAGGAGGACACCCCCGCCCAGGAGCAGGACCCGTCACTGCCCAACCTCCGCAAGATGCTGACCCGGGCGATCAACGCGACGTCCCACGACGACGGGTGGACGAACCTCTCCTTGGTCGGCAGCTACCTCAACAACAGCAACGCGTCGTTCGACGCGCGGAACTACGGGTTCGGCAAGCTCAGTGCGCTGATCCGTGCCCAGGAGTACGTCGAGGTCGGTTCCGACAAGCAGACCCCACTGCGCCTGAGGTTGCGCGAGGCCGCCACCAAGGCCGCGAAGAAGGCACCGGCCAGGAAGCGAGCGGCCAAGAAGTCCACCGAGCAGGCCTGAGGCTCAGGGCTCGTTGCTGTCCTCGGCCGCCGAACTCTAGGCGGCCTATTCGCCCGTGGCGCCGTCGATACATTCCCGGAGGAGATCGGCGTGGCCGTTGTGGCGTGCGTACTCCTCGATCAGGTGCAGGTAGATCCACCGCAGGGTGTAGTCCTCGCCGGGGATGGTTTCGTCGAGACTGCGGCCGGCCACGGCCGCACGCGACCGGGCGACACTCGCGTGGTAGCTGGCCAGGTCGTCGGCGGCACGCGCGATGCCGAGCTCCTCGAATCCTTCCGTCGACCCAGGCACGTAGCCCCAGAAGAACGCGTGGTCCGGTTGACCGTCGTACGAGTGGAACCAGGCCTCGACACCAGAGAGAGGTGCCGAACAAGGCCGAGCAGCGAGAGCGTCGACGGCGGCACCGCCCGCAGCGCCAGTTGCTCCGGCGTCAGCCCGCCACACTTCAGCAGCAGTGTCGTGCGCTGGTACTCGAGGCGGTCTTCGAGCGCGGCCCGCTCGTCGATCGGGTTGTTCGGCGGCACGGGTCGCTCGGGCGTGGTCCACGTCGACATTCCAGCGACCTTACCGACGCGCCGACCGGACCGTCGCCCGCCCCCGAGCCTCAGCGCGCCGAGTGCTCGTGCACGAAGTCGGTGAGCCGGGCGAGCTGGTCGGGGTCGGTCGAGGGGATCACGCCGTGCCCGAGGTTGAAGATGTGCCCGCGCGCCGCGCGACCGGTCTCGAGGATCGCGGCCGCCCGCGCGGTCATCACCTCGGGCGGCGCGAAGACCAGCGTCGGGTCGAGGTTGCCCTGCACGACGCGGTCACCGACCTGGCCGATGGCCCACTCGAGCGGCGTACGCCAGTCGACTCCGACGACGTCGGCCCCGGCCTCCGCCATCGGCGTGAGCAGGTGGGCGGTGTTGACGCCGAAGTGGATCCGCGGCACGTCCCACTCCCCCGCGGCCGCGAGCACGCGCGCGGAGTGTGGGAGCACCGAGGCGCGGTAGTCCTCGGGCGTGAGGGCACCGGCCCACGAGTCGAACAGCTGGATCGCCGAGGCGCCGGCGCGCACCTGCACCTCGAGGTGGGTCGTGGAGATCTGGGCGATCTTGCGCATCAGGGCGTCCCACACGTCGGGAGCGCCGAACATCATCGCCTTGGTCTTCGCATGCTCCTTGGACGGCCCGCCCTCGACGAGGTACGACGCGACGGTGAACGGAGCGCCGGCGAAACCGATCAGCGGGGTGCCGCCGAGCTCGGCGACCAGCCGGCGTACGGCGGTGTCGACGAAGGGGATGTGCCCGGGGGTCAGGTCGGGGATGGCCTCGACGTCCGCGAGCGTCCGCACCGGCTGCGCGACGACCGGCCCCACGCCGGGCACGATGTCGAGGTCGACGCCGGCCGCCTTGAGCGGCAGCACGATGTCGGAGAAGAAGATCGCCGCGTCGACGCCGTACCGGCGCACCGGCTGGAGGGTGATCTCGGTGACCAGGTCGGGGTCCATGCAGCTCTCGAGCATGGCGACGCCCTCGCGGACGCGGAGGTACTCCGGCAGCGAGCGACCGGCCTGACGCATGAACCACACCGGCGTGTGCGGCACCGACTCGCCGCGGGCGGCGCGGAGAAAGGCACTGTCGCGAAGGTCGGTCATGGGCGAATCGTCGCAGGTCAACCGGCGTGGTGGCACATCGAGCTGCGGCGGGCGACCTACTGTGGGGACATGGTCGTGGGTCAGGAGGCGCACCCGGGGACGGGCGCGGGCGAAGCACCGCGCGCGTTCACCGAGGCGGTGCGCGCGATGCACGACGCCAGGCTGCGCCCCGAGGTGTTGTGCGAGGCGATGCCGGCGCCGCAGCGGATCGCGCCGTACGCCTCCGCGTTGAGCGCCGACGTGACCGTCGATGGCGACGACGTCGGCACCGGCCGGCTGATCCTGCTGCACGACCCCGCCGGCAACGACGCCTGGGACGGCACCTTCCGGCTCGTCGCCTACGCCCGCGCCGAGCTCGATCTCGAGATGATCACCGACCCCGCCCTGGCCGAGGTCGGCTGGTCGTGGCTGGCCGAGGCCCTCAGCGCCCACGGTGCGGCGTACGCCGCGGCCTCGGGGACCGTGACCCGCGTCGCCACCGACAGCTTCGGCTCGATGGCCGACGAGGGCGGCACCGCGCAGATCGAGATCCGGGCGTCGTGGACCCCGGCCGCCGCCGACGGGAGCCAGACCCCCGACGTCGGCGCCCACGTCGAGGCCTGGGGCGAGCTGCTGTGCACCGCCGTCGGGCTGCCACCCGTGCCCGACGGCGTGGCCGCGATGCCGAGCCGCCGCGGGCAACGCCCCGGTCGCTGACGATGTCGAGCGAACCCGACCCGACCGACAGGCCCGAGCCCGACCCCGCGCCCGAGCCCGCGCCGCTGCTGGAGCTGCGCGCCCCCCTGCCCGGCGTGGTCAAGACCGACGAGGGCCTGGCCAGCACCTGCGCCGCGCTGTCCGCCGGATCGGGCCCGGTCGCGATCGACGCCGAGCGCGCCTCCGGCTACCGCTACTCCCCGCGCGCCTACCTGATCCAGCTCCGGCGCGAGGGCTCCGGGACCCACCTGGTCGACCCGATCGCCTTCGACTCGCTCGGACCGCTCGTGCACGCCCTCGACGGCACCGAGTGGATCCTGCACGCCGCGACCCAGGATCTGCCCTGCCTCACCGCGCTCGGCCTCCACCCCGCCGAGCTCTTCGACACCGAGCTCGCCGGCCGGCTGCTCGGCTACCCGCGGGTCGGCCTCGCGACGCTGGTCGAGTCCCGGCTCGGCTGCGCGATGAAGAAGGAGCACTCGGCGGCGGACTGGTCCACCCGGCCGCTGCCCACACCCTGGCTCGAGTACGCCGCCCTCGACGTCGAGGTGCTCGTCGAGCTGCGTGACGACCTGGCCCACGAGCTCGAGGCGGCCGGCAAGCTGGACTGGGCGCAACAGGAGTTCGACGCCCTCCGCGCGTTCCAGCAGATCCCGCGCACCGAGGGCTGGCGCCGCACCAGCGGGCTGCACCGGGTCCGCGGACGCCGCGGCCTCGGCGTGATCCGGGAGCTGTGGGAGACGCGCGACGAGATCGCCCGCACCCGCGACATCGCGCCCGGCCGGATCCTGCCCGACTCCGCCATCGTGGTGGCCGCCCAGGCGATGCCGACCAGCCGCGGGGACCTGCTCTCGACCAAGGGCTTCCACGGGCGCGGCGCCCAGCGACACTCGCACGAGTGGGGCGACGCGCTCACCCGCGTGCGCGAGATGGACGAGACCGACCTCCCGGCCCGCGCACCACGCACCGATGCGCCGCCGCAGGCGCGTCAGTGGGCCGAGCGCGACCCGGTCGCTGCCGCCCGGCTGAGCCGGGCCCGTGAGGGGCTCGCCGAGCTGTCCGAGCGGGTCGAGGTGCCCGTCGAGAACCTGCTCACGCCCGACGTCGTACGCCGCCTGCTGTGGCAGCCGCCCGCGACCCGCGACCCGGAGTCGCTCACTACCGCCGTCACCGACTGGCTCACCGAGCACGGCGCTCGGCCGTGGCAGGTCGAGCTGAGCCGGTCGCTGCTGGTCGAGGCGATCCTCGACGCCGAACCGCAGGCCATGGGATAGGGAGACCCGCCCTCAGCCCTCACCCCGACGGCGTGACGCCGGTCGACCCGGAGGCCGTCGGCGATGGCGTCGGGGTCGGCGGCCGCAGGAGCGGCTGCGAGGCCTGGTCTATCTGCCGCGTCAGCTGGCCCAGGCGCAGCGGGTTGTCGGTGAACAGCCGTGGCAGCAACGGCGCCTCGGTCTGGTCCAGTCGCGTCCAGGTGTCGATGAGGGCGGGGTACAACAGGCTGCGGACGGCGTCGGTGAACACGCCGGCGTGCACGGGGAGGCGCCCCGGCTGCAGGTACTCGGCCGAGAGCGCCACGGACTGGTTGGCCGGCTGGAGGTAGCCCTCGCGGGCGACGTCGGCCAGCGATTGCGTCGTGATCGCGTGGGCGAGCAGGTCGGCCGCGCTGGAGATGTCCCTGGCCCCGCGGGACAGGCACAGGCCCGTCGCGTCGGCCACCGTGCGGGTCGAGCCCCCGCCCGGGATCGGCATCACGTCGAACTCCGCGCCCAACGTGTCGCGCAGCCCGGGCACCAGCGAGCGGTTGCCCTCGAGCATCGCGAGCTTGCCCTCCTTGAACCACTCGAGGGGCGACTTCTCGGCGAGCTGCGCGGAGCTCAGGCTCACCCGGGGCGAGCGGAGCACGCGCAGCACCTGGCTCAGCGCGTTGCGGCTCCCGGGCGTGGAGAACGCGAGGGAGGTCGGTCCCGCGTCGCGGTCGAAGACGCTGCCGCCGGCGGAGTAGAGGAACGGCGCCAGGCCGGTCAGCGTCGGTGCGACGTACACCCCGCCGACGCCGGTGGCGGGTCGGTCGGCCCGGGCCGCGACCCGGGTGAACTGGTCGAGGCTCCACCCCGAGTGGTCGGGTGGTACGTCGCCCCCGGCGGCCGCGAGGGCGTCGAAGTCGATCAGGTTGGTGTTGTAGTAGATCACCTGGGGCGAGATGCCGTAGGGCATGCACTGCAGCCGGTTGTCGACGCCGAACGCCGTCAGCGAGCTGCGGGGGTAGTCGTCACCGAAGTCGATGCCCCGCTCGTCGAGCAGGTCGTCGACGGGCTGCACCTTGTTGGCCTCGATCAGCCACGCGAGGTCGCGACGGTCGGCCAGGAAGACGTCGGGAACGGCGGCCCCGGCCCGGAGGTCGGCGATCATCGCGTCGGCCGTCGGCCACGACGTCACCTGCACGGTGACCTGCCGGTCCAGCGGCGCGAACTCGTCGGCCATCCTCGTGTAGGCGCTCACCTCGTCGGCGTTGCCGAAGACCCCGAGCGTCAGGGTCACCGGTCCGTCCGGGGCCGATGAGGTCGGCTCCGGGCCCGGAGAGGACGACGCGGTGCCCTCGCAGCCGGCCACCGCGAGCGCGAGGACGAACAACAGGCTGAGGGCGAGACTGCCCGACCATGTCCGTCCCCGCCTCACGGGCCCGACCCTATCCGGTGGCGCACCACCACCTCGGCCCCACGGGTCACAGGTCGTGATAGCTCCGGGCGGCCGTGACGACGCGCTCGAAGGTGGCCTGGTCGACGGCGGCGCCCTCGCGCCGGATGCTGCGTGCGTCGAGCTCGAGGAGCCGGTCCAGGCGCACCTCGCTGGGCCGCCGCTGGCGGTCCCAGGCACCGACCCCGATGTCCATCCAGTGCCGGCCCCGCTCCGACTGGTAGGCCGCGTCGTGGTCGTGGTCCTAGCTGGTCAACATCAGTCCCACCCAGCGCCGGCGGCGCCGGCCGAGCAGCAGCACCGGCCGGTCCTTGCCGCGTCCGCCGCCCTCCTCGAAGGGCACCCAGGACCAGACGACCTCGCCGGGGTCGGGCCGGCCGTTAGCGCGCGGCGCGTAGTGCACCAGGCGGGAGCGCAGCCGGGTGAGGAGCTTCATCGCGGACACGACAGGGAGATACGCCGTAGGTGTGCGCCGGACCGGGAGCGCCTCACGGCGCGTGGCCGCTCGCAGCGGCTGATATTGGGACCCGGGGCTGCCACGGCCCGGCGCACGTGATCATTGTAGTCCTCCCTCGAGCTCGAGGTGGGCGGCCTGGTCGAGCTGGTCGGCCACGACCAGCAGCCGGGCCGCCTGCTCGGCCGGCTTCTCGGCGAGGACGGCGCGTCCCGTGGCGAGGACCCGCGCGAACGCGGCCGCCCGCAGGAGGACGTCGGCGAAGTCGCCCGCGGCGATTCCCGCGAGCACCTGGTCGGCCATCGTCTGGACCTCGTCGGGGCCGGGCGGGTCGGCGACACCCGCCACCACGCCGGCGACCTCGGCGCGGCCCCGCCCGGCGTCGTACTCGCGGGCGATGCCCACGGGGTCGGCCTGCACCGAGGACCGCAGCAGGAACAGCCGCCACAGGCAGCCACCGAGCGAGGCGGAGGGGCTGGCGGACCACAGCTCGGCCAGCGTCTCCATGCCCTCGTTCTCCGCCAGGTGCACCACCCGCTCGGCGATCTCCTGCTCGCCTGCGGCCCGGGCGCCGCGCACCAGCACGGTCGCCGCGCGCGCTGCTGCCTCGGTCAGCCGCGCCGGGTCCTGCCCGCCGGGCAGGCTCGCGAAGAACCCGTCGCCGGGGGCGAGCGGACGGTGGTGCGGGCGGCCGGTCATCACTGACACCTTACGAGGTGAGCAGCCGCCGGATGCGCTGGTCGCTGACCTTCTCGGCGGTGCCGAGCTGCTGGGCCCACAGCGAGACGCGGTACTCCTCGAGCAGCCATCGCACGTGGCGCAGCTCCTCGGTCGGTGGGCAGCCGTCGGGCAGCGCCTCGACCTGGTGCCGCCACGCGTCGAGCACCCCCTGCAGCTGGGCCTGCCGCTGACGGTCCTGGCCGAGCTGGCCGTCGAGCTCCTCGCGGCGCAGCTCCAGCGCGCGCAGGTAGACCGGGATCCGCCGCAGCCGAGCGGCGCCGGACTCGCCCAGGAACCCGCGATGCACCAGCCCGGCGAGCTGGTCGCGCAGGTCCTGCAGGGCCGGCAGCAGCGACAGCTCGGCCCGCCCGCTGAGCGACCGGTCGGCGGAGCGCCACGCGGCCAGCACCCGCAGCACCTCCGCGAGCACGTCCGGAGTCTGGCTGCGCACCTGCTCGACGACCGCGGCGACCAGCGCGTCGTACGCCGCCTCGTCACGCACCTCGGGTCGTGCATCGAGAACGTCGACGGCGATCGCGGCGCGCACGTCGTCGATGAGCTCGCTCACCGAGGGGTACGGCGAGCCGGCCAGGCCGAGCTTCGCGGCGTTGTCGAGGCCGTCGAGCGGGTCGCGCACCCCCCGCAGCCCGAGCAGCACCAGGCGCAGGACGCCCTGACGGTGTCGGGCCCCGGCCTCGGCCGCCGACCCGACCACGACGAGCCCGACGGAGTCGCCCTCGTCGACCAGCGCCGTGAAGCCGCGCACCTCGTGGCCGGCCCGCCGCTGCAGCAGCTCGGGGACGATGGCACCGAAGGTCCACGACGTCTGGCCGGTCGCGGTCAACCCGCTGTCGGAGCCGACGTCGGCCAGGGCCTGCTCGAAGGCCGGTCGCAGGGGCGCCTTGAGCGTCTCGAGGTCCTTGCCACGGGCCTGCTCGCCGCCGTCATCCCCGACGACCCGGTAGGTCGGCCGGAGGTGGGGCGCGACCTTGGTCCAGTCCCACGCCTCGCGGGGTACGACGACGCCGGTGGTCGAGCGGAGGTGCCGCTCGAGCGCGGTGAGCAGGGGCTCCTCCCCCGGCGGCGTGCCTGCGAGGAACGCCCGCGCCCTGTCCGGCGCCGGCACGAAGCTGACCCGCAGGTGCTTGGGCAGGCTGCGCAGCAGGCTGGTGACCAGCTCCTCACGCAGGCCGGGCACGTTCCAGGAGAAGTCGTCGGCCTCCACGCGGTTGAGCGTGCCGACCGGTACGTCGATGGTCAGGCCGTCGTCGTCGGCTCCCGGCTCGAAGTGGTAGCTGATGGGGAACGTCAGCCCCTCGCCCTGGTCGGACCGCCAGGCCTGCGGGTAGTCGGTCTCGCGCACCTCGTCGGCCCCGTCGTGGGTGAGCATCGCCGGGTCGAAGGTGAGCAGGTCGGGGCGTCCGGCGCGCTCGCGCTTCCACCACTGGTCGAAGTGCGCGCCGCTGACGACCTCGCGGCCGACCCGCTCGTCGTAGAAGTCGAACAGGGTGTGCTCGTCGACCACGATGCCGCGGCGGCGGGCCCGGTGCTCGAGCTCCTCGGCCTCCTCGAGCAGGCGCTGGTTCTCGGCGAGGAACCGGTGCCGCGTGGACCACTCGCCGTACACCAGGGCGTGGCGGATGAAGAGCTCGCGGCTGAGCTCGGGGTCGACCTTGCCGTAGGACACCAGCCGGTCGGCGACCAGCGGTACGCCGTACAACAGGACCCGCTCGCGGGCCATCACGGCGCCGCGCTTGCGCGACCAGTGCGGCTCGGAGTAGCCGCGCTTGACCAGGTGCTCGCCGAGGAGTTCGGCCCACTCGGGCTTGACCGCGGCGTTCTGGCGCGCCCAGAGCCGGCCGGTCTCGACGAGCTCGGCGGCCATCAGGAACTGCGGGTTCTTCCCCTTCAGTCCGCTGCCGGGGAAGATCGCGAAGCGGGTGCCGCGGGCGCCGAGATACTCGCGCGGACCTCGGCGGCGGTCGGTGGCCGGCCCCTTCTCGCGCTCCTCGAGCAGGCCGATGTGGGACAACAGCCCGGACAGCAGCGCCTGGTGGATGCCGTCGGCGTCGGGGGTGTCGGCCGGCCGGCCGAGCTGGACCTTGAGC
The DNA here is from genome assembly GCA_050997635.1 of Nocardioides sp. Taxonomy (GTDB): domain Bacteria; phylum Actinomycetota; class Actinomycetes; order Propionibacteriales; family Nocardioidaceae; genus Nocardioides. Next base: position 20,613 of record JBPCQY010000167.1, read on the forward strand.
TCCTTGCACACCTGGCGCAGCTGGGACTCGAAGTCCTGCCACTCGCGCACCCGCAGGTAGTTGAGGTACTCCGCCTTGCACATCCGGCGGAACGCGCTGCTCGACAGGCCGCGCTGCTGCTCGCGCAGGTAGCGCCACAGGTTGAGCCAGGTGAGGAAGTCGGACGTCGGGTCGGCGAAGCGGGCGTGCTGCTGGTCGGCCTGCGGGCGCATCTCCACCGGCCGTTCGCGCGGGTCCTGCAACGAGAGCGCGGCTGCGATGACGAGCACCTCGCGCACGCAGCCGAGTTGCTCACCCTCGAGGATCATCCGGCCCAACCGCGGGTCGATCGGCAGCCGGGCCAGGCGTCGGCCGAGCTTGGTCAACCGGTCGCCGTCGAGTGCGCCGAGCTCCTCGAGCAGCTGGACGCCGGCGGCCACGTTGCGCCGGTCGGGCGGCTCGACGAACGGGAAGCGGGCCACGTCACCGAGCCCCAGCGAGCTCATCTGCAAGATGACCGAGGCGAGGTTGGTGCGCAGGATCTCGGGGTCGGTGAACTCCGGGCGGCTCTCGAAGTCCTCCCCGGAGTAGAGCCGGATCGCGATGCCCGGCGCCACCCGGCCGCACCGGCCCGAGCGCTGGCTGGCGGAGGCCTGGCTGATCGCCTCGACCGGCAGCCGCTGCACCTTGGTGCGGCTGGAGTAGCGAGAGATCCGCGCGACGCCGGTGTCGACGACGTACCGGATGCCGGGGACCGTGAGTGAGGTCTCGGCGACGTTGGTGGCGAGCACGACGCGGCGCCCGGTGTGCGAGACGAAGACCTTGTGCTGCTCGGCGGCCGAGAGCCGGGAGTAGAGCGGCACGATCTCGGTGCGGGGCAGGTCTGCCAGCGCATCGGCGGTGTCGCGGATCTCGCGCTCGCCGGGCAGGAAGACGAGTACGTCGCCGTCGCCCTCGGTGCCCAGCTCGGCGACGGCGTCGACGATCGCCTCCGTCTGGTCGCGGACGACGGCCTCGCCCTCCTCATCCTCCTCGGGCAGCTCGAT
>JBPCQY010000077.1:0-9325 GCA_050997635.1 Nocardioides sp.
CTCTGGGCCTCGTGACCTCGTCCGGCGACCCGGTCGCCCCCGTCTTCCATGAGGAGTGGGGGCGGCTGGTCGCCGGCCTGATCGGCTGGTGCGGCGACTGGGACCTGGCCGAGGAGTGCGCCCAGGAGGCGCTCGCCGCCGCGGTCGAGGCGTGGCCGCGCGATGGTACGCCGGACCGGCCGCTCGCCTGGCTGACCACCGTCGCCCGCAACCGGGCCCGCGATCGGATCCGTCGTCGTACGACGGAGGCCGCCAAGCTGGCGTTGCTCGACGAGCCTGCGTCTCCCGATCGCCATCAGATCGCGGACGACCGGCTGCGGCTGATGTTCACCTGCTGCCACCCGGCGCTGTCGATGCCGGCCCGGATCGCGCTGACCCTGCGCACCCTCGGCGGCCTCACCAGCGCCGAGATCGGCCGCGCGTTCCTGGTCACCGAGGCGACCATGGAGAAGCGGCTGGTGCGGGCGCGCGCCAAGATCAAGCACGCCGGCATCCCCTACCGCGTGCCGCCGGCCGAGCTGCTCCCCGAGCGGCTGGGCGGCGTACTCGCCGTGCTGTACCTGCTGTTCAACGAGGGGTACGCCGCCTCCTCGGGCGACGACCACCTACGCGTCGACGTGACGGCCGAGGCGATCCGCCTCACCCGGCTCCTGCATGGGTTGATGCCGGACGAACCCGAGGCGACCGGACTGCTGGCCCTGCTGCTGCTGACCGACGCCCGCCGCCCCGCCCGGGTGCGCGATCGCCAAGTGATCCCGCTCGGCGAGCAGGACCGCACTCTGTGGTCAACCGCTGACATCGCGGAAGGCGCTGCGTTGCTGGACGGGCTCGCCGGCCCGATCGGGGCGTACCAGGTGCAGGCGCGCATCGCTCTGGTCCACGACTCGGCCGCCTGGGCCGAGGACACCGACTGGGCCGAGATCGCGGCCCTCTACGAGCTGCTCCCGCCGACGCCGGTCACCGAGCTCAACCGCGCCGTCGCGGTCTCGATGGTCGCCGGCCCCGCCGCGGCCCTGGCCCTGGTCGAACCGCTCGCCGCCGGCCTCTCCGGCTACCACCTCTACTTCGCCACCCGCGCCGACCTCGAGGCCAAGCTCGGCCTCCTCGACCGCGCCCGCGCCAGCCTCACCGAGGCCATCCGCCTCGCCCCCACCACCCCCGAACGCCGCCTCCTCACCGACCGCCGCGCGGCGATGGCGCGCGGGGCGGGTCAGTGAGGACCTCCCAATCCGCGGCGCCATCCTCGTGGCCTGTGGAGGCTCGATCCGACTCGCGGCCTCCAGCCGTAGGCTGCCAGCGTGATCAGCTTGCCGCTGTGGGCGGTTTTCACAGTTGCCTTCGGATCGCCCGTCCTTGCCTTCCTCGGCGTGCTGTTCGCTCAAGTCGTGGGACGGAAGGGGGCGCGAGAGCTCGAGTCGAGATCAAGACGGGAGGAGACGATGCGCAGCAGTTGTTTGTGCAGGCCGCTTTGGAAGCGGTTGTGGATGATCCCGCGGAGGAGATCGAGCAGATCGGCCCGGGTGTTGACGTGGTCCGCGCCTCGGAGCCGCTGGCTGTGGAGGCCGGTGAGGACTCTGAAGTATTGTCTTATCCAGAACCGGGGAGAGGGGTCGATGGGCATGCCTAGGAAAATCGTCGTCACGGGTGCTCAGCAAGCCGCTGCGAGGAACATCGTCAAGCGAAATGCTGCCGAGGGGCGGACCACACGCTCGTCGGTGGCCGCGATCGCCAACGCCAAGTCGAGGTCGGGCTCGGCAATCACAGGCCGGTTCGTAGCGAGCGGCGGAGCCGCCGGAACCTGAGGCAATGACGCTGAGGCACTGGCAGTAGGCGATCAGCCATCCAGCCTGGAACTCCGGGCGCGCAGGTCGGGTTCTGCCTGCGGCCTGTCTCGGCGCTACGTGAGAGCAGGGTCCAGGTCGGCGTACCGGCTGAACCAAGGCCGGCCCTCCTCGAGCTGAGCGGCGAGCTGCAGCAGTAGACCATCCGCGCCGAGGCGGCCGACGAACTGGACGCCGAGGGGGAGGCCGGAGGCGGTCCAGTGCAGGGGCACGCTGATCGCGGGGCGGCCGGTGAGGTTGGCCAGCTGGGTGTAGGGCACCCAGCCGATGTTGTCGTTGATGATCTGGTCGAGGGCGCCGGTGGCGTTGAGCAGCTTGCCGGCCCGGACCTTCGACACCACCCGCGCGGCGCGTTGGAGGGAGGCCGAGGAGGTGAGCTCACCGACCGGCAGCGGCGGCTTGGCCAGGGTCGGGGTGAGGAACAGGTCGTGGGTCTCGTGGAAGCGGGCCAGGGCGCGGACGTGGCCGTTGATGTTGGCCAGCGACTGGAAGAGCGAGGCCATGCCGGCCGCACGGCCCAGCTCGGCCGACGCCAGCGTGTCGGCCTCGAGGTCGCTGTCGCGAGCGCCCGTACGACGTTTCACGTCCAGCACCTGGCCGTAGAGCTGGGCGAACCAGATCGTCAGGAAGTCCTTGGCCAGCGCTCCGTCGTCGTGCGGCGGTGAGACCTCCTCGACCTCGTGGCCCAGCTCGGTGAGCAGCGCGGCGGCCGACTCGACGGCGGCGATCGCCTCGGGATCGGGGTTGGCGTTGATCGCGGAGTCGGAGGAGTAGCCGATCCGCAGCTTGCCCGGGCGCGTGCCGATCGCCTCGGCGAACCGGGAAGGAGGCAGGGCGCCCTGGTAGTCCGCGGTCGGGTCGAGGCCGATGATCGCGTCCAGCAGGGCGGCGCTGTCGCGCACCGTGCGGGAGACGACGCCCTGGGTCACCATCCCGAACATCACCTCGCCGGACTGCGGACCGTACGGTCCGACCCCACGGCTGGTCTTGAGCCCGACCAGGCCGTTGCAGGCCGCCGGGATCCGCACCGAGCCACCGCCGTCGTTCGCGCCCGCGGCCGGCACGATGCCCGCCGCCACCGCTGCGCCGGACCCACCCGACGATCCGCCGGGCGTGTGCCCGAGGTCCCAGGGATTGCGCGCCGGTCCCCACAGCTGGGGCTCGGTGACGCCCTTGGCGCCGAATTCCGGGGTGTTGGTCTTGCCGAAGATGACCAGCCCCGCGTCGAGGAAGCGCTGGGTCACCAGTGCGTGCTCGGTGGCGACGTCGTTGGCGAGGGCGCGCGATCCGCACGAGGTCGGGAACCCGGCGTACTCCTGCATGAGGTCCTTGACCAGGAACGGTACGCCGGCGAACGGGCCGCTCAGGCCCGCGTCGGCCGCCCGGGCGTCGGCGACCTCGGTCAGCGGCATCACCACCGCGTTGACCGCGGGGTTGACCGCGTCGCACCGCCCGCGGGCCAGCGCCAGCAGCTCGACCGCCGTGACCCCCTTCTCGGCCACCAGGCCGGCGAGCGTCGTGGCGTCGGAGGTCAGGTACTCGTCGAGGTTCACGTTCGGAGCATAGGGCCGGACCTCAGCCGGACTGCTCCTTGACGTGGCGGATCATCCCGACGGTGTCCGCGCCGGTGATCCGTCCGATGGCACCCGACGAGTAGGCACTGAGCAGCACGGTCCCGTCGGGGGCCAGGACGAATCCGGTGGCCTGAACGAAGACCGGGTCAGGATTGACGAACGCGCCGGTGAGCTCGGCGAGCTGACCGGCGTCCGCGCTGTGCCCGACCGGGAAGGTGAGCTGCTGCTTCTGCACGGCCTCGGCGGCGTCCTCCTCGTTGTCGACCGAGAGCGAGACCACCGAGACCCCCAGCTCGTCGAGCTGGGGCTTGACCCGCTGGAAACCGCTCAGCTGGGCGTTGCAGTAGGGGCACCACGCGCCGCGGTTGAACAGGACCACACCGAAACCGCCCGACAGGTCGGTCGGCACGTGGAGCGTACCGCCGCCGACCAGGGTGACGTCGAGGTCGGGAAAGGTGTCACCGGCGTTGAGCAGCGGCATGGGGTCTCCTCGGATTGGTGTGGTCGGGCCGCACGACGAGAGCCGGGCCTCACCCGTACGTCGCACCCGCCGGCGGATTCTTACCGAACAGCGTCGACATCTCGGGCGATGATCTGGTCGACGATCTCGTCCAGGTCGGCCCCGACGATGTCCGGCCGAGGCCCGAGCGGACTGGGCACCACCCCGGATCGGCCCATGAACGCGGCCCGGCAGCCGGCCGCCAGTGCGCCAGAGACATCCCACGGATGGGCGGCGACCAGGCGGATCTCGTCGATGCCGACTCCGCACGTGGAGGCGACGTGCTGGTAGGCAGCGGCCGCGGGCTTGAGGGCCCGCACGCTGTCGGCCGACAACACGTCCTCGAAGTAGTCGGCGAGGCCGGCGTTCTCCACCTGCGCTCGGGCGACCACCTCGGTCGAGTTGGTCAGGGCCACCAGCCGTAGGGGAGTCCGAGCCAGACGCTTCAGGGCCGCGCCTACCTCCGGGTGCGGCGCCAGGCTGCTCATCCGGTCGACCACTGCCTCGGCTGCTCCCGGATCGAGGGCGACACCCTGCCGCTCGGCCAGCATCTCGAACGCCGCCAGCTGGGCGGTCCGGAAGTCGACGTACTGCCCGGTCAGGCCGCCGACGAAGGACAGCTGCAACATCTGCGCGAACCACTGCGGGCGCAGCGCCGCGCTGCCCAGCCGGGCGGCGAACTCGTCGTCGAGCGACGACAGGTCCAGCAAGGTCTCGTTCACATCAAACGCGATCACCTTGATCGTCATGGACTCTCCGTTCCTTTGGCCGAGCTCCTTGAACGGTACGCCGACGACCTCAGCCAGGGGCATTACCCCGGCGCCCACCCGGAGGGCGCTTGTCCTGCCTGGCCGCAACCGTCAGGGTGGGGGGCATGAGCGAACAGCGACCGGACGAGGGCGACTGGGGCCAGACCGAGCTCGACGCGCAGGAGCGGGCCGACGCGGATCTCAACCTCGACGACCCCGAGGCGTCCGACGACGAACCCTGGAGCCCGCCCGACCGACAGCCCCGCGGGGCGGAAGCGGCCGAGATCGACGGCGAGGAGACGCTCAACCAGCGGATCCTGCAGGAGGAGCACGACCCGAACGCGGATGCTCCCGAGGCCGAGCGCCGGCTCGGCGGCGACGACCCCGACTCGATCCCGGCCGACCAGGACTTCCTCGGCGACGACGGCGAGGTCGGCGACGAGCCGGCCGGCGACCTGGTCGCGCCCGACGAGGGTCTCGGCCCCGACGTCGACTCCGAGGTCGATGCCACCGAACGTGGTCTGGGCGAGGGTCCCGAGCAGGACGCCGTGCACATCGTGCAGGACTCCTGAGACAGCCCCGAAGCGGTAGCCACGCGGAGGTCGCTGTGCCTCGGATCAGGGCTGACGGGTGATGAAGTGGCTCATCCCGGGCACGGTGAACGCCAGTAGTCCGCGCGCAGGCGCATACACGAGTCCCTTCTTGATCAGTTCGTTGCGGGCGACGGAGAGGTCTGAGACCCGACGTTTTCCGGTAGCAGCGACCAGGTCGCCGATGGCGGCTGGTTCCTCTCCACCGGTCTCGCCGAGGGCCCTCAACAGTTCCTTCTGGACCGGCGTGGCCCGTTCCCAGCGTGAGCGATACAACCCCTCGTCGACCTCACTCCTCGCCAGGTCGCCGCCGAACTCGACGTCTTCGAGCGCGATGGGACTCCGGCGGGCGACATCCCACACGTGCTTGCCCACGGCCTGGATGAAGTAGGGGTAACCCTGCGCCACGTCGAGCGCCTGATCCAACGCATCCTCGTCCCACGCGACGCCCAGTTGTTGGCTCGGTTTCACGAGCGCGGAGCGTGCAGCGTCGTGCCGCAGCAAGCCGATGGAGCGGTAGTCATAGAGGCGTTCGGCATAGCTGGTGGCATCGGCCAGTTGCGCCGGGAGTGAAGGAAGGCCAGCGCCCACGAAGGTGACGGGCAGTGGAACCGCGTCCTGGCCGAGATGATGGACCGCCGTGTTGACTGCGGTGAGCTCGTCAGCGGCCGCTTCCTGGAGCTCATCGACCAGGATCAGCGTTCCGATTCCGAGCTCGCGGGAGGTCTCGCCCATGATCTCGAACAACGCCGCGAGGTCGTCTGCGAACCGTCCGGAGTCCGCGATACCCGCCACGAGGTCGACATCGGCTCCGAGCGCGACAGCGCCCGTCGCCGGATTGAATTTGAGGGAGAACGCCTTGAACACCCCGAGCAGCCGTCGAAGCTTCGGTTCGGGGTGCCGACCGGTCGCGGTGCGCATGCTCTTCACCAAGGCGTGGCTCAACGCCACCGAGAGTGGGGTGCCAGCCGTCGCCTCCACCTTGGCTGCGATCCAGCCCTTCGACGACGCCTGCGCCAGCAGCTCGTTGAGCAGCACGGTCTTGCCCACCCCACGGAGACCGTTCAGCACCCAGCCACGATCGCCCTCGCCGTACTCAGTTGCCTTGCGCTGGACGATCGAGAATGCGTCCAGAAGCGGCTCCCGGCCCGCGAGAACTGGCGGACGCCTGCCGGCTCCCGGGCGGTACGGGTTGGTCACCGGATCCATGTATGTGACATTATCATCATGCATAACGTTATGCGATATGTGTTCTGATGAGACCTGATAGCATCCCGCGCTGGTCTGTTCATCGTCAGTCGCCGCTGAGCTTGACGAGCCGCGTCTCGAGGCCGGCGACACGGTGCGCGTTACCGCGCAGGCGCACGTAGTCGGAACCGAAGGCGGCCAGGAGCGAGTCGTCGAGACGGCGTACGGCGCCGGGTGGGTACTGGTAGCCCATCCGGTCGGCGATGGCGGACTCGTCGACGGGGCGCAGAGCATCGCCGAGCTCGTCGAGGGAGGTGATGCCGAGCTCGAGGAGCAGGCCGGAGATCCAGGCGTAGTGCTCGGTGCGCGACCAGCCGGACTCGGCGTACTGCCCGGCGAGGAAGGCGGCCAGCTCGCGCGGCGCGATGCGCGGGTCGTCGGGGTCGGCCTCGGCCGACGCGCCCGGGGTCTGGCGCAGGGTGTCGCGGATGATGGTGAACTCGCGGTCGGCGAGCTCGAGGAGCCCGGCCGCGAGGGTGAAGCGGCGGTCGAAGTCGCGGGCGTGCTCGTCGGGCATCGTGCCCTTGTAACGGATGTCGTGCTCGAACTCCGCCCACGCATGCTGCAGCACCGTGCGGATCTGCACCTGCGCGACCCGCCCGCGCAGGCCGGCGTACGCCGGGTGGCCGTCGCGGGCGGCGTCGAGAGTGATCTGGAGGTGCCGGCTGGCATAGCCGAACCGGCCCTCGCGCGCGGTCTCGGTGCCCATGTCGCGGTCGTCGAGCACGACGACCTGGTCGCTCAGCAGGTCCGCCACGGCGGCGACATCGCTGTGCACGTAGGTGATCACCCGCATGCCGATGGTGTCCCCGATCTCCCGCAGCGGATCGGGGTAGAGCCGCCCGCCGGCGTCGTCGACGCGGGTCGCCTTCTCGGCGAACGACGCGATCGTCTTGGTGCGCCCGGTCACGCTGAGGTAGTTGATGCCCGCGTCGTCGAGGATCGAGGTGACCAGCGCCAGGAACTCCGCGCCGGCGGCCTCGCGCGCCGGGTGGTCGGCGGCGTACGCCGCGACGGGGTCGGGGCCGCGGCGAGGTGCCCGCGGTGACGGCTCCAGGTCGGGCGGCAGGGTCGGGGTGAGGATGTACCCGCGCTCGAGGTCGCCGTACGTCGTGACGTCGTCGGGGCGGGCGTCGGCGAACCGCGCGACGTACGAGCACACGACCGCGTCGACCTGGTCCTCGACGACCCGCAGCTGGCTCTTCCGCGTCGCCTCCCGTACGGCGTGACGCAGCGCCGCCCACGGCCCCGAGTCGTCCAGCCGCAGGGCGGGCTCGGCCCCGCCGAGGCTCTCGAGCAGATCCATCAGCATCAGCAGCGCGGCCCGCAGTGACTCGAGGTCGCGGCCCGGTTTGGCCTTGTACTTCAAGGTCCGGCCGAGCCGGAACAGCGCGACCGTGGCCGGGTGCGGGTAGACCTCCAGCGCCCGCTTGGCGCGGCCCGAGCGTGGGTTGAGGTCGAGGCCCATCGCCTGGCACAGCCGCGCACCGCGCGGGGTGTCGGCGAACTCCGGCTTGCCCGTGTTGGCCGGGTGCGCTCCGGCGTCGAAGCGCGCGAAGTCGCGGTTCAGCTCCGCCTCGCCCGGCCGGTTGCCGGTCGGGTTGACCACGATGAGCGGGGCGTCGATCGCGACCAGGCACGGGCCCCCGACGTACGGCGCGAGCGTGGCCACGATCTCGTCGTCGGAGCGGACCGTCGCGATCTCGACCAGCCGCCCGGCGTCGTCGAGTACGGCGAGCCCGGTCGGGCGCCGCTCACCCCAGGCGAGGTCGACGCCGACGTGATACCTCGCCTCGGGTGCCGGCATCGGTCAGGAGTGGTAGTTCCGGCACGGCACGGCACGGAGCGACAGGGTCAGGACACGCGAGCGCATGGGCGTGATCCTTGCAGACGGCCGGCCCCTCCAGACCCGCGAGCCCGCACTCGCGTGACAGATGCGACCGGCCTCAGCAGGCCTTGGCGTACGTCGCCTGGTGGGGGCGCGGGGCCGCGATCGACTTCTGCGAGGGGTATTCGTCGCTCCAGTAGCGCAGCCAGTCCATCTGCATCCGGCTGGGGTTCATGGTGTGGCCGCGCAGGGCCTTCATCTTGAACCGGACCGTCAGCGGAACGCCCGAGAGGGCGGCGTCGCGGCGTTCGGTGCGCACGACGTGGGCGTCGACGAACCACGAGATGTGGTGGGGCGTGACCTCGACGGCGAACGTGTGCCAGCGGTCGTTGCTCAGGTTGCGACCCTGGAAGGCGCGGAAGCTGCGGTGCGGAAGCGTGTGGATGTAGAAGTTCGCCCAGTGGCGGCCGAACCGGTAGTTCTCCAGACCGATGTCGCGGGCACCGCAGTGCTGCTTGCGGTCGCCCGCAGGGATCAGGTCGGTGACGACCCGGAAGTTGGTGTGGTTGGTCGCGAAGCGGCGCGAGCGCAGGCGGATCTCCCACCGGCCGTAGGCGTGGCCGCGCTTGTCCAGTGTCGCGCTGACGCTGCCGTGCCTGGTGGTGTTGAGCGTCAGCATGCCGTGCTGGTCACGCACGACCCCGCGACCATGGACCTTGAACGCCTGCGGCTTGGCGCCGATGAACTCGTAGCGGGTCAGGTGGTTGCGATACCAGCCGTAGGTGTTGCCCGCGTGGATCGGGCCGGGTGCCTGGTAGGCGCCGGCAGCGGCGGGGAGCGCCAGTCCGAGGAGGACGACGAGTCCGGTCAGGAGCAGCCGGCGTACGGCGCGGGTCGTGGTCATGGCCGTCTACCGTACGCGATCGGCGAGCCTGCCCAATCGTCGCGGCCGGGCCCCTGCCCGGCACAGGTGCGGTGCTGTTGCCACTGGTGCGG
>JBPCQY010000050.1:0-6031 GCA_050997635.1 Nocardioides sp.
CGTGATCGAGGCGGCGCACTGGGAGGCCGTGGCGATGTTCCGCACCGGGCGTCGCCATCGCCTCACCTCCGAGGCCGGCAAGCGCAACGAGCGCGGTGTCGACCCGACGATCTGCGAGGCGGCGGCCGACCGGGTCGCCGAGCTGCTGGCCGCGCACGGCGGCGGCAGCATCGAGCCGGGCGTGACCGTGGTCGGTACGCCGCCGGAGCAGCCCGAGATCCGGATCGCCGATGACCTGCCTGCGCGGGTCTCCGGGATGCGGATCGAGCCCGACGTGGTGGTGGCCGACCTCGCGGCCGTGGGCTGTGAGGTCACCTCGGGCGCCGAGGGACTCACCGTCGTAGCGCCCCCGTGGCGGCCCGACCTGAACGATCCGTTCGACCTAGTCGAGGAGGTCGTCCGGCTGGTCGGCTACGACCAGGTGCCCTCGATCCTGCCGCGGCCCTTCGGCGGCCGAGGCCTCACGCGTGAGCAGCGGCTGCGCCGCCGGATCGGCCGGGCCCTGGCCCGTTCCGGCTGCGTCGAGGTGGTCAGCTTCCCCTTCGTCTCCGACGCCACCTTCGACGACCTCGGCCTGCCCGCCGACGACGTGCTGCGCCACGCCGTACGCCTGGCCAACCCGCTGTCCTCGGAGGAGCCGCTCTACACGACGACCCTGCTGCCCGGCGTGCTCCGGGCCGCCGGCCGCAACCTGGGGCTCGGCGCCCCCGGCGTCGCGATCTTCGAGACCGGCACCGTCGCCTTCCCGGTCGACCGCGGGCCGGCCCCGGTGTACGGCGTCGAATGGCGCCCCAGCGAGGCCGAGCTCGCCAAGCTGCTCGAGACCCTGCCCGTGCAGCCGCTGTTCCTGGCCGCCGTGCTGTCGGGTGAGCGGGAGCGCCCGGGCTGGTGGGGCCCGGGCCGCGCGGCCGGGTGGGCCGACGCCGTCGACGTCGTGCACGCCCTGGCCGACGAGCTCGGTCTGCGGGTCACCGTCGAGGCCGCCGCTCGGATGCCGTGGCACCCGAGCCGCTGCGCCCGGGTCCTGATCGACGGCGAGGAGTTCGGGCACGCCGGCGAGCTGCATCCGCGGGTGTGCGCGACGTACGGCCTGCCCCGCGGCTCGGCGGCTCTCGAGGTCGACCTCGACCTCCTGATGCGGCACGCCGTCGACGTACGCCCGACGCCGGCGTTCTCCCAGCAGCCGGTCGCCAAGGAGGACGTCGCCCTCGTCGTTGCCGACGTCGTCACCGCCGCCGACGTGGAGGCTGCCCTGCGCGACGGGGCCGGCCCGCTGCTCGAGTCGATCCGGCTCTTCGACGTCTACACCGGAGCCCCGGTGGCCGAGGGGTCTAAGTCGCTCGCGTTCGCCCTCCGATTCCGCGCGCCCGACCACACCCTGACCGAGGCCGAGGCGGGTGCCCTGCGCGACGACGCCGTCGCGGTGGCGGCCCAGCGCTGCGGCGCCGTCCAGCGCTGATCTGTCACTTGTTGACGGGTCGACGTCGTACGCCGTCAATGAGTGACAGGTCGATCCGGGGTGGCCCGCTGTCGGGGGTCGGGGCTAGCGTCGCCGGGGTGACCGACCCGGAGCCGCTGTCCCTGCCCACCACCGACGCCGGGACGCAGGCCTGGTCGTCCTGGCTGGCCGAGCGCACCGACGCCCAGCTCGCCGAGGCCCGCCGGCTGGTCGACACGCTCAAGGCCGACCAGCCCCGCGAGGCGGCTGAGCTGCTGGCCCGGTGGAACGACGTGAACCTCGCCCTCGCCAACGCGTTCGCGGCCTCAAGCCTGCTCCAGCAGGTGCACCCCGAGACGGAGATCCGCGACCAGGCCGAGCGTGCCCAGCAGGACGCGCACCGGCTCGCGACCGACCTGTCGCTCGACCGGGAGGTCTATGACCTGCTCGTGCTCGACGACGCCGACCCGCGCACCAGCGGGTTGGACAACGAGGCCGAGCGGATCCGCAACCTCGCGCTGCGGGACTTCCGCCGGGCCGGCGTCGACCGCGACCCGGCGACGCGCGAGCGGGTGCGTGAGCTCAACGAGCGGGAGACCGAGGTGGGTCAGCGGTTCGGGCGCTTGATCCGCGACGACGACCGGACCGTCCGGTTGCGCCCCGACCAGCTCGACGGGCTGCCGCAGGACTGGGTCGACGGGCACCCGGCCGGCGACGACGGGTGGGTGGAGCTCACCACGGAGTACCCCGACGTCGTGCCGATGCTCCAGTTCGGCACCGACCGCGAGGCGCGTCGTAGCGTCCTGCACGCGTTCCACAACCGGGCCTGGCCCGACAACGACGCGGTGCTCGCCGAGCTGCTCGTGCTGCGGCGCACCCACGCGCAGCTGCTCGGGTACGACGGCTGGCCGAGCTACGACGCCGAGATCAAGATGATCGAGACGGGCCCCGCCATCGGGGCGTTCATCGACAAGATCACCGCGGCCGCCGAGGAGTCGGCCGTGCGCGACCGCGACATCGTCCTCGCCCGCATCCGGGCCGACCACCCCGACACCGCCGAGCTCGACGAGGCCGACTCACGGTTCTACGTCGAGGCCGTGCGCCGCGAGCAGTACGACGTCGACTCCCACCTCGTGCGCACCTACTTCACCTTCGACCGGGTCCGCCAGGGCCTGCTCGACGTGACCGGCCGGTTGTTCGGCCTGACCTACGAGCCGGTCGACGCCCCGGTCTGGCACGCCGACGTCACGTCGTACGACGTGTCGCTGGACGGCGAGCGGCTCGGCCGGATCCACCTCGACCTGCATCCGCGAGCGCACAAGTTCAACCACGCGGCGATGTTCACGCTCGCCGACGGGGTGGCCGGGCGGCAGCTCGCCGAGGGGGTGCTGGTGTGCAACTTCCCGCGCGGGCTGATGGAGCACGACGACGTCGTCACCCTGTTCCACGAGTTCGGGCACCTGATCCACCACACGTTTGCCGGCCGCCACCCGTGGGTGCGCTTCTCCGGGATCGCGACCGAGTGGGACTTCGTGGAGGCCCCTTCGCAGCTGCTCGAGGAGTGGGCGTGGAACGCCGACGTGCTGGCGTCCTTTGCGACCGACGAGACCGGCGAGCCGATCCCGGCCGACCTGGTCGAGCGGATGCGCGGCGCAGAGGAGTTCGCCAAGGGACTCCAGGTGCGCACCCAGATGTTCTACGCCGCGCTGTCCTACCGCATCCATCAGGACCCGCCGGCCGACATCTCGGCCCGGTCGCGCGAGCTGCAGGCGGCGTACTCCCTGGTGGCGCCGCTGCCCGAGACCCACGTCCACACGGCGTTCGGACACCTCGACGAGTATGCCTCGGGCTACTACACCTACATGTGGTCGCTGGTGATCGCCAAGGACCTCTACTCGGCGTTCGACCCCGCCCGCCCCTACGACGCCGAGGTGGCCACCCGATACCGCGACACGATCCTGGCGCAGGGTGGCCGCAAGGACGCTGCCGACCTCGTCGAGGACTTCCTCGGCCGCCCGTTCGGCTTCGAGTCGTACGCCGAGTGGCTGGCCCGCTAGATCGGCTGGTGGATGACCGACCGGAACCGGTCGACGATCGCCAGGTCGCCGGCCAGGCGGATGTCGGCGCCGTCGGCCCGCCGCCAGATGCGGGCGTCGAGCTGTTCGGCGGTGCCGCTGATCACCGCGTCGGGCTCGGTGCCGGGGTCGTCGACGACGCGCAGGTCGTCCTCGTCGTGCGCGACGCCCTCGGGGTCGGTGCCGGTGAAGCGACCCAGCTGCACCCAGACCGCGTCGCCGGTGTCGGTGAGGTCGAGCCGCAGGTAGTGAGGGAGGCCGTGGAAGCTGCCCCACGGCGGGCACCCGCCGTACATCACGTCGAGCACCTCGACCACGCCGTCGGCGGCCAGGTCGGGCGGGAAGGGTGCGAGCGCTCCGCCCGCCGCGAGCTCGGCGTCGCGCCGGTGGATCAGGGCCTCGTGGGCCTGGCGGCGGAAGATGAAGCCGATGGTGTGGTCGGCGGACCAGGTCCAGGCCTCCTCGGGCGGGTCGAGGCCGTCGAGGGCGTCGACCAGCGCGGCGTACTGCTGGTCGTAGAACTCCAGCAGCGCCGGGTGGGTCGCGAGACGATCGGGCTCGTTGTACCCGTCGGGGCCGGCGGGACGGTGGGTGACCATCCAGGTCCACCAGTGCTGGACCTTGCCGAGGTGCCAGAGCAGGTCGTCGGCCGTCCAGTCCGGGCAGGAGGGCACCGGAGCCTTGGGGTCGCAGCCGGCCAGCACGTCGCGGAACCTGTGGGACTCATCGCGCAGGTGCTGCAGGTAGGTGGCGGGCTCCAGGAGGCTCATGCCAGCGAACCTAGCCACCACGACCGACATCCGCGAGAGCCTCCTCGACCCGGACTACACATAAACATGTGTCTGAGTGTATGATCATGCACATGGCGAGAATCAAGGCCGCGGTCGCGGGTGCCAGTGGGTACGCCGGCGGCGAGCTGCTGCGCCTGCTGCTCGGCTACCCGGGCGTCGAGATCGGCGCCCTGACCGCGGGCGGCAGCGCCGGCCTGCCGCTGGGCGGCCTGCAGCCGCACCTGCTCCCGCTGGCCGACCGGGTGCTCGAGGAGACCACGCCGCGCACCCTCTCGGGGCATGACGTGGTGTTCCTGGCGCTCCCGCACGGGCAGTCCGGGCCGCTGGCCGCCGAGCTGGAGGAGGACACCGTGGTCATCGACTGCGGTGCCGACTTCCGGCTCACCGACCCGGTCGCGTGGACCGCCTTCTACGGCAGCGAGCACGCAGGGTGCTGGCCCTACGGGCTGCCCGAGCTGCCCGGGCAGCGCGACCTGCTGCGCGGCGCCACGCGGGTCGCCGTCCCCGGCTGCTATCCGACCGTCTCGTCGCTGTCGCTCGCGCCCGCGGTGGCGGCCGGCCTGGTCGAGCCGGACGTCGTGGTCGTCGCGGCCTCGGGCACCAGTGGCGCCGGCAAGAAGGCCGCACCGCATCTGCTCGGCAGCGAGGTGCTGGGCAACGCCTCGGCGTACGCCGTGGGAGGGGGGCACCGGCACACGCCGGAGATCACCCAGAACCTCTCCGGGCTCATCGCCGGCGAGGTGCGGGTCAGCTTCACGCCGCTGCTGGTGCCGATGGCACGCGGCATCCTCGCCACCTGCTCGGCGCCCGTCGTCCCCGGCATCACGTCCGACGATGCGCGCGCGGCGTACGCCAAGGCGTACGACGGGGAGCCGTTCGTGCACCTGCTGCCCGAGGGTCGGTGGCCGCAGACCAAGGCCGTGCACGGTGCCAATGCCGTGCACCTGCAGGTGGGCGTCGATGCCGCCGCCGGACGGTTCGTCGCGGTCGGCGCCGTCGACAACCTGACCAAGGGCACCGCCGGCGCCGCCGTGCAGTGCCTCAACCTCGCCCTCGGCCTCGACGAGACCCTGGGCCTGACCACCGTGGGGGTCTCGCCATGAAGTTCACCCCACGCAACCACTCGCTTCGCTCGCGCTTCCGCGGGGACCACGAATGAGCGTCACCCACCCCGCCGGCTTCCGTGCCGCCGGCGTCGCGGCCGGTCTCAAGTCGACCGGCGCCCGCGACGTGGCGCTGGTCGTCAACGACGGCCCGACGTACGACTCGGCGAGCGTCTTCACCGCCAACCGCTGCCAGGCCAACCCCGTGCTGTGGAGCCGGGAGGTGGTCAAGGACGGGGTCGTGCGGGCCGTGGTGCTCAACTCCGGCGGCGCGAACTGCTACACCGGCCCGGACGGCTTCGCGACCACGCACGCCGTGGCCGAACGGGTCGCTGATCGGCTCGACATCGGGGCCGTCGACGTCGTCGTCTGCTCCACCGGGCTGATCGGTCTGGCCAACGACCGCGATCGGGTGCTCGCCGGTGTCGACGCGGCGTACGGAGCACTTGCCACGGCAGGTGGCGACGACTGTGCTCAGGCCATCCTCACCACGGACTCGCGTACCAAGCAGGTCGTGGTGGAGGGGGCCGGCTGGTCGATCGGCGCGATGGCCAAGGGCGCCGGCATGCTCGCTCCCCAGCTGGCCACGATGCTGGTGGTGCTGACCACCGATGCCGTCGTACC